>NZ_JAERWM010000010.1:0-384527 GCF_016918125.1 Aeromicrobium sp. YIM 150415 | reverse complement strand
AAACTGGCAGTAAACTGTCTCGGAATCGAGACACCCCACACGAATGCAGGATGCCTAATTAATTCAAAAAATCGTCGACTAAATGACACACTGTTGAGTTATCAAACATCAGACGCACACCAACGACCGGCCTTCATTCGAAGGCTGTCGAAAGCAGCTTGTCTATCCTAGACCATCATATCCAGCGAACCAAATCGCCTTCTTGTGATCGCACCCCCCGTTGTCAGCGGCTAGTTTCCGGACCCCCACAGGGCTCCTGGCGTTAACCGTTTCGGTTGAGGTGGTTCTGAGGCCGAGCCCCCGGCCTTTCGGCCTTGCGCTCCGTCGCTCTCAGCAACAAGAAGAACATTACACACCCCCTCCAAGGCCCTCGACAGGGGGGTACCCCCTTTGCCGAAATGCCTTGGAACCGCAGTTCGATCAGCTAGAGGACCACGAGATCGTCCCGGTGGACGACCTCGCGCTCGTACTCCGGACCGAGAGCCGCGGCGAGGTCACGGGACGAGCGACCGACCATCGCGGGAAGCTCCGTCGCGTCGAAGTTGACCAGCCCCCGGGCCACGACGGTGCCGCCGAGCCCCACCAGGTCGACCGGGTCGCCCGCGCTGAACGTGCCCTCGACGCCGCTCACCCCCGCGGCCAGCAACGAGGCCTTGCCCTGGGTGATCGCGCGGACCGCACCGTCATCGAGCACCAGGCTGCCCTTGGTCTCGCTCGCGTGGGCCAGCCACAGGAGCCGGGCCGGCCGACGCTTGCCGGTCGGCTCGAACCGTGTACCCACCGGTTCGTCGGCCAGCGCCTCGTGTGCCTGGGCGGCATTCGTCAAAAGGACCGGGACACCGGCCGCCGTCGCGATCCTCGCGGCCTCGATCTTGGTGACCATGCCGCCGGTGCCGACCGCGGACCCCACCCGCGTCACGTCGACCTCGACCAGATCGTCTTCGCCACTCACGCGCTCGATCCGCACCGAATCGGGTAGCGACGGATGTCCCGTGTAGAGCGCGTCGACATCCGACAGCAGCACCAGACGATCGGCGTGGACCAGGTGCGCGACCAGCGCGGCCAGCCGGTCGTTGTCACCGAAGCGGATCTCCGATGTGGCGACGGTGTCGTTCTCGTTGACCACGGGGACGATGCCGAGCTCGAGCAGCTTGGCGAAGGTCTGATGGGCATTGCGGTAATGGCTCCGGCGGGTGACGTCGTCGATCGTCAACAGCACCTGGCCGACTCGCAGCCCGTGTTCGGCGAAGCTGCGCGCGTAGAACTCCAGCAGAGCGCCCTGGCCCACGCTGGCCGCCGCCTGCTGCGTCGCCAGGTCGCGGGGACGTGCCCCCAACCCGAGCGGGCCGAGCCCGGCGGCGATCGCCCCCGAGCTCACCAGCACGACCTCGTCGCCGCGGCCCCGCGCCTCCGCGAGGGCGTCGACCAGCGGACCGATCGCGGCGGGATCGAGATGGCCGTCGTCCGTGGTCAAGGACGAGGACCCGACCTTGACGACGACACGGCTCATGCCGGCACCGCCTCACCGATAACCCGCCGGCGCGAGGACGCGCCCATCGTCCGCTCGCTCACGACGACTGCTCCTCGTCGAGGTCGTACTCCTCATCCGCCGACCACATCAGGTCGTCGTCCAGCTGAGGCTTCGGCGGAGGCTGCTCACCTCGTTCACGCGCCGCTCGCGCCTCGATCTCCCAGGCTCGTTTGGCAGCGAGCTGATCGCGACGTTGCTTGTTGGTGCGGCGCGTGCTCGGGTCGATCCGCAGATCCTCGCCCCGCCGGCCGAGCACCTCGGCACCTGCGGAGATCGTGGGATCGAAATCGAAGACGACCGCATCGTCGACATCGCCGATGACGACATCGTCGCCGGGCTCGGCCCCGCGGGCGAGCAGCTCGTCCTCGACGCCGAGCCGATTGAGTCGATCGGCCAGGAAGCCGACCGCCTCGTCATTGGAGAAGTCGGTCTGCCGGACCCAACGCGTCGGCTTTTCGCCGTGCACGAACCACTGGCCGCCCTGCTCCACGATCGTGAAGTCGCGATCGACGCCCTGCGGCGAGGGCGGACGCAGCACGATGCGGGTCGCCTCCACGGCGGGTGCAGCCGCTCTGCGTGCCTGCACGATCTCGGCCATCGCGAAGGACAGCTCCTTGAGTCCCGCTCGACTGGCCGCGGAGATCTCGAACACGTCTAGGTCGCGTGCCTCCAGGTCAGCGCGCACGAACTCCGCGATCTGCTGCGCATCGGGCACGTCGACCTTGTTCAGGGCCACCAGCCGCGGCCGGTCCGACAGATCCACCCCGGCGAGCTCGCCGTACCGGGCGAGCTCGTTCTCGATCACGTCGAGATCGGTCAGCGGATCGCGGCCGGGCTCGACCGTGGCGCAGTCGATGACATGCACGAGCGCGGCACAGCGCTCGACATGCCGCAGGAAGTCATGTCCGAGACCGCGGCCGTCGCTGGCTCCCTCGATCAGCCCCGGCACATCGGCGACCGTGAAGGTCGTCGAGCCTGCTCGCACGACACCGAGGTTGGGCACCAGCGTGGTGAACGGATAGTCCGCGATCTTGGGACGCGCGCGCGACAGCGCGGCGATGAGACTCGACTTGCCGGCCGAGGGGAAGCCGATCAGTCCGATATCGGCCACGACCTTGAGCTCGAGCCGCACCGTGCGCTGCTCCCCCGGCTCGCCCTTGAGGGCGAAGCCGGGCGCCTTGCGCTTGGACGACGCGAGGGCGGCATTGCCCAGCCCGCCGCGCCCACCGGCCGCGATGACCAGCTCCGTCCCGGCGCCGACGAGATCGGCGATGACCTCGCCCTCCTCGTCGCGGACGACCGTGCCATCGGGAACCGACAGCACCAGGTCCTCGCCGTTGGCGCCGCTGCGGTTCGAGCCGGCACCCGGTGCGCCGTTGGTGGCCCGGCGGTGCGGCTCATGGTGATAGTCGATCAAGGTCGTGACATCGGGGTCGACACGGATCACGACATCGCCGCCATGACCGCCGTTGCCGCCATCGGGGCCACCGAGCGGCTTGAACTTCTCACGGTGCACCGAGGCGACGCCGTGACCACCGTTCCCGGCCTGGACGTGCAGCGTCACGTGGTCGACGAAGGTGGGGATGGCCATCGGAGTGCTCCTCAGCGGGTGATGAATGAGACAAGGGGCAGCCCGCGTGCGCGGACTACCCCTTGTCGACGTGAGTGGTGGACGGTCACTCCGCCGTCACGATGTTGACGACCTTGCGACCACGCCTGGTACCGAACTCGACCGCGCCGGCCGAGAGGGCGAACAGCGTGTCGTCGCCGCCACGGCCGACGTTGACGCCGGGGTGGAAGTGGGTGCCGCGCTGCCGGACGATGATCTCGCCGGCGTTGACCTGCTGGCCGCCGAAGCGCTTCACGCCGAGGCGTTGCGCATTGGAGTCGCGGCCGTTCTTGGTGGACGAAACGCCCTTCTTGGATGCCATGTCGCGAGCCCCTTACTTCTCGATACCGGTGATCTTGACCTGGGTGTACTTCTGACGGTGCCCCTGGCGCTTCTTGTAACCGGTCTTGTTCTTGTACTTCTGGATGACGATCTTGGGGCCCTTGGTGGCACCGAGCACCTCGGCGTTCACCGTGACCTTGGCGAGCGCGTCGGCAGCCGACGTCACATCGTCGCCGTCGACCAGCAGCACTGCGGGGAGCGTGACGCTGTCACCCTCAGTCGCTTGGACCTTGTCGATCTCGATGACGTCGCCGACCGCGACCTTGGCCTGGCCGCCGCCATTGCGCACGATTGCGTACACCACGGAATCCTCACTCAAATGTCTGTCTGGGGTGCGCGAGACGCGCACGGACCGGCGCGCATGGCGCACCGACTGTCTAGTTTACTGACCCGATCCATCCTCGGTCAAAACGGGTCCTGATTCGGCCGGTTCCGTGGGCGGAACCACCGGGTCTGGGGCGGATGCCGGCCGAGTGGCCGCGCGTCGCCGGGTCGTGCTCTTGACGACCGGCTTGGCCGGTGGCGCGGGCGCGACGGGCGGCGTGGCCGCCTCCTCGGCGGCCTGCTGGACATCCTCGGCCACCTGCTCGGCGTCCTCGGTCTTCGGCTCGTCCAGCGGCAGCTGCTCGGCCTTGGGGCGCGCCGCCGAACGGCGACCACGGGCCCGGGTCGTCGAACCGCCAGCGGCCGGGGCAGGCTCCTCCGCCGGTGCGGCGGGCTCGTCGGCGGGGCCAGCGGCCTCCACCGGCGCGGCCGGCTCCGGCGCGGCGTCGGCCGGAGCCGACTTCTTGGCCCTGCTCCTGGCGGCGCTCTTCTTGCGCGGTGCCGGGCGGTCCTCGGCCTCGGCGGAGGTGGACTCCTGCGGCGCCTCGGCGGCGCTCTCGTCCTTCACCGCCTCGGGCACGGTGTCCGGCTGGGTCTGTGTGGTGTTCTCGCCCGAACCGCCGCGCTGCTTGCCCTTGCCGCCGCGCTTGTTCTGCTGCGAGGTCTCCGCCGGAGCATCCTCGTCGCGCTTGGGCGCGGAGTCGTCCTGGCCCTTGGAGCCGCCGTTCTGCTTGCCCGCGTCCTGCTGGCTGCCCTCGGACTGATCACCGTTGCCGTTGCCACGGCCCTTGCCCCCGCGGTTGCCGCGACGGCGCCGCGCGTCGTCCTTCTTGGCCTCGACCGGCTCGTCGGCGATCACGACGCCGCGGCCCTTGCAGTGCTCGCACTCGTGGCTGAACGACTCGAGCAGACCCGTGCCGATGCGCTTGCGCGTCATCTGCACCAGACCGAGCGACGTGACCTCGGCGACCTGGTGGCGCGTACGGTCACGGCCCAGGCACTCCACGAGCCGGCGCAGAACCAGGTCGCGGTTGCTCTCCAGGACCATGTCGATGAAGTCGACGACGATGATGCCGCCGATATCGCGCAACCGGAGCTGGCGGACGATCTCCTCGGCCGCCTCCAGGTTGTTCTTGGTGACCGTCTCCTCGAGGTTTCCGCCCGAGCCGGTGAACTTGCCGGTGTTGACGTCGACGACGGTCATCGCCTCGGTGCGGTCGATGACGAGGGAGCCGCCCGAGGGCAGGTGCACCTTGCGGTCCAGCGCCTTGTGGATCTGCTCGTCGAGGCGGTACTCGCTGAAGACGTCGTTGTCCCGGGTCCAGCGCTCGAGCCGGTCCTCCAGGTCGGGTGCCACGTGGTCGACATAGCCGTGCACCATGTCCCAGGCGTCGTCGCCCTGGACGACGAGCTTGGCGAAGTCCTCGTTGAACAGGTCGCGGACGACCTTGATCATCAGATCGGGCTCGGAGTACAGCAGCGTGGGTGCCGAGCCGCCGCCCTGGGACTTGCGCTCGATGTCCTCCCAGCGCGCACTCAGTGCCTGCACGTCACGCGTCAGCTGGTCCTCGGTCGCGCCCTCGGCGGCCGTGCGCACGATGACGCTCGCGTTCTCGGGCAGGACCTCCTTGAGCAGGCCCTTCAGCCGCGAGCGCTCCGCATCGGGAAGCTTGCGGCTGATGCCGTTGCTGCCGCCGCCGGGCACGTAGACCAGGAAGCGTCCGGCGAGACTGATCTGGCTGGTCAGCCGGGCGCCCTTCTGGCCGATCGGGTCCTTGGTGACCTGCACGAGCACCGTCTGACCGGGCTGGAGGGCGTCCTCGATCTTGCGCTGCTTGCCGTTCTCGACGCCCGACCAGTCGACCTCGCCGGCGTAGATCACCGCATTGCGGCCCGCTCCGATGTCGACGAAGGCGGCCTCCATGCTCGGCAGCACGTTCTGCACGCGGCCGAGGTAGACATTGCCGATGATCGAGACCTGCGACTCGCGCGCCACATAGTGCTCCACCAGGACGCGGTCCTCGAGGACGGCGATCTGGGTGTAGTCCTCGCGCTGACGCACCACCATCTCGCGGGTGACCGACTCACGGCGGGCGAGGAACTCCGCCTCGGAGACGATCGGCGCGCGGCGCCGTCCGGCCTCACGGCCCTCGCGGCGGCGCTGCTTCTTGGCCTCCAGGCGGGTGGACCCGGTGACTCCCGTGATCTCGTCCTCGGCGCTGCGACCCTCACGCACCTTGACCACCGTGTTCTCCGGGTCATCGGGCGACTTGTCGGCGCCCTCACCCGCGCGAGCACGGCGGCGGCGACGGCGGCTGCCCGAGCCGTTGTCATTGCCGTTGTCGTCATCGGCATCATCGGACGAGTCGGCGCCGTCATCGGACGCCTCGGTCTCGTCGCTCGTGTCCTCGGAGTCGTCGCCGCCCTTGCGGCGCCGGCGGCCCCCGCGACTGCGACGACGGCGCTTGGGCTGCTCGTCGTCAGAGTCGTCATCATCGTCATCGGTGTCCTCATCGGAGGACTGGGGCTCGGGAGCCGGCTTCGGCTTGGGTGGGGCGAGCTCGGCCGGCGGGGCCTGGAACATCGCCGCCGTCGCGGCCGCCTTGCCGGCACCGGCCTCCGGAGCAGCCGGTCGTTCCGGCGCAGCGTCCTCCGGCTCCGGCCGCGGAGCGGGCTCCGGGGCGCTCTGCGCGGAAGGAGCCGCGAAGATATCGGTGCTCAGCGCCGAGGGCGGGCCGGCCGCCCGTCCAGCCGCTCGGCGCCGGGTACTGGTGGAACCAGGCGCCTCACCGCTCGTCTCCTGCTCCGGAGTCTGTTCATCCGGCGTCTGGGGCGCGGTCGAAGTGTCGTTGTCATCGTCGAGCATGTGCTCTCCTTCGCCCGGATACGCCATGCGTGCCCCGGGCCTGGGGTCAACGGTCCGCCAAGGACCGACAAGTCTGTCGAGATCCCGGTGCGCGAGCACCGAGGAACGCCGTCCGGCCTGTCACGATGACGACCATCTCGGCCCGCCGCGGTCGGCTTCCGGTCAGGAAGCGTCGCGGTCGTGAGCGAGAGGATCGCCGACCGAGCCGGTCGTCGCATCGAGCGGGCCCTGGGCCAGGCGAGTCGCCACGGGTGTCAACCCGGTGCCCAGTCCACACTCGGAGCGCAGACCGACGAGTACGTCGTCCGGTCGCACGGACGGTGTGCCGTGCCGCACGACCAGATCCAGTATCGCACACGTCGCATCATCGGGATCGGCCTCAGTGGCCAACGCCACGATCGACGCGCGGATGTCGAAGGTCCGCGGGCCCTTCTTCATCATCCGCTCGACGAGAAGTTCATCGCGCGATAACAAGGTCTCGACCGGCCCCTCGACCTCGTCGGCCGACAGGCCGGGGAGCTGGATGCTCCACCTGCTCCCCTCGAGCCGATCGGCCAACGCACCGGGCGTGGCGACGACCACGTCCAGCACGTCCAAGCCATCGGGGAGCGCCTCATCGAGCCGGTCGCCCACCTCACGTGGATCGAGCGGACGAGTCACCCCGATCTCGAGGTACTCCGCCTCGCTCGCTGCCCCCGTGGGCGAGGCGCCCGCGTACGAGATCTTGGGATGCGGGGTGAAACCCGAGCTGTAGCCGATCGGAAGACCCGCGCGCCGCACCGCTCGTTCGAAGGCGCGGCCGAAGTCACGGTGGCTGGTGAAGCGCAGACGGCCGCGTTTGGCATAGCGGATGCGGAGCTTCTGCACGATCGGCAGCTGTGGGTTGGGGGCCTCGGGATTGGGCGTTCCCTGCAACGTGGTGCTGCCGTCCTCGCTCATGCCGGCACCGCCCAAAAAGAGCCACGGTAGGCCGAAGCCGACATGAGAAGCCCCATCGGTCGCTCGCTGCGCTCGCTCATGCCGCCAGCCTAACGATCGAGGCGACAGACCCCGCTCGCCCCGCAGCCGAACGCAAGGAGTTCAATGGCATCGATGTCCACCTCCCGCGGCCGCGTCCTCGTCGGCGCCTCCATCATCCTGCTCGCCCTGAATCTGCGCGTCGCCGTCGGCAGCGTCGGCGTGGTCATGAGCTCGCTGCAGGAGGATCTCGGGCTCTCTCCCACCGCGGCCGGTCTGCTGACCACGCTGCCGATGGTCTGTTTCGCGGTCTTCGGCTTGGCGACCGACAGCATCGTCCGCCGGATCGGTCTGCACCGGACCGTGGTCCTCGCCCTCATCGCGATCACCATCGGACTCGCCCTGCGAGCCTTCGCCGACGGGCCGGCGCTGTTCTTCGCGATGTCCTTCCTCGCGCTCTCCGGCGCGGCCCTCGGCAATGTGTCCCTCCCGCCGCTGGTGAAGGTCCACTTCCCGGACCGCATCGCGCTGATGAGCGCCCTCTTCGGAGCGGCGCTCATGGGCAGCGGCACCATCTCGTCCTTGGTGTCCGTTCCGGTCTCCCAAGGCCCCGGTGGCTGGCGCCTGGCGGTCGGCATGTGGGCGGGGCTCGCCGTGATCACCTTGCTGCCTTGGCTCCGCCTCATCGGCCACGATGTCAAGACCAAGATCGGGGGCGCCGGCGGCCTTCCGGCCTCCGCGGTGATCCGGTCACCGCTCACCTGGGCGATGCTGCTGTGCTTCGGCGCTCAGTCCGGTGGCGCCTATGCCCAGTTCGGGTGGTTCGCCCAGATCCTCGCGGACGGCGGGGTCGACACCACGACCGCGGGCCTGATGCTGAGCCTGTTGACCGCCGTGGGCATGCCGATGACGCTAGCGCTCCCCTGGCTGATCCGCCGCTGGGGCCAGACCCCGCTCCTGCCGTTGTGCTTCGGGGGCGTCACGACCATGGGCTGGCTCGGCGTCCTCGTGGCCCCCAGCCAAGTGCCCGCGGCGTGGGCGGTGCTGCTGGGCCTGGGCGGCGGTGCCTTCACCTGGGTGCTCGCGATGATCGGCTACCGCACGAGGACGGCGGCGGGAACGAGCACCCTGTCGGCGATGACCCAGGGCCCGGGATATCTCGTCGGCGCGATCTCCCCGTTCTTCACCGGCCTCCTCCACGACCTGACGGGCAGCTGGAATGCCTCGCTGATCATGCTGGCGTGTGCCGGTGTCATCATCGCCATCACGGGCACCTACATCGCGCGTTCGGGACCGCTCGAGTCGCGGATCTGAGCGCATCGCCTGCGGGCGCACCGATCACGATGCGTCGCGGCCGCTATGGCGACCGCCATGCATCATCATCGGTCCCCGATGGTGATGCCACCCTGACATCACGTACGCAGGCTCAGACGACCGAGAGCGGCAGAAGCTTCTGGCCAGTGGGGCCGATCTGGATGTCGAGGTCCATCTGGGGGCAGACGCCGCAGTCGAAGCACGGGGTCCAGCGGCAGTCCTCGACCTCGACGGCACCGTCGGGATCGATCGCGTCCTGCCAGTCCTCCCACAGCCACTCACGGTCGAGGCCCGAGTCCAGATGGTCCCACGGGAGCACCTCGTCGTAGTCGCGCTCGCGGGTGGTGAACCAGTCGAGGTCGACACCGAGCGGCACGAGCTGCTCGGCCGCCTTCTCCGCCCAGCGGTCATAGCTGAAGTGCTCGCTCCAGCCGTCGAAGCGGCCACCGTCGCGCCATACGGCCTCGATGACCCGTCCGACGCGGCGATCGCCGCGCGAGAGCAGTCCCTCGATCGTGCCGGGCTTGCCGTCGTGGTAGCGGAAGCCGATCGCGCGGCCGAAGCGCTTGTCGCTCTGTACCGACGCGCGCAGCTTGCGCAGCCGCTCGTCGGTGGTCTCGTGGTCGAGCTGCGAGGCCCATTGGAAGGGCGTGTGCGGCTTGGGCACGAAGCCGCCGATCGACACCGTGCAGCGGATGTCCTTGCGGCCCGACACCTCGCGCCCGGTCTCGATGACCCGTTTAGCGAGCTCGCCGATCTGCAGCACGTCGTCATCGGTCTCGGTCGGCAGACCGCACATGAAGTACAGCTTCACCTGACGCCAGCCGTGCGAGTAGGCGGCCGCCACGGTGCGGATGAGGTCCTCCTCGGACACCATCTTGTTGATGACCTTGCGCAGGCGCTCGCTGCCGCCCTCGGGGGCGAAGGTCAGACCCGAGCGGCGGCCTCCGCGGCTGAACTCGTTGGCGAGGGTGATGTTGAAGGCGTCGACACGCGTGGACGGCAGCGAGAGCGAGGTATTGGTGCCCTCGTAGCGGTCGCCGAGCTGCTGGGCGACATCGCCGATCTCCGAATGGTCGGCGCTCGACAGGCTGAGCAGGCCGACCTCCTCGAAGCCGGACTCCTTGAGCCCGTTGTCGACCATCTGGCCGATCGTCTGCAGGGACCGCTCGCGCACCGGACGGGTGATCATCCCGGCCTGACAGAAGCGACAGCCGCGCGTGCAGCCGCGGAAGATCTCCACGCTGAAGCGCTCGTGGACCGTCTCGGCCAGCGGCACGAGCGGCTTCTTCGGGTACGGCCAGTCGTCGAGGTCCATCAGGGTGTGCTTGGCGACCGTCCACGGGATGCCCTCGCGATTCGGGGCAGTCTTCTCGATACGTCCGTCGGGCAGATAGCCGACATCGTAGAACTTGGGGATGTAGACGCCTCCGGAAGCCGCGAGGCGGGCGAGCAGCTCGTCGCGTCCGCCGGGCCGGCCCTCGTCCTTCCACTCCCCGATGACCTCGCTGATGGCGAGCACGACCTCCTCACCGTCGCCGAGAACCGCGGCATCGACGAAGTCGGCGATCGGCTCGGGGTTGAAGGCGCTGTGCCCGCCGGCGAGGACGATCGGATCGTCCTCGGTGCGGTCGACCGCATGCAGCGGGATGCCCGCGAGATCGAGCGCCGTGAGCAGATTGGTGTAGCCGAGCTCCGTGGCGAAGCTGACGCCGAGGATGTCGAAGGCGGCGACCGGACGATGCGCGTCGACGGTGAACTGCGCGATGTCGTTCTCGCGCATGACCTTCTCCATGTCGGGCATCACGGCGTAGGTGCGCTCGGCCAGGATGTCGTCGCGCTCGTTGAGGACCTCGTAGAGGATCTGCACGCCCTGATTGGGCAGCCCGACCTCGTAGGCATCCGGGTACATGAGCGCCCAGCGGACGCGAGCGGAATCCCAGTCCTTGACGGTCGAGTTGAGCTCGCCGCCGATGTACTGGATGGGCTTGCTCACCGACGGCAGGAGGGGTTCCAGTCGTGGGAAGACAGACGCGACGGACATGCCTTCCAGGGTAGGCGGTGCCCCCACGGCGATGAAATCCCCGACCCCGCCGCTCCCCTCGCCCGCGGCGGTAGGCCATCACCCCTACGTCCGGGGGTGGCGGTAACCGGTCAACGTCATCGCACGGCAGTGAGGTTGACCAGCCACCGCTACGGGTCGGGCACGATGGGCTCCGGCGATGGATAACGTCGAGGCTAGGCTCGTTCCGTGAGACGACGCCAGCGCCCGCCCCAGCCGTTCGCCGTCAGCTACGTGCCCATCGCCGCCGACGGCTCGCTCGATCAATGCCTGACGATCACCAACAACACCGAGGTCTCGGTGATGCCGACCCTGCGCTTCCGTCCGCACAATATGTACGGCATGGAGCTCCCCCACGTGACCACACGGGGCGTCAACGGCTCGCACGCCGGATGCGCCGTCCTGCCGGCCGGCGGGTCGCTACGCGACATCCTGCGCTTCGACGGACAGGGGTCCGATCAAGTGCGTCACGTGCAGGTCGAGCTGACCGGCGCCGAGGAGATCGACCTCCCGGCATTGGAGCATGACGTCACGGCCGTGATGATCGACCTGGACCAGAAGGCCACCGCCGATCCGGACCAGTTCTGGGGCATCGGCATCGTCAACGCCAATCCCTTCGGCGTGACGCTGCGTATCTCACTGGTGGCTCTGGAGGAGCGGGTTCGCCGCGACCAGCCGCGTCAGGTCACCGAGGCCGTCACGCTGCAGGAGGACATCGACATGGCCTCGGAGTCGAACCACGTCGTCTGGCTGCCCGACGACGTGCGCGGTCAGTTCCACGATGTCGTCCACCACCTCGTACCGCCGACCTACGCCTGAGCGGGGCCGCACCGCCGCGATCGGGAATCGACGAAAGATGTGACTCGGCGGCAGTCCTGGCAACCGCGGTGTCACATCGTCCGTCGCCCAGCCGACGGAAGATGTGACTCGGTGGTCGTCCTGGCAACCGCAGAGTCACATCATCCGTCCATCACCTCCTCGCCCGGCCGAGGGAAACGAAAGATGTGACTCGACGGTCGTCCCGGCAACCGCAGAGTCACATCGTCCGTGGTGCATCGACGAAAGATATGACTCGACGGTTGCCCCAGCTACCGCGGTGTCACATCGTCCGTTATCCACAGCGCGTGAGGTAGGGGGATGGTCAGTTCGCGTTGCGGGCGAGAAGCTCTCGTCATGGAGACGGTGCTGCGGGCGAACGAGGCGAATCGACGCTGGGGGCGGGGGAAGGTCCGCCACCTCATCGACACGGGCCACTGGCAACGGCCGTGGCCCCGGGTCGTGGTGACGCACAACGGCCCGCTCAGTCGGCTCGAGACCATCGCCGTCGCCTGGCTCGCCGCGCCGCCGGGCTCGGTCGTCTCCGGCCTGACCGCTCTCGAACTGGACGGGCTCACCGGCTTCGACGACACGCGCATCTTCCTCACGCTTCCCCAAGGCCGACGACCGACGGCGCTGCCACCCACCGAGCTGCACTGGAGCACCTGCCTGGAGCCGGGCGTCGACGTCCATCTGGTGCGCGAGCCCCGGCGGACCACGTTCGCCCGCAGTCTGGTGGACGCGGCCAGTTGGAGTACGCATCAACGTCGCGTACGGGTGCTGGTGATCGCGGCATTCCAGCAGGGTCTGGTCAATGCCGACGCCGTGACAGAGGCCCTGGCGAGGCGCGGCACCTGCCGACACCGAGCGTTGATCATCGAATCCGTCCTCGACGCTCTCGGCGGCATCCAGTCATTACCGGAACGCGACTTCACCTGGATCTGGCGCGTCCTCGGCCTTCCCCGGCCCGCGCGCCAGCAGCGGGTCAAGGGCGCGGACGGCCGGTACTACCTCGACGTCTACTGGCGCGAACTCGATCTCGCCGTCGAGATCCACGGCGCGCCACATCGCGCGGTCGAGCGCTGGGATGCCGATGTGGTCCGCGGCAATGAGGTCGCGATCACCGGGAGCCGCGTACTGGTGTTCACCTCGTTCGCGATCCGGCACGATCGGGCCGTCGTCGCCGACCAACTGCTGCGCATGGCACGGCATTGCGGCTGGACCGGTCGGGCGCCGACGCGCGACGAGTTCCTGACCCTCGACGCCCTCGAGCGCCATTCCGCCGCCTGGCTCGAGGAGGTTCACGAAGGATGTGACTCGGTGGTCGCCATAACAACCGCGGAATCACATCCTCCATCCCGGCGCCGACGAAGGATGTGAGGTCGTGGTCGCCATAACAACCGCGGAGTCACATCCTCCGTCACCCGGGGCGCTAGATCAGAGGTTCGGGAACCAGAGGGCCATCTCGCGGGCCGCGGACTCCTCGGAGTCCGAGGCGTGAACGAGGTTCTCGCGATTCGACAACGACAGGTCGCCGCGCACGGTGCCCGGAGCCGCGACGCGGCCATCCGTCGCGCCGTTGAGCGCGCGCACCACGGAGATCGCCTCATCGCCCTCGAGCACGAGAGCCACCAGCGGGCCGGAGACCGCGAACTCGCGCAACGGCGGATACCAGGGCTGATCGACGTGCTCGGCGTAGTGCGTGTCGGCCAGCTGTGCGTCGATCGAACGCAGCTCCATCGCCACCAGAGTCAGCCCCTTGGCTTCGTACCGCGAGAGGACATCGCCCACCAGACCACGGCGGACCGCGTCGGGCTTGATGAGAACGAGGGTGCGCTGTGTCATGCCCCGAACCTATCGCCCGGCCAGCGAGTCCAGGAGATCGGACCCGCTGCGAGGGTCAGAGATCGGCCGCGAGAATCGCCTCGACATAGGCCGCCGACCGGTCCGATCCGATGATGCCCGGGGCCATCTTGTTCATCACATAGGAGACCGTCAGGCCGCGATCGAGGAACATCACCGTCAACGAGCCACCCCAGCCGCCCCAGAAGCACGTCCGCTCGTCGGGGATGTACGGCAAGGTATCGGGTTCGGGCAATGCGAACCCGATACCGAACCTGAGCGGCACCCCGAGCACCAAGTCGACATTGCGCGACTGCTCCTCGAAGATCCGGTCGATCGTCGATGGCGAGAGCAGCTCGACGCCGTCGACCGTCCCGCCCAAGGTGATCGCCGAGAACGTCCGGGCCAGCGCACGCGCGTTGGTGTGCCCGTTGAGCGCGCCCATGTCCGCCCGGCGCCAGGCCACGGTATTGGCGGCCGAGGCATCGGCGACGGGACCGGTGAAGGTCTTGACGACGGGAGAATCGGGATCCAGGCTCTCGAGGTCGAAGGGCAGCGGCGGTGGAGGCACGATCTCGGCGATGCGGTCGTCGTCCTCGGGCTGTGCCCCGATCTGCAGGTCCACCTCCAGAGGGGCGGCGATCTCCTCGGCGACGAACTGCTTGAGCATGCGGCCGTCGGTCCGCCGAATCACCTCGCCGAGCAGGTGGCCCTGATTGTTGGCGTGGTAACCCGAGGCGGTGCCCGGCTCCCACCAGGGCGCCTGCTCGGCGAGCCGCGAGGTCGCTGTGTCCCAGTCGTACATGTCGGTCACCACGAAGGGCTGCTCCCAGCCGGACACCCCCGAGGTGTGGGACATCAGCTGCCGGACCGTGACGGCGTCCTTACCGTTCTGCGCGAACTCCGGCCAGTACCGCGCGACCGGCGCATCGAGGTCGATCAGCCCGCGGTCCACGCACATGAGGACGGCCAGGGCGGTGATCTCCTTGGTCGTGGACCAGACGTTCACGATCGTGTCGCGCTCCCACGCGAGGGTCCGCGCGGCATCGCGGTGACCGCCCCAGAGATCGACGACGGTCTCGCCGTCCAGGTTCACCGCGATCGCGCCACCGAGCTCCTCTCCTGAGTCGAGATGCTCGGCGAAGACACGTCGCAGCTCCTCGAAGCGTTCGTCCTGGAATCCATCGACGGTCATGTGCATCCTCCCTCGGTGAACCGGCGCAAGTGTCGGAGGCAGTGATCCACATCACTGTCAGGAGGCAGACTAGCGATCCTCCACCCGAGGGCGCGATGGTTAATCTGGACATCTCTGACGTCGGCCGGAGGACCACATGAGCACCTTGCCCTGGTGGCGCGACGCGGTGATCTATCAGATCTACCCTCGTTCCTTCGCCGATGCGGACGGGGACGGGATCGGCGATCTTCCCGGCATCACCGCACGACTCGAGCATCTCCGCGACCTGGGCGTCGACGCCCTCTGGCTGTCCCCCTTCTACGTCTCGCCGCAGCACGACGCCGGCTACGACGTGGCGGACTTCCGCGATGTCGACCCGCTGTTCGGCACCCTCGCGGACTTCGACGTGCTGCTGGACCGGGCCCACCGGCTCGGATTGCGCGTCATCGTCGACCTCGTGCCCAACCATTCATCGAACGAGCATTCCTGGTTCCAGGCCGCACTCGCCGCTCCGCCCGGCAGCCCCGAGCGGGCGCGGTACGTCTTCCGCGACGGCCGAGGCGATCAAGGAGAGCAGCCACCCAACAACTGGGTCAGCAACTTCGGTGGTCCGGCCTGGACTCGCGTCACCGAACCCGACGGCCGGCCCGGTCAGTACTATCTGCATCTCTTCGACTCGTCTCAGCCGGACTTCGACTGGACGAATGACGAGGTGCGCGAGGAGTTCGAGAGCATCCTGCGGTTCTGGCTCGACCGCGGCGTCGACGGCTTCCGTGTGGACGTCGCGCACGGCCTGGTCAAAGCCCAGGGGCTGCCCGACGCGGATCTGTCGATCGACCCCCACGTCGACACCACGACGCTGCTGCCGATGTGGGACCAGCCCGGCGTCCACGACATCTATCGGCGCTGGCGGAGCATCGTCGACGACTACTCAGAGGATCTGGTGGATGTCTGGGGTGATGATGCCGACCGCGTGCTCTGCGCGGAGGCGTGGGTACAGCCCTCCGAGGCGCTCTCCCGCTACGTCCGCCCCGATGAGCTGCACCAGTCCTTCAACTTCGGCTATCTCATGACACCGTGGATCGCCGGGGAGCTGCGAGCCTCGATCGCGGACTCACTCGCCGCCACGGAGACGGTCGGCGCCCCGCAGACCTGGGTGCTGTCCAATCACGATGTCGTCCGGCATGCGTCGCGCTTCGGCTATCCCCAGCGGCCGGGACTGGCCCGGATGCCCGGTATCGGCGCCGACGACCCCCAGCCCGATGCCGAGCTGGGATTACGGCGCGCACGGGCCGCGACGGCCCTCATGCTCGCGTTGCCCGGCTCGGCTTACCTGTATCAGGGCGAGGAGCTCGGCCTCCCCGAGGCGACCCGTCTGCCCGACGATGCTCGTCAGGACCCCACCTGGGAACGGTCCGCGCACACCGACCGCGGCCGCGACGGCTGCCGCGTCCCCCTCCCCTGGTCGGCGGACGACCCCTCCTTCGGCTTCGGGCCGAGCGCCCTGTCCTGGCTGCCCCAACCCGATGAGCTCGGCTCCCTCGCCGTCGATCGACAGGACGGCACCGAGGGGTCGACGCTGGAGCTGTACCGCAGGCTCCTGACACTGCGCCGGAGCCGCGGGCTGGGTCGCGGCGAGCTCTCCTGGAGCGACGATCAGGACGGCGATGCCGTGGCCTTCCACATCAGATCCGGCGATCTCGACACGGTGGTCATCGCGAACCTCGGCCCGTCGACCCTCCCCCTGCCAGAACACCTCACGCCCCTCGTGTCCAGCGGTCCGCTCGACGGCCAAGGGCTCCCTCCCGACACGACCGTCTGGTTGCGCCACCTCCACCGCCCCTGAGGAGTTGCGGCTCCCTGAGTTCTCTCCTAAGTTGAGAATCCGCTGTGGCGTCAGTCACAGGATCACCGGCGACGGGTTCACGGACGACCTAAGGGGCGATTCGATGGGACGCAGGACATGAGGCGTACGGGCGCCGCACTCCGCCGAACGCTGGGCGCCGCGGCCTGCGCGACCCTGGCGGTGTCATTCCTCGCCGCCTGCGGCGGAGACAGCGGCAAGCCCACACTCAACTGGTACATCAACCCCGACGGCCAGGAGACCCTCACGCAGCTCGCCGAGGACTGCAGCACCGACGACTACGACATCGCGATCCAGCTGCTCCCGGCCAGCGCCACCGATCAGCGGACCCAGCTCGCCCGCCGGCTGGCCGCCGGAGACAGCTCCACCGATCTGATGAGCCTCGACCCGGTCTTCGTTCCCGAGTTCGCCAATGCCGATTGGCTCCTGACCTTCGAGGACGACCTCGCCGACCAGGCCCTCGACGACGTTCTCGACGGGCCGGCGGACATCGTCCAGTGGAACGACCAGGTCGTCGCCGTGCCGCAGTGGGCGAACACGCAGGTGCTCTGGTACCGCAAGTCGCTCGCCGAGGCCGCCGGACTCGATATGTCTCAACCAGTCACCTGGGATCAGGTCATCGACGCCGCGGCCGACCAGGGCGGCACCGTCGGCGTGCAGGCCAACCGCTACGAGGCCTATGTCGTCTGGATCAACGCGATGATCCAAGGTGCCGGGGGCAATATCCTCGACCCCGACACCGTGGAGGACGGGCGCGACGCCAAGGTCACCATCGACTCCCAAGCCGGCAAGGACGCGGCGGCCGTCATCCAGAAGCTCGTCGACTCCGGCGCGGCCCAACCCGACCTCAGTACCTCCAATGAGGGCACCAGCCTGGGCCGGATGTTCCCTGACGAGGGCCCCGGCTCGTTCATGGTCAACTGGACCTTCGTCTACTCCAACTACAAGGGACTCATCGGCCAGCCCGGCGGCCCCGCCGACGACGAGGCCTTCGAGGACCTCGGATGGGTCCGCTACCCGCAGACCGTCGAGGGCGAGGACTCCAAGCCTCCGATCGGCGGCATCGAGATCGGCGTCGGGGCCTACACCGAGCACCCGGACTTCGCCCGGGAGGCGGCGCTCTGCGTCGCCAGTCCCGAGGCTCAGACCGCCCTGGCGGTCAACGACGGCTTCGCGCCGACCCGCGAGTCCGTCTACGACTCCCCCGAGCTGGCAGAGGCCTTCCCCGCAGACCTCCTGGAACTCTTCCGGGACAGTATCGATGAGGCTGGACCACGGCCCAAGAGCGCCTTCTACAGTCAGATCTCCAATGCGATCCAGTCTCGCTGGCACCCGCCGTCGAGCGTCAATCCCGACACCACACCCGAGCGTTCCGCCGCCTTCTTGAAGGCGGTCCTGCGAGGGGAGGCTCTGCTGTGACCACCACCGCCGAAACCTCGACGAAGCCGAGACGCGAGGCTCGCACGTCGGACAAGTCCCGGGCCGAGAACCGCCTCGCGATCAAACTCGTCGCCCCGGCCATCGCCCTGATGCTGCTCGTCACGGCTTTCCCGATGCTGCGGGCGTTGTACCTCTCGATGTTCGACTACACGCTCACGGCACCGGACGACCGGACCTTCGTGGGCTTCCAGAACTACCTCACCGCGCTGAGCGACCAGCTGTTCTGGCGCGACACCGCCAACACCGTGTTCATCATGGTGGTCACGGTCTTCTTCGAGCTGGTGATCGGCTTCGCCTTCGCGATGGTGATGCACAAGCTGATCTTCGCCCGCGGCCTCGTGCGTACCTCGATCCTCATCCCCTACGGCATCATCACCGTCGTCTCGGGCTTCGCGTGGCAGTTCGCCTTCTCCAACACGAACGGCTTCGTCAACAACTGGATCCCGTTCATGAACACCGACTTCAACTGGTTCGGTGACTACTGGTCCGCGATGGCCGCGATCATGGTGTCGGAGATCTGGAAGACCACGCCCTTCATGGCCCTGCTGCTGCTCGCCGGACTGGCCCAGGTGCCCGAGGACATGCTCGAGGCGGCCAAGGTCGACGGCGCAAGCTGGTGGCAACGGCTGTGGCGGGTGATCCTGCCGAATATGCGGGCGGCGATCATGGTCGCCGTGCTCTTCCGCGCACTGGACGCCTACCGCATCTTCGACAACATCTTCGTCATGACCAACGGCGCCCAGGGAACCGAGTCGATCTCCTTCCTCACCTATCGCCAGGTGATCGAGCAGTTCCAGCTCGGGATCGGATCGGCGCTCTCGGTCCTGCTGTTCCTGTCGGTGCTGGTGGTCGCCTTCGGCATCGTCAAGCTCTTCCGCGTCGATCTGTCGGCAGCCAGGCAGGGGTGAGTACCATGCGCAACGACACACTCAGCCGTATCGGCACCGCCCTCGGGCTCGCCCTCATCCTCATCTGGTGCCTGCTGCCGGTGGCCTGGATCGTCTCGCTGTCCTTCAAGAGCCAGGAGGCGGTCACCAACGGCAGTCCGGGGTTCTTCCCCTCAGGCGGAGGGGGCGCCGGGTGGCAGAACTACGTGGACGTGGTGAAGGACGACCAGTTCCGCCAGGCCATCTTCAACTCCATCGGCATCTGCCTCATCGCCACCGCGCTCTCCGTCGTGATCGCGACGCTGACTGCATACGCGGTGGCCCGGCTGGAGTTCAAGGGCAAGAAGTTCGTCTTGACCACCGCGCTCGTGATCGCGATGTTCCCGGTGGTCTCCCTCGTCGGTCCGCTGTTCGACATGTGGCGCACGTTCGGGATCTACGACACCTGGGCCGGCCTGATCATCCCCTATATGTCGTTCACGCTGCCGCTGGCGATCTGGACTCTCTCGGCCTTCTTCCGCGAGATCCCCTGGGAGATGGAGCAGGCCGCGCAGGTCGACGGCGCCACCGCCTGGCAGGCCTTCCGGCGGGTCATCGTCCCGCTGGCCGCACCCGGCGTGTTCACCGCGGCGATCCTGACCTTCTTCTTCGCCTGGAACGACTTCGTCTTCGGTATCTCGCTGACCTCCACCGAGCGGGCTCGTCCCATCCCGGCGGCGTTGTCCTTCTTCGTCGGGGACGATCCGTTCAACCGGCCGGCATCGCTGCTGGCCGCCGGTGCCGTCGTCGCGACGGTGCCCATCGTCCTCCTGGTCCTGTTTTTCCAGCGCAAGATCGTCGCCGGTCTCACCGCCGGCGCAGTGAAGGGTTGAGCTCATGGCAGCCATCGAGATGAAGAACATCGTCAAGCAGTACGGAGACGGCTACCCGGCGGTCAACGACGTGAGCATCGACGTCGCGGACGGCGAGTTCGTCATCCTGGTCGGGCCCTCGGGCTGCGGCAAGTCGACACTGCTGCGGATGATCGTGGGGCTGGAGGACATCACCTCCGGCGACATGCTCATCGACGGCGAGCGGGTCAACGACCTCGCGCCCCGGGACCGCAATCTCGCGATGGTGTTCCAGAATTACGCCCTGTACCCGCACCTCACGGTCTACGAGAACATCGCCTTCCCACTACGCCTCGCCAAGCGCAGCAAGGAGGAGATCGACGAGAAGGTCCGCGAGGCCAGCCGCACGCTCGACCTCGACGAGCACCTGGAGCGCAAGCCCGCCAATCTCTCCGGCGGTCAGCGCCAGCGTGTCGCGATGGGGCGGGCGATCGTGCGCGATGCCAAGGCGTTCCTGTTCGACGAGCCGCTGTCGAACCTCGACGCCAAGCTGCGCGGCCAGATGCGCACCGAGATCTCGCGGCTGCAGAAGCGGCTCGGCATCACCACCGTCTATGTCACCCACGACCAGACCGAGGCCATGACGCTCGGCGACCGGGTCGCCGTGATGAAGAAGGGCGTCCTGCAACAGCTCGCCTCACCCCGCGAGCTCTACGAGCAGCCGGCCAATCTCTTCGTCGCCGGCTTCATCGGATCCCCGCCGATGAACTTCCTGCCCGCCACGGTCGAGAACGGCCAGATCACTCTGCCCTTCGGCACCTTCCCGCTGCCCGCGGACAAGGCCGAGCGCGCGGCCGGCAAGGGCCTGCTGATGGCGGGCATCCGGCCGGAGCACTTCGAGGACGCCACGGTGCAGGCCGATGTCGACGAGTCGCGTACCTTCACCGCGCACATCGATGTCCGCGAGTGGCTCGGCGATCAGCAATACGCGTACGTGCCGTATGACGCCGAGCAGGAGGTGCAGGACCAGTTGCGCGAGCTGGCCCGTGAGGGCGATGGCGACTCGCTGCGCACGCAGCTCGTCGTCTCGCTGGACTCGACGAGCCAGATCAGCGAGGACGACGAGGCGAAGCTGTCGATCGACACCGACAAGATCCACATCTTCGACCCCTCGACGGGAGAGAACCTCACCGTCGGCCTGTGAGGCGACCGCCGGTGGTCGAGTAGCCCCGTCCGCTCAGCGGGCGCGGCGTATCGAAACCACCACCCGTATACGGTGTCGAGACTCAGCGGCGGCGACGGGACTTGCCGCGGACGGCCTCCATGATCTCGGCATTCCACTCGTGCTCGCGGATGAGGCGGTAGCGCTCGCCTGCGACACGCAGGTAGGCCGCGGCCGGGCGTTCGTCGGGGCCGCGCACCCCCGCCTCCTCGATCATCTCCAGCACCGGCACGAACTCCTCGGCGTACCAGCGCTCGGCCATCGTCTTCTTGTCCATATAGGCGCCCTCGGCGTGCATCGTGCGGGTCGCCCACGCCTCGACCGTCTCGGCGATGATCCCGTAGTCGGTCGGCTCATCGACCGCCACCGCGGCCCGTGCCTCACCGGTGAACGGCACGCGTTCGAGCATGATCCGTCGCCAGTGCTTGCGTTCCAGGTCCTCACGACCACCGATGCCGACCGGCCGCAGGAAGGTGTCGATCGCGGTCACGCGGGCCTCGATGACCTTGAGTCCCATGCTGCGCGCGACCGAGACACGGTGGTGACCGTCGCGCACGAAGTAGTAGTCCCCCACCTGATAGACGTCGATCGGCGGGATCTCCTCGCCCGTCCGGCTGGCGCGCGCCAGCCGCTCCCATCGCTGCCGGCTGCGTGTCGAGGTCGGACGGAAACGGCGATCGAAGTCCCTCATGCGATCCACCGAGCCGACGATCGCATCGAGAGGGATGACCTTGGTGCCGGCGTAGTGCTCGGCCCGGCGGCCCAGCGCCGAGACCACATCGTCGAAGGACATCGACTGAGTCGTGTCGGAGTCACCGCGCATCCGCGCGGCGAGCGATGACAGGACCTGATGGCGCCGCGCGCGCATGAAGTCGCTCTCGGCGTCGACGCGGGGTGACCCCGAACTGCTCACCATGAGAATCTCCTTGGTCAGGCGCTGCGTCCGGCTCCCGTGGACGGGGAGCCGACCGCCTGCGGTTCGATCTCCAGCACCGTCCAGGGGATGACATTGCGCACGAGGGTGTCGCCGAGCCGGCGATCGGGCTTGTTCATGCCGTAAGGGTGGATATGGCCATGCAGGTGCCACGTGGGGGCCAAGGCGTCGATGAGCTCGTGCAACGCCTCGATGCCCCGATGGGCCGGGTCGGGCTCATCGCCGAGACCCGACGGAGGGGCGTGCGTGAGCAGCACGTCGACGGGTCCGCCGGCGGCCTCGATCAGCCTCGCCACTCGACGCCGGTACTGCTCCTGCGTGTACTGATGCGCGCCATCGTTGTAGCGCACCGAGCCCCCGAGACCGGCTACGCGGAGTCCGCCGATGTCGACCACCCGGTCGTCGACCGAGACGAAGCCCGACGGAGCCGACCGCTGCCCGCCGACCGGATCGTGATTGCCGGGAACACAGGCGGCGGGGACGCCCAGCGCGTCGGCGAGGGCCTCCAGGTAGGCCCAGGGCAGATCACCGGCAGAGAGGAGCAGATCGGCCCCGACCCGCGGCGCACGCGAGCGCGCGGCGGGTACCTCCTCATCGGCGACGACCAGCACGCGGACCATGTCACGAGAATACTCGCGTGGGCGCCGGTCGCCGAGGTCGTGAACGTCAGGCCGGGGGCTCTTCGGCAGCCGCCCATCGGGCGCGATCACTCTCGATCCGGCGTCCCATCCAGACGGCGGTGCCCCAGAGGGCGGCGAACATGAGACCGACGAGGAACATGATCGGCGTGATGAATCCGAGGGCGATCGCCGCGACCTGGATGGCGTGGCCGAGCCATTCGCCCACCGGCGTGCGCAACAGTCCCGCGGCGAGCAGGCAGGCGACCGCGAGACCCACGCCGATCGTGATACCGAGTGCGGGGTCGAGGTCCTCGACCATGATCATGACCGGGGCCGAGAGCCCGAGGACGATCGACTCGAAGCACAGCACTGCCATCGCCAGGTGTTTCACGGACGTTCCTCCCCGGTCACACCGAGCAGTGTGCGCGCCTCTCCGACGGTCACGACGGACCCGGTGACGAGGACGCCGCCACTGCCGACCGCGTCTTCATAACCCTCGGCGGACTCGGCGCGGGCGATGCCCTCCTCGAGGGCCGCGTCGAGTCGGGGAGCAGAGGAGACGCGCTCCTCGCCGAAGATGTCCGCCGCGATCTGAGCGAGCTCGATGGCCGGCAACGAGCGATCCGAGGAGTTCTCGGTGGCGACGATGTGGGCGAGCACCGGCTCGAGCTGGCGCAGCATCTCCTCGACATCCTTGTCGCCCATCATCGCGACGACGCCGACGAGCGGACTGAAGCTGAACTCCTCCTGCACCGCGAGCAGCATCGTCTCGACACCGTGCGGATTGTGGGCGGCGTCGAGGAGCACGGCCGGGCCGCGTCGCACGACCTCGAGCCGGCCCGGCGAGCGAACCTCACCGAAGGCCTGGCGCACCAGATCGGGATCGAGCTCCTTGGCGCCCGTGAACGTCTCGACGGCCGCGAGCGCCAGGGCGGCATTACGCGCCTGGTGCTCGCCGTGCAGCGGCAGGAGGAGATTCTCGTAGCGTCCGCTGAGGCTCTGCAGGGTGAACTGCTGGCCGCCGACCGCCGGCACACGGCTCTCGACGCCGAAGTCGATCCCCTCGCGCACGACCGGCGCACCGACCTCTATCGCCCGGCGCATGAGCACGTCGAGCACCTCGGGCTGCTGGCCCGCGAGCACGACCTGTCCGCCGGGCTTGATGATGCCTGCCTTCTCCACCGCGATCTGCTCGGGCGAGTCGCCAAGGTAGCGGGCGTGGTCGACACCGATCGGCGTCACGACGGCGACGCGGGCGTCGGCGACACTCGTGGCGTCCCAACTGCCGCCCATGCCGACCTCGACGATCGCGGCATCCACCGGGGCGTCGGCGAAGGACGCATAGGCCATCGCGACCATGAGCTCGAAGAAGGAGAGCGGGTGCTCCTGCTGGTCGTCGATCAGCCGCGCGAAGGGCGCGACATCCTCATAGGCTCGGACGAACTCCTCATCGGTCAGCGGATCGCCGTCGATGCTGATGCGCTCGGTGATCGACTGCAGATGCGGGCTGGTGAACCGACCCGTCCGAAGCCCCAGCGCCCGCACCAGAGCGTCGATCATGCGGCTGGTGGTGCTCTTGCCGTTGGTGCCGGTCAGCTGGATCAGCGGCGTGGCGTCCTGCGGGTTGCCGAGCAGCTCGCAGATCGCGCGGATACGGTCCAAGGAGGGCTCGAGCTTGGTCTCGGGCCAGCGGGCGAGCAGCTCCGCCTCGACCTCGCGCAGGGTGGGATTCATCCTCTCCAGCCTATCGCCCGCCCCGACCGAGTCCTGTTCAGAGAGTCCCGCTGCCCCTGCGGGCCTTGAGGCAGTCGCGGATCCGGGCATACTCTGACGGCATGGACGGTTGGAAGCCCGCTGAATATCCGTCGATCAGCCCGTATCTCATCTGCCAGGACGCGGAACGGCTCATCGGCTTCCTCGAGTCGGCCTTCGGAGGGGTCCTGCGGCGCCGATTCGACCGGCCGGATGGCTCGTTGATGCACGCTGAGGTGCAGATCGACGACAGCGTGGTGATGATCGGCGGCGGTGCGACCGAGACCCCGAGCGCACCGGCCCACATCCATCTCTATGTCGAGGACGCGCTCGCCACGGTCGCCCGGGCCGTCGACGCGGGTGCGACGGTCGTCCAGGAGCCCGTGCGCAAGAGCGAGGACGACGATCTGCGCGGTGGCGTACAAGACGCCTCGGGCACCATCTGGTGGATCGCGACGCAGTAGAACCCACTGCTCCGCAGGTGGACGCGGGGTGACCCGCGATGGCGGCGCTTCCGTAGACTGGGCGATTGTGAACACCGTCCCGGAGAAGCCCGTCCTCGAAGGCCTCGAAGCCAAGTGGTCCCATGCGTGGGAGGAACACGGCACCTACCGCTTCGACCGCACCAAGACGCGCGAGGAGATCTACTCGATCGACACGCCCCCGCCCACTGTCTCCGGGTCCCTGCACGTCGGGCACGTGTTCAGCTACACGCACACCGATGTCGTCGCGCGCTTCCAGCGCATGCGCGGCAAAGAGGTGTTCTATCCGATGGGGTGGGACGACAACGGCCTGCCCACCGAGCGCCGCGTGCAGAACTACTACGGCGTGCGCTGCGACCCGTCGCTGCCCTATGACCCGGACTTCACTCCGCCCGAGAAGCCGGACGCGAAGAAGCAGATCCCGATCAGCCGGCGCAACTTCATCGAGCTGTGCAATGAGCTGGTCCACGAGGACGAGAAGGTCTTCGAGCAGCTGTGGCGCACGCTCGGCCTGTCGGTCGACTGGACGCAGACCTACACCACGATCGGCGCCGAGGCGCAGACCGTGAGCCAGCGCGCGTTCCTGCGCAATGTCGGCCGCGACGAGGCGTACAGCCAGGACGCGCCGACGCTGTGGGACGTCACCTTCCAGACCGCCGTGGCCCAGGCCGAGCTCGAGGCCCGCGAGTACCCCGGTCACTACTACCGCGTCGCCTACCAGCACGCCGACGGCCCGGTCTACATCGAGACCACGCGCCCGGAGCTGACGGCCGCGGCCGTCGCGCTGATCGCGCATCCCGATGACGAGCGCTACCAGCATCTCTTCGGCGGCACCGTGACCTCGCCGCTGTTCGGTGTCGAGGTGCCGGTCATCGCCGACACCGCCGCGGACCCCGAGAAGGGCTCGGGCATCGTGCACTGCTGCACCTTCGGCGACCTGACCGATGTGCAGTGGTGGCGCCAGTTCCAGCTGCCCAATCGCACGGTGATCGGCCGCGACGGCCGCTTCCTGCGCGAGACCCCCGAGTGGATCGCCACCGACGGCGGCCGGGCGCTCTACGAGGAGCTCGCCGGTAAAACCGTCTTCTCCGCCCGGGAACTGACCGTGACGGCGCTGCAGGAGTCCGGTGCCCTCGACGGCGAGCCCAAGCCCACACAGCGCATGGCGAACTTCTACGAGAAGGGTGACAAGCCGCTCGAGATCGTCTCCACCCGCCAGTGGTATCTCAAGAACGGCGGCCGCGACAGCGACCTGGCGCAGCGGCTGATCAAGCGCGGCGACGAGATCACCTTCGTGCCGGCCTACATGCAGTCGCGCCTCACCAACTGGATCGAGGGGCTCAACGGCGACTGGCTGGTCAGCCGTCAGCGCTTCTTCGGCATCCCCTTCCCGGTCTGGTACCGGCTCGACGCCGACGGCGAGCCGGACTATGAGGACCCGATCTTCGCGACCGAGGCCGAGCTGCCGGTCGATCCCGCCTCGCAGGCTCCCGCGGGCTTCGAGGAGACGCAGCGCGGCGTGCCGGGTGGCTTCATCGCCGACCCCGACGTGCTCGACACCTGGGCGACCTCGTCGCTTACCCCCGAGCTGGTCTGCGGCTGGGAGCGCGACAACGATCTGTTCGAGCGCACCTTCCCGATGGACGTCCGACCGCAGGGCCACGACATCATCCGGACCTGGCTGTTCAGCTCGCTGGTGCGCGCCCACCAGGAGTTCGGCACCGTGCCGTGGAAGTACGCCACGCTCTCGGGCTTCGTGGTCGACCCGGACCGCAAGAAGATGAGCAAGTCCAAGGGCAATGTCGTGGTGCCCGACGAGATCATCGACAAGTTCGGCGCCGACGCTGTGCGCTGGCGCGCGGCCGGAGCCCGCCCGGGGGCGGACTCGCCCTTCGACGAGGCACAGATGAAGGTCGGGCGCCGCCTCGCGATGAAGGTGCTCAATGCGAGCAAGTTCGTGCTCGCCGCGGAGGACGCCTACGGACTCGGCGCGGACGCGTCCTTCCTCGACCCCGCCAAGGTCACCGAGCCCCTCGACCGTGCGCTGCTCACCGGCCTGCAGTCAGTGGTCCGCGAGGCGACCGAACACTTCGAGGCCTTCGACTACACCTCGGCTCTGGAGGTCACGGAGAAGTTCTTCTGGGACTTCTGCGACGACTACCTCGAGCTGGTCAAGGAGCGGGCGCGACGCGACGATGCCGCCGGCGACTCGGCCAAGGCCACGTTCGTGCTGGCGCTGTCGACACAGCTGCGTCTGCTCGCGCCGTTCCTGCCGTACGTGACCGAGGAGGTCTGGTCCTGGTGGCAGGAGGGCTCGATCCACCGTGCCGGCTGGCCGACGGTCGAGGCCGATCTCGCGGTCGAGACGCAGGACGCCGGGCTGCTCTCGGTGGCGGCACAAGCGCTCGCGGGCATCCGCGGGGCCAAGTCGACCGCCAAGGTCAGCCAGCGCACCGGGGTCACGGCCGTGACGGTCGCCGGGCGTTCAGCGGACCTGGAGACCCTCGGCCTGGCACTCGGCGATGTGAAGGCCGCGGGCCGGGTGACCGGCGAGGTCACGACGACCCCCGATGACTCAGCCTCCGAGCTCACCGTCACCGCCACCCTGGCCGAGTAGGACCGCATCCACTCAGCCGGGCGTGGTTTCGATACGCGTCGGCCGCGGACGGCCTTTCGCTACTCAACCACCGAATCTCACCCTCGGTGGTTGAGTAGCCGCGCCCTCCGATACGCGGCTCGTTCCTCCCCACAAGCGGGAGGTGCCCCCAGCCGCTACTCAGGAATCGGAACGAGCGGCGTATCGACACCACACCCGGTCAGGTGGTTTCGATACGCGTCGGCCGTGGACGGCCTTTGGCTACTCAACCACCGAACCTCACCCTCGGTGGTTGAGTAGCGACCGAGGAACGAGGGAGCGTATCGAAACCACGCTCGCCGGGTCAGCCGGTGATGGCGCGGGCGGCCTCGCGGGCGGCCTCGGGAGTGCTGGCGGCCAGCGCAGCCTCGGCGGCCTGTTGACACTGTTCCAGGGTGACGGTCGACAGCTTGGCACCCACCAGCGGAGCGGCGGTGCCGGCCGAGGACAGCGACGTGATCCCGAGCCCCGTCAGCACGCAGGCGAGCAGCGGATCGGCTGCGGCCTCGCCACACACCCCCACCGGCTTACCCGCCTCCTGGCCCGCGCGCGCCGCGATGGCCATGAGCTCCAGTAGAGCCGGCTGCCACGGATCGTTGAGCGCGGCCAACGACGGCGTCATGCGGTCCGCGGCGAAGGTGTACTGGGCGAGATCGTTGGTGCCGATCGACAGGAAGTCGACATGCCGCAGGAGACGGTCGGCGTGCAGGGCGGCACTGGGGATCTCGATCATGACCCCCGGCACGAGGCCCACGGAGCGGGCGCGCGAGGCGAACCACGCGGCCTCGTCCTCGGTCGCGACCATCGGCGCCATGACCCATACCGGCCCCTCGCTGTCGGCGGCGGCCTGGGCGATCGCCTCGAGCTGGCGATCGAGCAGTCCTTCGTCGCGCTGCCCGAGCCGCATGCCGCGCACGCCGAGCGCGGGATTGGGCTCGTCGGGGATCGTGGCGAAGGCGACCGGCTTGTCCGAGCCTGCGTCGAGCGTGCGGACGACCACCTTGCGCGAGCCCAGCGCCGTCAGCACAGGCCGGTAGATCTCGGCCTGCTCCTCGACGCCCGGCTCCGTCTCACGGTCGAGGAAGCACAGCTCGGTGCGGAAGAGCCCGACGCCCTCGACGGGCTTGTCGGCCACTGCGCGAGCGGATGCGCCGTCCTGCACGTTCGCGAGGATCTCGACGCGATGACCATCGGAGGTGGCGCCCGGGCCCGTCCACGAGGCGGCGGCCTCACCCACCTTGCGCGCGGCCTCGGTGCGCTCCGCGACCATCTGCGGGTCCGGCTCGACGACGATGTCGCCCGTCGCACCGTCGACGAGGACCGGGAGGCCCACCTCGACATCGTCGAGGCCCTCCACGCCGACCACGCAGGGGATTCCGAGCTGTCGCGAGATGATCGAGGTGTGGCTGGTCGGGCCACCCAGTGATGTCGCGATCGCGACGACGAGCGCCGGGTCGAGACCCGCGGTGTCGGCAGGGGCCAGGTCATCGGCCAGCAGCACGGCGGGCTCGGCCGGGGCGGGGATGCCGGGCTCGGGCTGGCCGGAGAGCTCGGCGACGATGCGATCGCGGACATCGCGCAGGTCGGTGACCCGCTCGGCCATCAGACCGCCGGCCGACCTGAACATCGCCGCGAGATCGTCGACAGCCCCGTCGATGGCGGCGTACAGACCGTTGGCCTCGCCGAGACGCTTCTGGACCAACGCGATCAGGCCGCGGTCGCGCGCGATGCCGGCGGTCGCGGTCAGCACCTCCGAGGCGGCGCCACTGGCACGACCGGCACGCTCCTGCAACCGTCCGGCCACGACCTCGGCGGCAGCGCTGAAACGCTCGGCGCCCTCGGTCGCATCGAGCTGCGGATCATCGGCGGGGATCGTCGGGCGAGGCATGGGACGGACGACGGGACCGCTACCGACTCCCGGCACGACGGCGGTTCCGTGCAACGTGATCTGGGCCATGGTCAGAGCCTACCGACAACCGGTCGCGAGGTCGCGGCCCCGTGGGCTAATATCCACACAAAACCACGTCGATCCTCACGATCGGTCATCCGAGGGGGTGCCATGTACGCCGCCGAACGCCAGGCGATGCTCGCCGAGCGGCTCCTGCACGAGGGCCGCCTCGTCGTCGTCGACGTGGCCGGCGAGTTCGGAGTCTCCGGCGAGACGGTGCGACGCGACCTCGCGGTCCTCGAGCGCGACGGCATCGCGCAGCGGGTCCACGGCGGTGCCGTTCCGGCCCGCTCGCTCCTGGGCGAGACCGCACTCGCTCAGCGGGAGACCCAGTACCAGGCGCAGAAGAAGCGCATCGCCCGCGCCGCCCTGGACTTCGTCCCCGTCGGAGGCAGTGTCGGCTTCGACGCCGGGAGCACGGTCGAACAGCTCGTCGAGCTCCTCCCCGCCGACGCGGAGCTGACGATCCTCACCCATGCCGTGCCCATCGCGGCGAAGCTGACCACCCTCGGGGAGGCGGACGTCCACGTCATCGGCGGCCGCATCCGGGGCATCACCGGCGCGGCCGTCGGGCAACGGGCGGTGGAGGCTTACCACCAGGCGCGGATCGATGTAGCCTTCCTCGGCACCAATGGCATCAGTGACTCCCACGGCTTCAGCACCCATGATGCCGACGAGGCGGCCGTCAAGCGCGCCCTCGCCGAAGCAGCCCGACTCGTCGTCGTCGTCGCCGACGCGAGCAAGCTCGGCGCCGAACCCGTCTTCACCTTCGCCGACCTGGCGGATGTCGATGTGCTCGTGACCGATACCGGCGCGAGCGACCATGCCCTGGCGCGTCTGCGCGAGGCCGGAATCGAGGTGCTCTGCGCATGATCGTGACCCTGACCCCGAACCCGAGTGTCGATCGCACGATCCAGCTCGCCGCGCCGCTCGACCGCGGCGGTGTCATCCGCTCCCGGTCGACCCACGACGACCCCGGCGGCAAGGGCGTCAACGTGGCGCAGGTGGTCCGCGCCGCCGGCGAGCGGACGCTCGCGATCCTCCCCGGTGATGCCGACGATCCGCTCGTCCGTCAGCTGCGTGAGCGGGCACTCCCCCATGAGGCCGTCGACCTCGGTGCCCCGCTACGGGTCAACCTCACCCTGGCCGAGGACGACGGCACCACGACCAAGATCAACGAGCCCGGCCCCGAGCTCCTGCCCGAGGTGCGCGAGCGGCTCGCCACCGCCGTCATCGCCGCTGCCGCCGATGCCACCTGGGTGGCCCTCTGCGGTTCGCTTCCTCCGGGCGCTCCCGCCCGCTGGTACGGGGATCTCGCCGCGCAGGTCGACGCTCCGGTGGCCCTCGACACGTCGGGCGCCGCACTCGCCGCCGCGGTCGAGCGGGCCCCGGAGTCGCTGGCCCTGATCAAGCCCAATTCCGACGAGCTCGGCGAGCTCCTCGGGGTGCCCGCCTCCGAGTTCGAGGGTGATCCCCTCCGCGCCGGCGAGCGAGCACGACCGCTGCTGGACCGGGGGCTCGGCGCGATCCTGCTGACTCTCGGGGCCCAGGGGGCGCTCCTGCTACGCCCGGACGGCATCTGGGCGGCCGACGCTCCCCGTATCTCGGCCCGGAGCACGGTCGGCGCCGGTGACTCGTCCCTCGCGGGGTACCTGCTGGGGTCGCTGCGCGGCGCCGAGCCGGGAGAATGCCTCGCGCTCGCGGTCTCCTACGGCAGTGCCGCGGCCTCCCTGCCCGGCTCCCAGATGCCCACGCCCGACGACCTTCTCGACCTGCCCGCCGTCCGCCGCCTGGCCTGATCTCCCCGGTCAGCGGACGCGAGCCAGCGCCGATGATGATGCACAACGGCGCCGATGACGACCGCGATGCATCACCATCGGTCCGCTCGCCGCATCAACGTCATCATGCACGCTGACGTGTGGATCAGCGGGCGCGGAAGGTGATGCCGGCGTCGATCAGCCGGTCGATGAGCGGGCGGCCCATCGCGGTCGCGGTGGTCAGCTGACCGCTCACCCGCGGCACGTCGTCGAAGGCCAGGCACATCGCGGCCTCGGCCAGCATCTTGGCGGTCTCGTCGTATCCGGGGTCACCTCCGGAGACCTCCGTCTCGATACGCTCGCCTCCGCCCTCACCCATCAGAGTCAAGGTGAACCAGGACAATGCCCGCCGCTCCTGGCTCGGCCCGTCCCCCGCCTTCTGCGCCGTGAGCAGGAGCTTGCGGGTCGGCCCGAACTGGGCCCCCAGCACCGCCACCCCGAGGCCGAGACCGGCGGCAATCGCCATACGCGCCGTATGGAAGTGCGCGAAGTGCTCGTAGCGGAAATCGGGCCCGTAGACGTCGAGTGCTCGCGCCGATCGCAAGACGATCTGGGGGTCGATCGTCGGCAGCGGGACGGCGTAGCCGCGCACCCCTGATGCCCGCCCCGGCCTGCCACCACCGCGCACCCGACGCCCCTCCGGTCGTCGCTCGTGCTTCCGGCGCTCAGCGGCCGCGCGCTCGGCCAGGGTGATCTGCGAGAACTGGGTGACGGCCGAGTGATAGGTGCCGCCGGAGAACGAGGCGTTGGCACGGATGTAGCCCTTGACGGTGATCGGGACGTCAGCGGGCAACCGTTCGACGAGATCGAGGACGCCGAGGTCGTAGGGCACCGAATCGAAACCGCAGGCATGCACCAGGCGGGCGCCCGTGCTGCGCGCGATCTCGTGGTACTTCAGCCACATGGCATCGACGAAGCCCGGCTCGCCGGTCAGATCGAGGTAGCCGATCCCGGCCTCCGCGGCGGCCTTGACCGCGGGCTCGCCGTACTGCAGGTACGGGCCCACGGTGGAGACGAGCACACGGGTGCCCGCGGCCATCCGGTTCATGCTCGCCTGGTCACCGTGATCGGCGACGACGACCTCCGGCACGACCCCGCCCTCGGATTCGATGCGGTCGGCGATCGTCTGGAGCTTGTCGGCGGAACGGCCGGCGATGGCCCAGCGGGCGTCGGCAGGCAGATGCAGCGCGAGGTAGTCGGCCGTCAAGCCTCCGGTGAAGCCGGTCGCGCCGAAGAGGGTGAGATCGACAGGAGTCATCGCGTCAGCGTACGTGATCTCGATACGGCTCGCCCGCAGAGCGGACTCCCTGCCCGATCGCCGAATCCGAGGTCAGCTGGCCTTCTTGTTGACCTCGTCGTGGGTCAGGACCGTGGGCAGCGCGTCGCTGGTGACCGTGTCGGCGGTGACGATCACCTTGGCGACATCCTCGCGTGCGGGGATGTCGTACATGATCGGCTGGAGAACCGCCTCGATGATCGAGCGCAGGCCGCGGGCGCCGGTGTCGCGGGCGAGGGCCAGATCGGCCATCGCCTCGCAGGCCTCGTCGGTGAACTCGAGCTCGACGTCGTCGATATCGAAGAGCCGCGCGTACTGCTTGGTGAGCGCGTTCTTGGGGTCGGTCAGGATCGACACGAGCGCCGAACGATCGAGCTTGTCGACCGCCGCGATGACCGGCAGACGACCGATGAACTCCGGGATGAGACCGAACTTGAGCAGGTCCTCCGGGAGCACCGAGGAGTACAGCTTCTCGACCGGAGGCGCGGTGTCCTCCTCGGTCGGCGCGACATTGAAACCCAGGCTCTGCTTGCCGCTGCGCTGCTCGATGATCTCCTCGAGGCCGGCGAAGGCACCGCCCACGATGAACAGCACATTGGTGGTGTCGATCTGGATGAACTCCTGGTGCGGATGCTTACGTCCACCCTGAGGCGGCACCGAGGCCGTGGTGCCCTCCAGGATCTTCAGCAGCGCCTGCTGCACACCCTCGCCGGAGACATCGCGGGTGATCGACGGGTTCTCGCTCTTGCGGGAGATCTTGTCGATCTCGTCGATGTAGATGATGCCCGTCTCGGCCTTCTTGACGTCGTAGTCGGCGGCCTGGATGAGCTTCAGCAGGATGTTCTCGACATCCTCGCCGACATAGCCCGCCTCCGTCAGCGCGGTCGCGTCGGCGATCGCGAAGGGGACGTTGAGCATCCGTGCGAGGGTCTGCGCGAGATAGGTCTTGCCGCAACCGGTGGGGCCGACCATGAGGATATTGGACTTGGCCAGCTCCACGCCCTCGCCGGCGCTCACCCGGCCAGCGGCCTGCGCCTGGACACGCTTGTAATGGTTGTAGACCGCGACAGCGAGGGACCGCTTGGCGCGGTCCTGGCCGATGACGTAACCGCCCAGGAAGTCGAAGATCTCGTGGGGCTTGGGCAGCTCGCCGAGGCTGACCTCGACACTCTCGCTGAGCTCCTCCTCGATGATCTCGTTGCAGAGGTCGATGCACTCATCGCAGATGTAGACGCCGGGCCCGGCGATGAGCTTCTTGACCTGCTTCTGGCTCTTGCCGCAGAACGAGCATTTGAGAAGGTCGGCGGTCTCGCCAATGCGTGCCATCAGGCGTTTCCTTTCCAGTGGGCCGCGGCGCGGCCCCGGCGGCGTCATCTCGTCCGCAGCGGATCGTCGTGGATTGCTCCACGATAACCGCGCGAGCGGCGAACGTGCAGACGCCGCCGAGGCGGGTCGTGCCGTGTCGCGAGGGCGACGGGCTCAGAAGCCCGGCGTCTTGAGGGTCTCGAGGACCTGGTCGATGATCCCGTATTCCTTGGCCTCATTGGCCGTGAGGATCTTGTCGCGCTCGACATCGCGACTGACCTCCTCGGGCGTCTTGCCCGAGGCCTCGGCGATCATGTTCTCCAACAGCGAACGCATGCGGAGGATCTCATTGGCCTGGATCTCCAGATCCGAGATCTGACCGCCGGTGCCCTCGGTGTAGGGCTGGTGGATCAGCACGCGGCTGTTGGGCAGCGCGAACCGCTTGCCCGGCGTGCCGGCGGCCAGCAGCACCGCGGCAGCCGACGCGGCCTGCCCGGTGCAGAAGGTCTGGATATCGGGCTTGATGTAGCGCATCGTGTCGTAGATCGCCGTCAGCGCCGTGAAGGAGCCGCCCGGGCTGTTGATGTAGATGCTCACATCGCGATCGGGGTCCATCGACTGCAGGCACAGCAGCTGCGCGGTGAGGGCGTTGGAGACATCGTCGGTGATCGGCGTCCCGAGGAAGATGATGCGCTCCTCGAAAAGCTTGGCGAAGGGATCGACGCGCCGGAACCCGTAGGACGTGCGCTCTTCCCACTGCGGGATGTAGTAGCTCATCGGCGGACATCTCCTGCGGTCGAGACGACGTGGTCGATCAGGCCGTACTCTTTGGCCTGCTCGGGGGTGAACCAGCGGTCGCGGTCCGAGTCCAGCTCGATCTGCTCGATCGACTGACCCGAGTGCTGTGCCTGCAGCTCGTTGAGCTGCTTCTTCAGCAGGATCGACTGCTCGGCCTGGATGCGGATGTCCGATGCCGAGCCGCCGATACCGCCCGAGGGCTGGTGCATCATGATGCGTGTATGCGGCAGTGCGTAGCGCTTGCCGGGCGTGCCGGCCGCCAGCAGGAACTGGCCCATCGACGCGGCCAGGCCCATGCCGAGCGTGACGACGTCGTTCGAGACGTACTGCATGGTGTCGTACATCGCCATGCCGGCGTCGACGGAGCCACCAGGGCTGTTGATGTAGAAGAGGATGTCGGCGTCAGGGTCCTCGGCGTTGAGCAGCAGCATCTGAGCGCAGATCGCGTTGGCGTTCTGGTCACGGACCTCCGCGCCGAGGAACACGATGCGTTCCTTCAGCAGGCGGTTGTAGATGTGGCCGTCAAGATCCGAAGGGCCGACCTCAGCGGACAACTGGGGAGTCATCGGAGTGTTCACGTCACCGACCCTAGACGGCGCGGGGGCCGAAGACACGCAGCTGGCACCCCTGTTCGCTGTCGGCAGACGGGTCCGCGCGTGCCGGGAGTGGCGCCCGCTCGCGTCATGGGCGGTGAGTGATCCCGCACCCGAGCGGCGAAAGTGCGTGATGGCTCACCGCCCACGGGGAGGGTGCGGGACAGCTCACCGCTCGACGACGCGGGCCAGTCCGTCGAGGGTCTCCCGCATGTCGGACGCGAGAGCACGATCGTGTGCCGGGGCGCCGCCGAGGCCGACACCGGCGACCACGATGCTCAGCCAGCTCGACCTGCCGCCGCTGAGGTCGCGGCGCAACCGCACCGCCGTGCCACCCTCGACCGCCTCCAGGTCGTAGGTCCACCAGGCCGATGGGCCGAAGACGTAGAAGGACAGCCGCCGCCGCGGGACGACTCTCGCGTAACGGCTCACCGTCGGCCACACGAACCAGCCGCTGCGGTTCAGGTTGAGGCTCCAGGTGCCACGGCGCAGCCGCCGCGGCACGAACACCTGGGCCACCGTCTCCCGGCTCAGCTCTCGCATCCGCGCCGCGTCGACGAGGACCGACCAGACCTGCGCCGGAGTGGCCGCGATGGTGCGCTCGACCTCCAGCGGCGCGACCGCCGGCCTCTTCATCGAGCCTCCGCGGCGTCCTTGATCCGGCGCAGCGTCTGATGGATGCCGGACTGCAGGCCGTCCTCGAAACGTTCGGTGCCGCCGAGCACCCGGCGGGTCAGCAGATTGGAGAGATCACTGACGCCCTTCGGGGTCGTGCGGCTCTCCGTCAAGCGGGTCCCCTCCGGCGTGGCCTCGAGCTCGAAGGTCCAGCGGGTCTTGTTCTCGCGCACGACGAACTGCAGTCGCTGTTCGGGAACGAACTCCGTGACGACGGACCGCGTCGGCCAGACGAGAGGACCCTGGCGGTTGATGTTGACCGTCGAGGTGCCGCGCTGGACGACACCGCCCTTGATGAACATCTTGCGGCACTGCGGGCTCCACTCGCCCATCCGGCGCAGGTCGCTGACGACGGCCCAGACCTCGGCGGGACTCGCCGCGATGTCGATGCTGGCGCCGATGTAACTCTTGTTCACCATGCGCGGGAGACTACCCGGTCGGCAGCGCCCGAGGCGAGCGGTATCGGGAATTGAGCCATTCCACGAGCCAGGCGCCGACCCGCGGGTGGTGCAGCAGGGCGAAGTGATGGGCGCTGGGCAGGTACTCCAGCCGCGCTCCGTCGACCACGGCCCCGGAACGCGCGCTCCCATGCGCGGACGACAGCTGGACCAGCAGATCGCCGAGGGCGAGGCTGGCGACATGTCCCCTGCGGGCGCCCAACGTCGCCGCGACGAAGTGGTAGTCCGCGTGGGGCAGCGGGGCGGCCGCGATCCGATCGAGCCCCCATCGAGCGGTGAGATCCTGCCCCTGCCACTCGTCGGCCGAGATGTACCCGTGCCGCAGATCGACGATGCCCTCCGAGCGAGCCTGCAGGATCTCGCCGAAGGCGCGGGACTCCGGCCAGAACCCGAGGGCCCGGGCTCCCAGATGGGCCGCCTTCTCCAACGCCGCCCCGGTGTGCGGCGTGCCAAGGCAGACGATGTCGCGCACCAGTCCCGTCCATTCGCGCTGTGCCGCGACGGCATGGTTCGTCGCGGCTCGCACCACCAGGCCGCCCATCGAGTGACCGACGAAGCTGATCCGCGTGACCCGCGTGGGCCAGGCCGCGACGACGGCATCGATGAGAGTGTCGAGATGCTTGCCGTTCTCAGAGATGTGCAGACCGGAGTTGTACCGGATGACGACCGGGGTGCCGTCCGTATCGCGGCGGATGCGTTCGATGTGGTTCTCCCCCGCCCGCGCCTGCCATGACTCGTCGTCCTCGCAGAGACCGTGCACGAAGAACACCAGATGACCGGTGGCCTCCGGATAGGCCTGGCTCAGCGGCCAGGGGGTCGCCGGGACATCGCGGCCGTTCGAGCGCAGCTGCATCGTGATGGCATGCGGATCGTCGACGGCCCGGAGCTCGTCGCCGATCAGGCCGTTGACGGCGGACTGCAGGCGGCGACCATAACGGGTCGACTCCACCGGCCGCCCGAGGCCGCGCCGCGACAGCGATCGAGCGCCACCGCCCACTGCGCGCAACGCCCCGGAGATCGTGCCATAGACCGCGTCGCTGACGGCATCGTGCGTCCGTTCGATGCGATGTCCGCCGAGGGCACGGGTCGGCGCGAATGCACGACGCGCCACGGCCCGGTGCGTGTCGCGCACGGTGCCGAGGATGAGCCGGTCACCGTAGGTGAGGGCCAGGGCGGCGATATCGGTCGTGCGGGCCGGGGTCGTGGACATGACCCCAGTGTGCCGCGCGGGACGCGGAAGGTCGAAACGTCTCGCTACGCGGGCCGCCGGCCGCGTAGCGGCATCGGCTCCATTGTGGTCTCGATACTCCATCGCGGCGACGCCCTTGTTGCGATGGCTCCATTGCTCGTCCCTCGCGGCTACTCGACCACCGAATGCCCCGCCGACGCCACTCGTCCCTCGCGGCTACTTTGACCTCCGCGCGGCCCGATACGCGAACGGGCGACGCGTCGATCATCGACGCGCCGCCCGTCAGCGTGGGAGAGCGAAGGTCAGTTCGCCGGCTCCTCGGCTTCCGACTCGTCCTCATCGGCCACCGAGCCGTCGGCCCGCAGCCGGGCGAGGTCCAGCTCGTTGCCGGACTTGTCCTTGACCGTCGCGCCCTCGACGAGCGACGCGAGCGCCTTGCCGCGCATGACCTCGCCGACCATCTCGGGCACGTGGTTGTGCTCCATGATGTGCTGGACGAACTGGTTCGGGTCCTGGCCCGACTCCTGCGCGCGCCGCATGATGTGCTGGCTCAGCTCCTGGTCGTCGATACCGAACTCGTTGTCCTCGACGACCTGGTCGAGGACGAACTGAGCGGCGATCGAGTCGCGGACACCGCGCTCGAGCTCGGCCTCGAACTCCTCCTCGGTCTGGCTCTGGTCCTCCAGGTAGCCCTCGAAGGTCAGGCCCGCGAACTGCAGCTGCTGCTGGATCTGGTCGCGCCGTGCGGTGACCTCGGTCTCGACGAGGCTCTCGGGCAGGGGCACCTCGATCTGATCGAGGATCTTCTCCAGCACGAGGTCGCGGGCCTCAGCGGCCTGCTCCATGCGCTTACCGCGGGTGAGGCGCTCGACGAGGTCGGCGCGCAGCTCCTCGACGGTGTCGAACTCCGAGGCCATCTGGACGAACTCCTCGTCGACCTCGGGGAGCTGCTGCTCCTTGACCTCGGTCAAGGTGACCGTGACGTCGACCTCGTCGCCCGCGAGCTCGCCGCCGACCAGCTGGGTCGAGAAGGTCGCGCTGGCGCCCTTCTCCAGACCGATGAGCGCCTCGTCGAGGCCCTCGATCATCGTGGCCTTGCCCACCTGGTAGGGCAGTCCGCTGGCCTGCGCCTCCTCGATGAGAGTGCCGTCCTTCTGCGCGGCGGAGAGGTCGATGGTGACCGAGTCGCCGTCCGCGGCGGGACGGTCGACCTCGGTGTACGTGGCGAAGCGCTCGCGCAGCGCCTCGAGCTGCTCGTCGACATCGGCATCGGTGACCTCGGCGTCCTCGACCTCGAGCTCGATCCCCTTGAGATCGGGCAGCTCGACCGACGGGCGGATGTCGACCTCGGCGGTGACCTCGATATCGGAGCCGTCGTCGAACTTGGCGAGGTCGATCTCGGGCTGGCCGAGGGGCTGAAGCGTCTGCTCCTGCAGCGCCTCGTTGTACCAGCCGGGCAGCGCGGAGTTCAGCGCCTCGTCGAGGACGGCGGCACGGCCGACGCGCTGGTCGATGACGGGGGCGGGCACCTTGCCCTTGCGGAAGCCGGGCACCGTGATCTGCGAGCCGATGGACTTGTACGCCTTGTCGAGGTGGGACTTGAACTCCTCGAACGGCACCTCGATGGTGAGCTTGACCCGCGTCGGGCTCAGCGTTTCGGTGCTGCTCTTCACGTTGTTGACTCCTGAGTTGATCGAAAGCATGGGGCAGCGCGGCGCGGGGCTCGCGCGGGCCGCCCTCCAGTCTAGGGGGAAAGGCGTCACCGGCAGAATCCGGCCTCCCCAGGCGGATCGGCCGGTAACGTGCTGCCATGACGAGCTTCACCGTGCGGACCGTCAGCCGGCGGCCGGCGGCGGCCCTGTTCGACGCCGCGCTCGATCTCGGCCTCCACACCGCTTCGCAGGCGCGATCGGGTGAACGCGTCGTGCGCGGGCCCGCGTCCGGGCAGCTCGGACTGGGCGATGAGGTCACCTGGCGGGCCCGCCATCTCGGCCTCTGGTGGACGATGACGGCCGCGGTGACCGAGTTCGAGCGGCCCACGCGCTTCGTCGACGAACAGGTGCGGGGGCCGTTCTCGTCCTTCCGCCACGAGCATCGTTTCGAGGAGCACGAGAGCGGCACGTCGATGACCGACACCATCGAGTTCACCGCCCCGCTCGGAGTACCGGGCCGGGCGGTGGCGGCACTCGTCCTCCGACCGTATCTGCGCCGGTTGATCGCCAGACGGGGCGAGTTCCTGGCACACGGGTGAGAGGGGGCCCGGCAGCGCCGGACCCCCTCTCCTCGTTCACGCGCGCTTGCGGCGTCCCTGGGCGAGCGCGCCGAGCGCCAGGCCCACGATCAGACCTCCGAAACCGACGACGAGGGCGGTGGCATTGCCGCCATCGTCGGTGAGCTCAGGACGGCCCGAGACGGCAGCGGCGGAGAAGTCCGGCACGTCGCCCGGGTCGCCGTACTCGCCCTGACGGTCGAGCGTGGAGCCGTCGGCCCAGCCGCCGCCGAGATCGCAGTTCATCCGGTCTCGCGAGCTCGCGGTGTCGCCGTGCGCTCCCAGCACCATCGACTGCGAGCGCGCCGAGCCGGTCGTTCCGTCCGGGACCTCGATGTCCGGCTCCCGCAGGCCGCCGTCCTCGCGGGAGCGCGAGAGCACGTCGTCGAGCAGGTGATTGCCGAGCGCGAGCCCGTCGAGGGCGTTGTCGGTGGTGTAGTCGGTGAGCACGGCGGCCGGGTCGTCACCGTCCTCGACGAGGCTCACCGCCTCCTCCTGGACGTCCGCCCACTCTTCGAGGGCCTGCGTCTCGAAGCCCTCGAAGGCCGCGGTGACCTCGCCGAGGTACTCCTCGGGTCGCGCGCAGGTCGCGTACATGAGCCGTTTGTAGGTCTGCGTCGCATACTCGGTGGCCTCCTGCTCGGCGAAGGCCGGATCGAGATAGGTGCCGCTCGCCTCGGCCGTGAGGTAGCGATGCTGCGTCAGCTCCTCGGGCAGCGACTCGGTGCCGATCGCGATGGGCGTGTACGGCGCGGTGACGGCTGCCGTCGGGGCGAGCCAGAGAGTCGCGAGTCGCGGGTCGGCGAGATCGGAACGCAGTTCGGCGACCTGGCCGTAGCCGGAGCGGTCGTCGGACCAACGCGGGTCGCGGACGAGACGCATCATGTCCTGCAACGAGACCGGTGCCAGCTCCTCGAGCTCGGCTCCGAGGGAGACCGGGTTGCGATACGGCGCCGGGTCGTCGGGATCGGCGACCTCACCGACCTCGAAGAGATCGGTCGGGAAGGGCTGCTGGTAGACCTCCTGAAGGTCGAAGACCTCGTCGGCCTCCGCGTCGTACCACCCCTGCTCCTCGGCGAAAGCAACGAGATTGCTCGACCCGAGGTAGTCGGGATCATCGCCGTCGACGGCCTCGGTCGGGAACTCCTGGATGTAACCGGGGTACGACACCCGGACCTCGTCGGCGCCGAGGCGCTCAGCCGCCCAGAGCCCCTCGCCGCCGGAGTACTCGATGAAGATCCAGCCCTCGTCCTCGTCGGCGAACATGTGCGAGTTGCCGCCGTAGGTGCTGTAGCCGTGCTCGTCGATCAGGTCGCCGAGGATCTCCACGGCCTCGCGGGCGGTGCTGGCGCGCTCCATCGCGAAGCGGGAGAGGTCCGAGTACTGGGGTCCGGTCTGGTCCTCGGGGGTCATGTCCCACAGTTCTTCGCGGGAGTTGGACCAGACATCGCGGGCGGCGACGTTCTTCTCGTTGAGCCCGCCGTTCATGAGCGGTGCCGGCAGCCCGGTGAACTCGGAGTAGTTCGAGGTGATGTAGCTGAAAGTGTGCTCGACCTGCGGGATCTCGGTCAGCTCACCGGGCATGTCGGCGTCCTCGGTGACCCCGACCGTGATGGTGGAGCCCTCGGGATGGTCCTGTGCCGGGACGACCTCCACCCAGTGGCTCGAGGGCTCGTGACCGAAGCCGCCGATGAGCGGGTGGCCGTCCTCGGTGAGGTCCTTGCCGACGTAGAAGGCGATCGACTTGTCGGGTCCGAGCTCGGGACGCTCACCCGGGACGTCCGCGGAGGCGGGCATCGCGGTGAGCGCGACAGTGGTCACGAGTCCGGTCGCGAGGGCGCCTGCCAGGCGCCGGCGCCGGGCGTGATGGGAGGGGGCTGGTAAGGGGGACACATCTCTCCTGAGTCGACGGGGTGGACGGCCCGGCTCACAGCCCGCCGGGCTCGATCCGATCGTAGGAAGGCTCATCCGGCGGACGCGTAGTCACGGGGACCGTCTCCACGGGACCCCGTCGGCTATTCGCGCGGGCGCGGTTATCAGAACGGCTCCGTGCGACCCCACGCGACACCGGGCGCGATGGACCGATGAGTCCGGATCGAGGAACGCGACGTCACGACATGTGGCCATTCGGGTGGATCGGCTCGCCCTGGTTCACGGTGCCGGTCCTGACGCTCGCCTTCGGCTGGTTCGGGTGGAGCATCGTTCGGGGCCCCCTACCCGTGGGCAGCCATCGCGCCCGGGCTCGCCCTCGCCGGAATCTGGTGGCAGGACGCCTGGCGGCTGCGGGGGTATCGGATGTTCGAGCTGTCCGACGAGCCGGTCCGCTGGATGCCGACCGCGGTCGCCTATCTGCTGGTCGTCCCCTCCATCGCCGTGCTGGCGCTGTCGACCGGCGAGACGGACTACTGGCACTTCCTGCGCAGCCCGATGGTCTCCCCCTGGACGCTGCTCGGAGCCCTCATGCTCGGCATTCATCTGAGCCCCACGTGGCGGGCGCGCATGCGCGCCGGTGCGACACGCGAACTCGAGTACGAGCGGGAACGGCAGCGCCATTGGGAGTCCGACCAGGAGTGGGAGGAGCGGCTCGCCCGACGCTTCCCGGACTCGAAGCGCTGAGGGGCGCTCGCACTGTTCAATCCCCACCGGGGGAACTCTCGACGTCCGTCCATACCGTCCGACTCCTCGCATCCCTAGCCTCGATGCGACACGATGACGAACAGGACGACCATGGCTGACCCCTTGCTGCAACCATTGCGGCTGAACTCCATCACGCTCAAGAACCGGATCTTCAGTTCGGCCCACGCGCCGGCGGGTTACGTCGGCGAAGGAGGCATCCCCGGGGAGCGCTATGCGCTCTATCAGGAGGAGAAGGCCCGCGGCGGCATCGGACTGACCATGTTCGGCGGGTCGAGCGCGGTCTCCCTGGACTCACTGAGCCATTTCGGCTCGATCAACGCCGGGTCGGATGCCGTCCTGCCGTTCTACGCCGATGTCGCGGACCGTGTGCATCGACACGGCTCGCATGTGATGGTGCAGGTCACCCATATCGGCCGCCGCGGCGACGATCATTCGGGACACTGGCTGCCGACCGTCGGACCCTCCGCCATCCGTGAGCGCGCCCATCGGAGCTATCCCAAGGCGATGGAGGACTTCGACTTCCCCCGCATCCTCGACGACTACGCGACGGCCGCGCTGCGCGCCAAGCGCGGCGGCCTCGACGGCGTGGAGATCGCCGGTCTGGCGGGGCACCTGGTCGACCAGTTCCTCGCGCCGCGCTCCAATCAGCGCGATGACCTGTACGGCGGCTCGCTGGAGAACCGCGCCCGCTTCGTGCTGGAGATCGTCCATGCCGTGCGCGAGGCGGTGGGCTCGGAGTTCGTCGTCGGCATCCGGCTCCCCGGCGACGAGGGAGTCAGCGGAGGCATCGACCCGGGCGAGGCCGTCGACACCGCCCGCCTGCTGACCGCCACCGGCGCCCTCGACTACATCTCGACGGTCTACGGCGCCGGCTTCACCCATCGCGAGCTCGCCGATGTCATGCCCCCCTTCGGACGCGAGCTGGGCGCGCATCTGTCGGTCGCAGCCCGCATCAAGGAAGCTGTCGACGTCCCGGTCTTCCATGCCGGCCGCATCGCCGATCTCGCCACCGCCCGTCACGCGCTCCGCGAGGATCTGATCGATCTCGTGGGCATGACCCGCGCTCACATCGCCGACCCCCACATCGTCCGCAAGATCGAGCGGCGCGAGGAGGATCGGATCCGTCCGTGCGTGGGGGCCAGCTACTGCCTCAACGGGGTCGACACGCTGTGCCTGCACAATCCCTCGACCGGCCGTGAGGCGACCATCCCCCAGCTCGTGAGCCGGACCGCCGGTCCACGACGCAAGGTGGTCGTGGTGGGCGGCGGGCCGGGCGGGCTCGAGGCCGCCCGGGTGAGCGCCGAGCGCGGTCACGAGGTCGTCTTGTTCGAGGCGGCCTCGCAGGTCGGCGGACAGGTGCTGACGATGTCCAGGCCGCACCGCCAGTCCGAGAAGCGCTCGATCTCCGAGTGGCTGGCCGCCGAGGCGAGACTGGCCGGGGCGGAGCTGCGAACGAGCCGGTACGCGGAGGCCGATGACGTGCTGGCCGAGTCGCCCGATGTGGTCATCGTCGCGACGGGCGGCCTGCCCGAGGCGGACCTTCCCGAGGGCGGGGAGCGGTTCGTGGTCTCGGCGGAGGACGTGCTGAACCGGCCGGCGCCCAGCGGAAAGGATGTCATCGTCTACGACGCTCACGGTGGAGAGCAGGCCGCGACGACCGCCGAGTATCTGGCGACTGCCGGGAACCGGGTCCGGATGATCACCATCGACGACGAGATCGGCTACGAGATCACCCATACCGTGCGTCCGGACTATCTGCGCATCCTGACGAGCAACGGGGTCCTCACCGAGAGCTATCAAGAGCTGCTCGAGGTGCGCCGGGCCGGTGGCCGGCTGGAAGCGCGCTTCCGTCACACCTACAGCGATGCCGAGTCCACCCACGAGGCCGATCTGGTGGTCGTCGAGCAGGGGACGGTCCCGATCGACGAGGTCTACACCGAGCTGCGCGCCACCTCGGCGAATCGCGGGCAGATCGACCTGACCGCCATGGCCGCCGCGGCACCGCAGCCGGTTCCTGATCCGGGTGAGGGCTTCAGCCTCTTCCGCATCGGCGACGCGGTGTCGCACCGTGGTGTCCACGCCGCCATCTACGATGCGCGACGACTCTGCATGGGGCTCTGAGCCGCTCCCCCGGCGCCACGGCAGAGGGCCCGGACCGCGATGGCGGTCCGGGCCCTCTGCCGTTCAAATGCGGGGTCCTACTCGGGAACCACGGCCGACTCCGAGGAGATGCCCGCCTTCGTCAGGAGCTCCTCGAGCGTGCCGGAGGTCTGCATCTCGGCGACCACGGTGTTGACCGCATCCAGCAGATCGGTCGAACCCTTGCGGATCAGCACACCGGTGGCCGGCTCGTTGACCGTCATCTCGATTCGGTCGTCCGCCTCGATGACCTCGTTCTCGAGGTCTTCGGGGTTGCCGTCGCTGTCCATGTAGTACGCGACCGCGCCCTCGGTGAACAGACCGGCGTCCAGGCGGCCGGCCTTCAGGTCGTCGTAGACCGCCTGCTCGGACTCGTAGAGCCGCACGGAATCGGCGCCCAGGATCTGCTGGACATCGTCGACCCAGAGGTAGCCGGTCGTGGTGCCGACACGCTTGCCCTCCAGCTCGTCGACGGTGTTCCACCCGTCGGCGGACACCACGGACAGCAGCGACAGGTACACCGGGTCGGAGACCTCGAACTTCGCCTGACGCTCCTCGTTGATGGTCCACGAACCGGCGCTGAGGTCAGCGCGGCCGGACTCCAGGGCCGAGGTGATGGCCGGGAAGGACGTCACCTGCAGGTCCAGCTCGAGGCAGAGGTTCTGCGCGATCTCGGTCAACAGCTCCCCGTCGATACCAGTCGGTTTTCCTCCCTGCGCACCGATATAGGGCGGGAACTCCGCGATGGCGGCCGTCAGCACGCCGTCCTTCACGGTCTCCACCTCCGCGATCGGCTCACAGTCGGCGGCGACGGTCGACTCGGCGTCCGAACCACAGGCGGACAGCAGGCCCGCACCGAGCATGAGCACCGCACTCGAGGCGAGCAGTCGTTTGCTGATGGTCATCTTTTCTCCTTGTATGGCAGTTAAGAGCGATCAGAAAGGGAGCACCTGGGGCGCTCGGTCGCGCCGCAACAGGTGCATGAGACCTGAGGCGGCGATGGCGACCGTCGCGTACAGCGCGCCCGCCAGAACGAAGACCCCGAGATAGTTGAAGGTCACCGAGCCGATCGCATAGGACCGGGACAGCAGTTCGGGAATGCCGATCGCGAAGCCCACCGAGGTGTACTGGAAGATCAGCACGCTGAACGAGATGATCGGCAGGCGCACTGCCCGCAGCGCCTGGGGAAGCACGATGTGACGCAGTTCCTGGAACCCGGTCAGCCCGAGGCTCCGCGCGGCCTCACGATGTCCGCGTGCGACGCCGAGAAGACCCGCGCGGAAGATCTCGCTGGTGTAGGCGGCGGCGCTCACCACGAGCGAGACGACCAGGGCCGTCTCCGCCGCCAGGCTCAGCCCCACGCCGGGAAGCCCGAAGTAGACGAAGTAGACCAGCAGCAGCATGGGGATACCGCGGAAGACCTCGACCACCACCAGCGTCGCCCAGCGCACCGCGGCGATCGAGGACGTAGCCAGAAGCCCGAGCAACAACCCGCAGGGCAGACCGAGCACGATCGAGATGAGCGCGAGCCAGGCGCTCGTGCGCAGGCCGCCGAGCAGGGTCGGCAGCTGATCGGCGAGAAACTCCATCACGCTGCGCTCCTTGTCCGCATCCGCCGGTCGATCGTGCGTGCGGCCGCCGCGATCGGCAGGCTCAGCAGCAGGTAGACGACGCCCGCGACGGCGAAGGTCGCGAGACCGGGCCGGCCGCTCTGGGTCAGCGTGCGGGCCTGGAAGGCGATGTCGCTGACGCCGATGACCGCCGCGAATGCGGACTCCTTGAGGAGGCCGATCGCGTAGGTGGCCGATGGCGCGAGCGCGATCGTTACTCCCTGCGGAGCGATGATCCGCCAGAACAGCTGTCGTCGGGTGAGACCCAGGGAGACCGCGGCCTCCCACTGGCCGAGCGGAACGTGTAGCAGCGCGGCGCGATAGTTCTCGGCGATATAGGCCGTGGCGACGACCGTCAATGCGACGGCGGCGGCGACGAGCGGGTCGGTGCCGATGAGATCGGCCAGGCCGTAGAAGATCAGCAGCATCCAGGCCACGACCGGCACGCCGCGGCAGATCTCCACATAGGCGGTGCCGATCCAGCGCAGCACCCTGATCCGCGAGACGCGCATCAGCGCGACTGGGAATCCGAGGATCATCCCGCCCAGGAAGGCGACGACGGTCAGCCCGACCGTGTAGCCGATACCTGCCCCGATCGCCTCGAGGACCCGCCCCAGGTCGAACTGGCTCATCGATCGAACACCGCGTTGAGGAAGCGGGCGGTGACCTCGTGCTGCGGATCGTCGAACATCGTCGCCGGCTCACCCTGTTCGACGAGCGACCCGCCCGCGAGCATGGCGACGCGATCGGCCACGCGCCGGGCGAATCCCATCTCATGGGTGACCACGATCATCGTGGTACCGAGATCGGCGAGTTCGCGCATCACGCGAAGGACGTCGACACTGACCTCCGGGTCCAGCGCCGAGGTCGGCTCGTCGAAGAGCATCACGACCGGTTCCAGGGCGAGGGCACGAGCGATCGCGATCCGCTGTTGCTGGCCGCCCGAACACTGCGTGGGCCGAGCCCCGGCCTTCTCCTTCAGTCCGACTCTCTCCAGGAGCTGCAGTGCCCGGTGCTCGGACTCCTCGGAGGAACGACCGAGCACGAGTTCCTGCGCCAACGTGATGTTGCGGAGCACCGAGAGATGCGGGAAGAGGTGGAAGCCCTGGAAGACCATGCCGGTCTTGCGGCGCACGGCGAGCAGTTCGGCCTTGGTCGGTGCGCTCGGCGTGACGGCCGTCGGCCTGCCCTCGAGCTCGATGACGCCCTCGTCGGGGATCTCGAGGTAGTTGATGCAGCGCAGCAGTGTGCTCTTGCCCGCCCCGCTTGGACCGATCAGGGCGACGACGTCCCCGGCGTTGACATCGAGCGTGATCCCGTCGAGCACCGTGTGCTCGTCATAGGACTTGCGGAGGCCGTCGATCCTCACCAGCGGCTGGGCACCCTCGGATTGGGCCATCGTCATGCTCTCCTCGGTTGTCACAGCAGGGCGTAGTTGATCGTAGGAAGCCCGGAACGCCGCTGGCGTCAGGCTCCTGTGCAGAATCTCCGCGGCGGCGCTCACACAGGTGTCCAATCGGCGGTGCCCCGCCGAAGAGCTACGACACGGGAGGGGCGGCCGAGGCCAGGGGGTCGCCGGCCAGTCCGTCGATGATCCGCTTGACGGTGAGTCCTACCTCCAGGGTGAGCCGATCCCGCCCGTCCTTCAGGCTCAGCCCGGAGAGGGCCTCAGCTCGCTGGAGCCGGTAGTACACGGTTCCGCGGCTGATCGACAGAGCCCGGCAGGTCTCGGCGACACTCGCCCCCGTGGCGAAATAGATCTCCAGCGTCTCGGCGAGGAAGGCGGAGTCGTCGAACAGGCTCGCCACGCCGGGATCGAGCGTCTCGGGGAGGTACCGGTCCGGGATGCTGAGCACCATCCGCAGTGCCCCCAAGCGATCCCACGACGCGATGTCGTCGATCCGCGGGAGATAGCTGGCGGCTCTGGCCGCCAGTCGCGCCTGCCGGAAGGCGGTGTCGACCGCGAAGAGGCTCTCCGCGAGCCCGCCGATTCCGACCACCGCGGAACCGCGACCGCCGAGCTGCCGATTGGTCACATCGCGCACATGCTCGGCGGTACGTTCCACGGTGTCGGTGCCGACGCTCCCTGGACCGATGAGCAGGACGGCGCGGCGCCCGTCGACATAGCGCCAGACCTCGCCGGTCCCGCCGCCGGGGAACGGCCCGTCCAACAAGTCGGCGGGCAGCAGGAGGTCGGGCTCGGCGCCACGGACCGCCACGACGGCGACCATGACCGGCCCCGGCCGGTAGCCGGCGGTCTCGTAGAGGTGGGCGGCGGTGTCGTGCAGCGCACCGCGGTTGCCGGTGACGAGTTGACGCACGCTGTCGGCCCGGTCCCGCAACCAACTGGCACGCCGGTAGAGGTACTCGCCGACACGTCCGGCCTCGTCCATCAGCCGGGCGGCCTCCGGATAGGTCAGCCGCTCGTCGCCGTCGATGACCCAGATATAGCCCTGGGTCCGGTCCTTCCAGCGCGCCGGGATGATCCACCGTGCCGAGATCCCGGCCGCCGGGTCCGCGTCGGTGCGTACAGGACCGGTCGCCTCGGGCACGACACCGCGCTCGGCGAAGTACTGCTGCGAGGTACGTGGAGCGACCCGGCCGATGAGCGATTCGCGGCGCACCCAATCCACGTCGAGTGGATGCGGGCCGGCCGCCAGGGTGTCGTAGGACAGGTCGGAGATGCCGACCGGCGCGTTCAGACGGACGGTCAGTTCATCGGAGATCTCGTGCAGCAGTGACATCGCGCCTCCTTCGCCACGAAGAGGGTCGCCACCCGGCCGCCGTGTCGACCCACGGCGTACGGCAGAGCACCGTCGGGATGACAGGATTTGAACCTGCGACCCTCCGCTCCCAAAGCGGATGCGCTACCAAGCTGCGCTACATCCCGGACGACGCCCACGGCATCGACGCCCAAATCCTACCGCCACGAGGGGTAGCGCTCTCGGCCCGCCCGTGAGCACCTGCCGATGTCGGCCGTCGTGGCACGATCGAGAGGTGAGCAATGCCGTCGATCATGTCGCCGAGACTCTGATGCTGCGCGAGCCCGTGTGCGGCCGCACTCGGGTCGTGGCGGTCGACGGGCGCAGCGGAGCGGGCAAGACCGAGTTCGCCCACCAGCTGGCCAATCGGCTCGACGCGCCGATCCTGTCCCTCGAGGACCTCTATCCCGGCTGGAACGGCCTGGAGGCCGCGGTCCACTCGCTGCGCGGCATCCTCGCTGCCCTCGCGGTCGATGACCTCGGCACCGCGCGCCGCTGGGACTGGGCCGACGACCGGCCGGGCGAGCTGCTCACCGTGACCCCGAGCCCCCTGCTGATCATCGACGGGGTCGGATCGGGTGCAGCGAGGATCCGGCCCTTCCTCAGCCTGCTGGTCTGGCTCCAGGCGGACGATGCCACCCGCAAGAGCCGCGCGCTCGAGCGCGACGGTGCGACCTATGCGCCCTGGTGGGAGACGTGGGCGGCCCAGGAGCACGAGCACCTCGTCCGCGAACAGACCGCGTCGGCCGCCGACATCGTCATCCGCACGGACTGACGTCATGGGAACGCCGACCGCCGCGTGGAGCCCCAACGGCTGAGAGGGACACGGGCGGCCGGACCTCTATCCGAAACCGACAGTGACTCCGCGGAAGGCGTAGAACGGCTCCAAGCGCTCCGGGGGCAGCAGCGCCCGACGCGAATCCGGGGTGTGTCCCGACGGGTTGCGCAGATGGATGCTCTCGCCGTCGTAGCCGATCGCCAGGGCGAGGTGACCGCCACGGCCCGGCGAGGGGTTCTCCGGTCGCCGGATCTCCTTGTGCACCGAGACGATGCCCATCCGACCACGCGCCAACCCATCAAGGAGTTCATCGACGCTCAGCTGCGGATGGACGACAGCATCGAGACCGAAGCGGTCGCGGACATAGGCGACGAAGGGCCCGTAGACCATCCCGTGCACCCCGCCATCGTCCGTGAGCTCGTACGCGCCCCATGCGAGACCATCCCGCATGAGCTGCCCGAGGCTGGGCACGTCGTCGCCGCGATGGCGCAGGATCATCTGCAGACAGGTCATCCCGCACGCGCGACGCGACCAGAAGGCGTATTCCTGGGCTGTGCGCGCGCCCCACTCCTGCCACCGCGGGTCCTCCGCGGGGTCGAGTCCTCGATAGACGATCGCTTCGATGAGTTCGGGCGACTGGAACTGCGTGATCGCCGGAACCGGCTCGTGCACTCCCCCCACCGGCACGTTCGAGGACCCCGCGCACCGAGGGCATCGCATCGGGGCGGACGAGGACGGTTCCATCCTCGAACCCTGCCATGGTCACCGACGCTCTCGTGGTCCGGCCCGATGCGGCTCCGTGTTCGAGACGGCAAACGCACGCGCTCAGCTACGCCGCCCTGGCCCATGTCACGGCGTCCTGGTCGGATATGGCAGAATGAACCCGCTGCCTCGGCAGCGCGCGGAAGTAGCTCAATTGGCTAGAGTCTCTGCCTTCCAAGCAGAATGTTGCGGGTTCGAGTCCCGTCTTCCGCTCCACCTCCCCCGTTCGGCACCGCCGAGCGGGGGTTCGTCATCTCACTGGAACGCCCCTGGCCTTCCAGACCCGGCGTCGCGCCGTCTCCCGCCCCAGAGCCGACCGCCGCAGTCCGGTTCGATATCCGGGACCACCCTCACCGAAAAGCTGCCCCACAGGCACCTCAAACAGTGCAGCGATGGTCGCGACTTCATCGAGCGTGAAAGGAATGGCGCCTCGGACCCGCTTGGAGAGCTGCGACTGCGTCATGCCCAGCTCGGGTGCGAGTGCAGTCTGCGAAACGTTGTAGCGGACCAAAAGGACTCTGACCTGTCCCGAGTTTTCCGGACGGTTCTCTTGCGGTGATCATGCCGCCTGGTCGGCGGTGGTGTGAAGGGTTTCGAAGTCGATCGGGCTGAGATAGTCCAGGCTCGAGTGGCGCCGGGTCGGGTTGTAGAACGCTTCGATCCACTCGAAGATCCCGTTGGCCAGCTCGGCCCTGGTCGACCAGGTTGTGCGGTCCAGCAGCTCGATCTGCATCGAGCCGAAGAACGACTCCATGAGGGAGTTGTCGTAGGCGCAAGCGACCTTGCCCATCGATCCCATCAGCCCGGCCTCGCGGAGGCGGTTGCCGAACAGCCAGGACGTGAACTGGGTTCCGCGATCGGAGTGCACCACCGTTCCCGGTGGTGGTTTGCGACGCCACCTGGCCATGTCGATCGCGTCGACGACCAGCTCGGTGCGCAGATGGTCAGCGATCGACCACCCCACGCAGCGGCGGGAGTAGACGTCGATCACCGCAGCGCAGTAGACCCACCCTTCACCGGTCCTGTGCTGGGTGATGTCGGTGACCCACAACTTGTCGGGCGCATCGACGACGAACTCCCGTTTGACGTGGTCCTCGAACACCGCCGGCGACCTGCCGCCTGCTTGGCGCCATCTGCGGCGGTGAACGCCCTGCAGACCGCCCAGGACCATGAGCCGTTCGACTCGGCCGCGACTGCACCGGGTCCGGCGACCCAGGCGCAGTTCGGCATGGACCCGTCGGACCCCGTAGGTCTGCCGCGACGCGGCATGGATGTCGCGGATCGTGTTCAACAGGTGTGCGTCGGCGATGTCACGCGCCGATGGCGGCCGGCTGCGCCACTCGTAGTAGCCCGACGTCGAGACCCTCAGGACCCGGCAGATCACCGCGACGGCAAAGCCGTCCGCAGCGAGCTCGTGGACCAGCCGGAACCCTATTTTGGGAGGTCGTTCTCCTTGGCGAAGTACGCCGAGGCGCGCTTCAGAATCTCGATCTCCATCGCCTGGACCCGGTTCTCCCGACGCAACCGGACCAGCTCGGACCGCTCGTCCTTGGTCAATCCGGGACGCTCACCGTTCTCGATCTCGGCCTGGGCCATCCACCGGCGCAGACCGGACTCGCTGATCCCCAGGTCCTTCGCGATCTTCGCCACCGGCTTGTCACCGGACCGCGCCAACTCCACCGCCCTGCGACGGAACTCCTCGGGCTTTGCTGCAGGCATCCAGACTCCTCTCGTGAAGCGATTCTCGCTCCAACATCGGTGTCCGGAAAACCCGGGACAGGTCAACTCGAACCTCGGCAGCGACAGCTGCACTCGGACTAAGTGGAGCGCCCCAGGTTTCCTGCCGCTCCTAAACGGTTTGCGGCTCTCGGTTGAGAGTCGCGTAGTGGGCGGCTTCGTACTCGGCTGGGGTCATCATGCCAAGGCTGGAGTGGAGACGGCGGTTGTTCCACCAGTCCACCCAGCCGGCGGTGGCGTACTCGACGTCCCCGAGGGTGCGGTAGGGGGCGGGATGGAAGATCGTGGTGCGGATGCACTCGGTCTTGAACAGTCCGATCGCTGACTCCATCAGGGCGTTGTCGTAGGCGTCGGCGACGGCCCCGATCGAGGGCCGGATTCCCAGCTCCTCACTCGTCGCGCCCTGGCATTGGCCGCCATCGATCTGGGCCTGGACCACCCAGCGACGCACCGACTCCTTGCCCACGCCCTCGCAACGGGCCACAGCCTCCGCCGCGGCAGTCAGCGACGGTACTCCGCCAGATGCTCGACCACCTGCCGCACGCAACGCTCGCGGACCCTCGGATCGATCTTCTTCGGCATGAACCGCATCCTTCCAACTCACAAGGATACGGCGGGGAACCTGGGGCGCTTCACGTCGAGGGCCAAATCACCACGAACTGGAAACAAGCCCTCGCACAACTCACCATCGCCTACCCCGACCGCATCAACCCCCACCTCTGACCGGCCTTACACAGAAAACTTGACACGCTCCGCGGTGGGTCGGCCGGACCCGCACAAAGGCATAATCTCGTGGTATCGCCGGTACGGCGAGCTCGCAGCTGTGGTCCACGGACAGGCTGCATCCGGTCATCACACTGCCTACGTGCAATGGCAGCACTATGTGGCTACCGGTGTCGCCCGCGAGGGCGACACCTCGCCCCCGCCGGGCTCCCTACTGTTCTACAGCGGAGCGAGCTCGGCGGGCCACGTGGCGGTCTACCTGGGCGAAGGTCAGGCGATCAGCAACGACGTTCTCGACAGCGAGACCGGACGGCGAGGCGGCGTGCATATCACCGAGGCGGCCGAGCTGACTGACGGGGCGTGGCGACTGAACTACCTGGGCTGGGCGCCACCGACCTACTGACAGCCTAGCGACGCGGCTCCTGCTGGTGCCTGTTCCGCTGGCCTTAAGCTACTGAGGCCCACACGAAAAACACCGCACCAGCGAATATGACAGCCACCGCAATGCTGAGCAAAAGGGGTGCGAGAAGATTCGCCCGACTGATGGGCTCTTGGTTCGTATTGACCCGGAACGCAGAGAAGGCAGCGATTACAAAATAGACAAACAGCGGAAAAACTTGCCCGCCCAGCAACGGTACCGCCGCCATAACGTTGCTCAAGACCTTGATGGCCAGCGGCGCTGTCAGCACCGCTCCAAGAACAGGGAAAACCAGCCATGCGGTTGGTTGAGGCCGACTGTCCACACGTGACAATATACTTATAACTGCTATTGCGATGAGCGGATAGACGGAGGCACCGAGAATGACAGCGACCGCCATTCCCTCCCACTCTTCGACGAGCGATTCCATCCGCAGGGGAACTACCACCATCGCGCCAAGGATGAAAATATAGAGGAAGGTGTAGCCTACCGGCCATCGCCGATGCACGGGCGTTCCGCGGCTCTCCGCCATAGCCCCTCCACCTCGAGTCCCACTGAGTACAGCGATCCCTTAGATCATCAAATCTCATCCATGCACGTCAAGCTTAAGGTAGGTCTAGCGGTCAGGCTAGAAGCCCATCGCTGCCAGGGTGCTAGTTGCGACGGTAGAGTACGCCAGGGCCCCTTCGACCTTCGGGTGGAAGGATTGGGTTGACGGCGGGAAAAGTCCCAACGCGGGCGGCTTGTCACCTGGTGTAATATCAGCATTAATACCGTGGATTAATTCAGGCGTTCCACATATCGCCTTACCACTGAACACTCCCGTCGGGTCAGCATAAGTGACATCAATACCGTAGACCGTTTGCAAGCTGGTAACCACACCTTCCATCATGGGCGTCATGACGTTCGTTGCCACGTCGTTCAACCAGTTCATTTCTTGACCACTAATACCGCTGACGCAGGTGCCGGACAGAAGTGGCGGATATCCCATGAGCATAATTTTAGCGTTCGGTGCTCTTTGGTTAATTTGTCGGAGCGTTTGAGTCAGCGAGTCCTTGACTCCGTTCTCGATGAGGTCCGGGACTGCCTCGGCAAGAACCGGCTGACCAGCCTCGAACCAATCCTGATGGCATGACGCAATACCCGTAATGCACATCTTGATCACGTCCGAGAAACGAGCGTCGTTGCCACCAACTGACAGCATCACGAGGGTTGTGTTCTCATCGAGATAGCCCTTGTCTATCTGCGTGACTTCGCCGAACTGGCCAGCGGGATACTCCCCGAGAGCGTTCTGAGCCGGCGAGGCGGTGGAATGTAGCGCGTTGATATTATGTGTTTTCGCGCCTGAGCAGGCGTGGAATTGGAAGTCAAGGTTCGCATCCCACGTGTCTGAGCGGGTACCAAGCCCCAGGTTGCGGTCGGAAACCTTGGTCACTCTGGGCCATGCGGCTGTCGATCGATGACAGGCATTCCTGCCAGCGTTATTAGCCAGCTCGCCTCCGTAGTCGGTTTCCGGATAGTAGTAGCCTCCTCCGTTCGTGGAGGCGCCTTCGCCGGAGCTGAATGAGTCTCCTAGGGCGACGACGAAGTGTTGGGGTTTGACCGCCAACGGCTGGATGGCTACGGCGTCCCAGGCGATGTCATCGACACCGTCTCCGTCGTGTGTGCGGCTGGATAGACTGATCTTGGGTTTGCCGTTGAACTGCATGACACCAAGCGAGACCCAGCGATGTTCGCGGGTGCGTTGCAAGGCGTAGCGCTCTTTCTTCACGCCTGCTCCGTTATCGATGACGTACTTTGCCTGTTGGGTATGGGCGGCATAGTCGGGGATGTGAACCAAAACTCGGCCCCATTGGTTCAGCGTTGTGTCGAAGTTCCACGTGCCGGTGACGTCGAGGTTGACGCCCGATCGTGGCCCTGAGCGAGTGTGTGCCCACCAGACATGACCTCCGAAACCGGCGCCGTTCTGATGGAAGTCGACGCGTGCGGGGCTATTGCCTGCCGCGACCTCTGGGAAGTTCAGAGAGAAGGTGCCCGAGTTCACATGGTTGGGCGTGCAGGGTCTTTGCGAAGTATTGATCGGTGGAGCCGAGGTTGGCACGTTATCTACGACGATCGCATTCGCTGGCAGTCCGACCGTGGAGCACATGGGTGGATTGTTAGTTCCGTCGGGCTGCTCAGGATAAGAACTGTTGAATCGCAAAAGCTCGTTGCCGCAGTAGTTGCCGCCACACCAGTGGTATGAAGTCTCCTGGTTCCACCAGCACTTTAGATCATAGAGACCAGACCCGTCTTGATGTCCGCAGGGCCCTGGTTTTGCATTGCTCACATCGGGATGGTTCGGCTGTATCGACTGGCCGGGATAACAGTCATTGTCATCTGTACAGAAGTGGAATCTCGGCGGCTGGGCGGCTTGTCGGTCGTTGTCCGATATCCACCAGGCCGGCCGGAATCCCGGGCCGTCGGGCGTCGCAATGGAGTAGGCGGCGAAGCCGATGACTTTCTCCGTGTACGGCCAATCCTGGGGATGCGCCGGATCGTTGGGGTTCGCCGCGAACATGCCCCGGCCGGGGGGATACATCGGGTTCGCCGGGTTATTCACCCACCCGAGCCCCCACGGTTGCCCATTGCCTTCGTCCGGATGGAAGCCTGAGTTGTAGGCCCAGATTGCGAAGATCCAGTTCTCCAGGTCGGCTGGGTCTCCGTCGTCGTGAATGACACCGGCGTCATACGCCTCATTCCACTTGCTTTGCAAGATCTGGAGGCCGGCAGCGATGTTCGATGCGTAGTCGACCGCGATGGCACGTTGCTGCGTCCCGGTGAAGGAGCCACCTTTGCGCATACCGTCGGTGACCTGTGAGACGCCGTATCCACAGTCCGCATCCGCCCAGTCGATGTCGAAATCGTCTTCGGGCTCATCGTCGTAGATCGCTCGACCGTAGTAGTTTCCGATCAATGGATTGCCGGGGATCCCCGACAGACTATGCCCTGATGCCTGCCAGAGGTTGGACTCCTGAGCCATGATCCCCAGCATCACCTGGGTCGGCACGCGACCACCGCCGCTCAAGCCCTGGCTCGGGAACAGACCCTGTGGACTCCATGCGCTGGGCATGCCGGCCTCTTTCCAGTTCGCCGACCGGGTGACGTTCAGATTGCCGGTGACAGCCTGGTTCGCGGCCCACTCGACCTGGCGGGGCGTCGGTTGATAGACCTGCGTATGCGGATCGTTACGCGGGATCGCGCACGTGGCCGCCGTATCGATCGTGTCCGAAGACGCCTGCGGTCCCACATCGGCGGCCGTGGGCTCGTCAGCACCGTCTGGCACGACCGCAGGCTCGATGACGAAGTCAATCGTCCTTCCGGTCTTCGCGATCTGGAGACTCAGTTCTATTGGCCGCGGTACGCCCGGTGTGTAGTTCTTGAGCGTCATCGCGTCTTCCCACTCAGGGTTGACCTCTGGCTTCCCAGGCTCCAGATAGGGCTCCGGAGTGGGCGTTTCCACGACGACCGCGCCCCCACGCCACGAGGTTTCGATGGATGACTCCGTCTGAACCTGGAGCGCGTCCGTCGCCAGCTTTTTACCTTCAAGATCGGGCCCGACGAGAAGGGGTGTGTTGTCAGCCGTGGGCTTTAGTTTGACGCTTTCCCCTTGATAGACCTCTCGGGACTCAGACGGCGATGAGAGGTCGTCCAGTTCCATCATGGTGCGCTCGTCTTCGGTGGTCGCCATGAAGGCCAGGCCCCCGTCACCCGACAAGGTCAAGCTGTCGACAGCAGCATCGGCGTGGGCGAGCTCCTCTACTGCCCCGGAGCTGTCGACATGCACGATCGATCCCGCGGCGGCGGCGACCACTCCGCCCTCGACGGGAATCGCCGATGTCAACTGCCCGTTTGTGCTCGCGGACAGTGTCTCCTGCGAAGAGGCGGCATCTACGACACGGATCTCGCTCTCGGCGCCGTCTTGACCGCTCGCCGTCGACTTGAATCGACTGAAGGCGACTCCTGTACCTGCGCCACATCCGGGGTTGAAGTAAGCCATCGTCGATGTGAAAGGCAACCGCGTAACGGCACCGTCCTCAAGAGCGACCACGGCAGCGAAGCCGCCACGCTCCATTAAGGCATCATCGTTCGTGAATCCCCGCGGGGCATATACGACAGCTGCGTGCATGCCATCGCCTGTCAAACAGACGTTCCCGACCCATCGATCTGTCTCGAGACTAGGCTCTCGCAACGAAGCGAGTGTCTTCCATTTGTATCCGGACTTCTCGGTGGCCAACAGAACATGAAAGCCCGTGGCGTCGCCACGCCCGACAATAATCTTGTCGTCGCTCGACTCCCACCCTTCTCCCAGTATCTCTGCACGTTCCGACTGCGGCACCAGGTCGGCCTCTCCACCGCCGTCCTCCGAGGGCGATGCCGCGTTCTCGGGCTCTGCCGACGCTGGCGTCGGCGATACAGCCAACGAGGCAGCCAAGAGCACGACCATCAGTGCGATCAACGAGACCTGCATCCTCCTCAGCCGAGAGAATCGACGACTGGGGTATCGGACGGGTATAGCCATGCGGCACTCCTCACGCTTCAGCGCGACGGTACCGTCCGCTTAACTGGATGTCCATCGTCCGCTCTGCCCAGCGCCCGGATTAGCAAGCAGGCCAGATCGCGAACCGTCAGGGCACGCACATGGGGCTCAAGCGGCACGGCGCCGTTCGCCCGACCCAGTCTCCCTTCCGCAACCGGATGGCAGCCGTGACGCAACCTGGCCCGGCAATATCCCCGGCACCCTGGACACAAAGCGAAGCGGAGGCTACCGTCGAAGTGGACGTTGAACTACTAGTTCCTTGGGGAATATGAACTTCGGTGGCCGGACCAAGTAGCTCCGAACGGGCCCCTGGGCATTGGAAAACGCTGGTGCCGAGCCATCGTGCCGAGTCGTTCACTTCACGCACCCCTCGGCAGCCTAAGGCTTCAAGAAAGGAAGATTGCAATGTCACAAAAGAGAAAGGTTATGGCGTCGGTCGCCACCTTTGCCGCACTCGGAGCCGCTGCGGGCGGACTGTCCGCAGCGGGCCTCCTACCTGCGACCGCAGGTGATGGCGCGGAACGGGCGGAATCGACGCAGGAAGATTTCTACAACTCCGCCGAACTGCCTCAACGTTACGCTGAGGCACTCGAAGACTTCGAAGGCGACTTTCCGAAGTCAACTGTGACGCAGGAGGTTCTGCAGGCGAGATCACAGATGGGAGCAGCACTTCCTGCCGATGCCGGGAAGGCGAACGTCGAGGACGGACTCGAGGATGTGATGGCCGCCGAGACGTGGCTGTGCGCGTGGCAGGGCGAGCTGCTTGACGCCGCAGCGAACGACGACCAGGAGGGCGTGCGCGACGCCGGAGAACAGCTCCGAGGCTGGTACGACCTGGAGGCCGTCAAGGAGTGGGTGGTCGACCCCGGGAAGCAGTGGGAAAAGACCATCTTGGAGCCGGCGCTCGACGGTGACACCGGGCCGATGCAGTCCTTGATGGACATGTGCTACCCCGGCAATTCCGCGCAGGAGTAGTCCACACTTTTCGCCGAGTCGAACGAAGCTAAGACCCGTCTGCGACGGGCCGATAGCCCTTTCCTTGGACTCGACTCTGAATTCATATCTGCAAGCATCAGCATAGTCTTTAGGTGACCTTATGTTTACTAGCAACTCCCCCAGTATTGGGGCAAAGATTGTCGGATTCTTGGTCGGATCGATTCTGGCCTTTGGACTCGTCGTGGCGGTCGAGAAACCCAGCTACGCCGCTAGTTCACCGATCAGCGGTACCGTAGACGCCAACCTTGTGACGTACTACGGCACCACCCGCTTCCACGGAGTGGCGACGTTCCCAATGAGCGCCAGACTCGATACAACAAACGAGTCGTGCAGCGCTGGGGGTAACTTCGGCTTCGCTACGTACGCCCCGAACGGCAACTGGGTCACCGGCTGGGTCACGTGGCCACTAAAGATCGGAAACGCAAGCTATGGAACCACCAAAGCCTGGGGTTACTACGCGCCTACCTACTTCCGGATGGCGGCCAAGAACCACGGTGGCTGGTGTGGCAACCCCGCGATCGATAGCTGGACTAGTTTCACTGGCGCGGTGAACTACTGACCTCAAGTGTTCGTGAGCCGGCAGCATCGCCCAAGGCGGCTCAGGAACACACTGTAGGCCGGCGGCTTTCTCGACAGTCCCCCAGATCTGTCGAGAAAGTCGCCTTGTGCCCGGCAAGGATCTGCCGTGTCCAGCGCTGTAGACATCTGCGGGTAGGAGGTGCTGCTGCCATCGAGGTGTCCGCTCACGGCTGGAACTGGCGTGACGGCTCGCCCGATAGTCGCTGATCCCAGGACGTCACCGGCGACCAGCGCAGCGATGGGTGACAGTTCTGGTGCAGAGCCCAAGGTCTCGTTGCCGGGCAAACTCTTGGTACTGACGGTGCGATCTCAAGACCGCCCAGGACCTACGTACGGCTTTCCCACCCGGTGTTGAACTCAGGTGCCTGTCCACCCGACGTCGCACCTCGTCTGCGACATTGGCTTCTCGAACTCCGCCCATTCTGCTCGCTTCATGTCGTGATGGGCATTCTCCTACCTGCTTCGCTATCGCCGCGACCAAGTAATCACCCGCCGTCCGAGCGCGGATGGCGGGTGATTACTTTCGTGGGCCGTTTCAGCGCACATCAATCCTCTTTTGTCCCTGTAGGGTACTCGACTGCTCGTTCGTCGCAGTCACCCCTGTGCCCGGCGTTGGGGACATCTGTGGGTAGGAGGCGCCGCCAGCGAGGGCGGCGTCCGCTCATAGTAGGGAACGGGCGATGTCTGATGTGACGGCTCGGCTGGTTGTCGCTGACCCAGGGGTGTCACCGAATACGACGGGGCTGCCTGGCTTGGATGTGCTGCGTGAGATCGGGGGTGCCCTGCTGACGTTCGGGTTGGTGTTTTCGCTGATCGGGCTGGTGGTCAGCGCGATCGTCATGGCGGTAGGCAGCGTCGCGAAGAACGGCCGTATGGCCGACATGGGTAAGACCGGAGCAATGTGGTCGCTGGTCGCTGCGGTGATCATCGGCGGCGCGAACGCCTTGATCACGCTCTTCTCTGCAATGGGGTCGAGGATCTGACTGAACCGCCCCGGCTGTGGCTCTGTCGGCGGAGTCTCTGCCTTCCAAGCAGAATGTTGCGGGTTCGAGTCCCGTCTTCCGCTCCACCTCCCCCGTTCGGCACCGCCGAGCGGGGGTTCGTCATCTCAGGAGTCCACGCGAGCCATCCGGTTTCCCCACCACGTCAACGCAGGACGACGGCGCTCACGACCAGGTGAGAGCGTTCCCGGCACGGTAGACGGTAACCGCGATCGGCGGCTCGATCGCGAAGGTGACCCCGCCGTCTCGCGCTTGGGCCAGGGCCGCGTCGCGGTCCGCCACCGGCAGCCGCGGCGCGTGGAAGACGTGCGCGAACCCGACGACGCGCCTGGCCACGCGCACCGGCAGGTGACGTGAGCTAGTGGTCGTCGAGAAGGTCTCGTCGTCGCCGTGCTCGATGTGCAGCGTCACCGTCGTGGGATGCGGATCGGCGCGGGCGATCGGCTTGGGGTTGATCACCACCGTCGCGGCCACGATCCGGCCCGGCGCAGCTCCCTCGGCCCGAGCCCGCACCCTCCAGGAGCGACCCCAGTTGGTCCAGGCGATCGCCACCATGGCCACCGCGGCGAACACCGTCGGGACGAGCAACTTGATCTCCATGTGACTCCGGTGCAGCGCGGGTGAGGACGGTGTGGATGCCAGTCAACACCACACCGGATCATCGGGTCGCACCGAGGGGATGGTGTCTTAGGACGAGCGTCGGTTCTCGCGCCGGTAACGCAGCACCAGGACGAGCAACACCATGAGGTTGACTGACAGCAAGACGGCCAGTCCCACCAGCACGATCGTCATGGCTCTCTCCCTCGGCCTCCCTCGACGCCGGCTCCGACGATGCCACGGCAGGTGCCGCCCACTCGCTCAAGACGGCACATCTCACCCGCAGATTCACCCCGTCACCGCGCGGCTGCTTGTGCCCGAGGCCGATCGCTGCCACGCTGCGGAGTCATGTCCGATCCCTCCGCCCCGGCGCCGACCGGCTTCATCGAGCTGACCCTGCAAGGGTCGGCGGTCACCGCCACCCCGGTCACGCCTTCGGTGCGCGTCAACGGGTATCCGATGCGCGTCGCCTACGGCGCCAACCGGCTGGCGATGCCCCCGGGACGCGCCTTCATCGAGGTCGACTGCCAGTGGATGCTCACCTACGGCAAGGCCAGTATCGATGTCGAGGTCCCCGCGCACGGCTCCGTTCCGGTGTTCTATGCCCCGCCGTACCACCAGTTCTCGCGTGGGGCGATCGGCACCGAGCCACAGAAGCGTCCCGGCCTCGCCGGCGTCTTCGGCATCCTCGGCGGGATCGTCCTCGTGCTCACTCTCCTGGTGCTGATCGCGGTTCTCTGACGCGAGGGATCAGCGCGCGGACAGGCGTTCGACCATGAGCAGCGCTCGATCGTCATCGCGAGTCGGCACGCGATCGAGCACGCGTCCCGCGGCTCCCGGGAAGCCTTGGCGGATGGCCTCGCGGGCGGTGTCCTGGAGCCAGGCGATCCCACCCGCGATATCGCGGTGGCGTGTCTCGACCACGCCATCGGTGTACAGCATCAGCGCCTCACCCGGCTCGAGCACGCCCTCGCTCGGTGAGAACTCCGGTCGAGACGTGACCCCGAGCGCCATGCCGGTCGCCTCGTCCACGCGCCAGAGATTGGTGCGCGAGCACCACCGCAGCGCGGGCGGATGCCCCGCATTGACGATCGAGTAGCGACCCGTCGACAGGTCGATGATGACGTAGGCGGCCGTCGCGAAGCCGTCGTTCCAGCGCTGCCGCAGCAGATAGTCGTTCGCCGCGGCCACGAGGCCCAGCGGCGGAAGGGACCCGATGAGCCCACCGAGAGCCCCGGCTACCTGCAGCGACTTGGTGCCCGCCTCGACCCCCTTGCCCCAGAGGTCGACGAGGATGAGCTCCAGCCGACGTCCGTCCGGCGACAGATCGGCGACCACGAAGTCACCGGCATAGCTGGTACCTCCCGCCGAGCGGATCTGCTGCTCTGCGCGCCACCCCGCCGGCAACTCCGGCACATGGCCCTGAGCGAGGAGCCGGTCACGCAACTCGGCCAGCATGTGCTGACCCAGCGGAGCGGGCAGCTCACTGCGGTTGATCCGCGCCACGTACAACTGCAGGAGAGCGACCAGGACGACGATCGCTACCGTCGCGATCCGCCCGGTGGCGAAACCCGAACGCTCCGTCTCCATCGCCGCCGCCGCGACAGCTCCGATGAGCGCCACCGCTGTGAGCGTGGCGAGTGGCTTCCACCTGAGCAGGAGCCCGCCGACCACGATCGGCACGAGGAAGGAGACCGCCGGGAAGATGTGATACCAGGCGACCGATGCGAAGAAGATCAACACGGTCGCCGCGATGAGCAGCGAGAGCACTCCCGACTGGCCCTGCGCGCTACCGACGCGCCAGGCGGCGATGCGGTCGTCGGCATGACGCAACGACGCCCGCCAGGTCCCCTCGATCTTGCCCACGCACGAACTCTAGCGTCCGTATCGTCCTCGTGGACGTGCTCGGATCATCGGGACCAGCGATCGAGGTCAGCCGAGAGCTCGGAGAAGATCGCCTCGTTGAGGCCGAAGACGACCTTGACCTCGTCGAGAATGCGCTGCTGCTCCGCACTGTCGAGAGACAGTGCATCGAGCCGCGCCCGGTAGGCGTCCTTATAGGGCTTGGGCTTGGGGATCTCATCGAAGGCGTAGAACTCCACGCCCGCAGTGGTCTCCAACTCGTAGGCGCGTCCCAGGATGCGCCCGATGGCCTGGCCGCCCGAGAGGTCACCGAGGTAACGCGTGTAGTGGTGCGCAACGAAGAGACCGCCCCAGCTCGCCGACGCCTCGACGCGCTCGACATAGCGCTCCGTCGCCGGGGACTCGACCACGATCTCGCGCCAGCCGGCCCCGGCCCAGTGGTCCAGGTCGGCCGCGAGAGAGGCGCTGCGCTCGAGCGCCGGGTCGATCACGGCACTCGCGATCGGGTCGTCCGCGAGCCGGCGCGCGACCGACTCGAGGGCCGCGTAGACGCGCTGGAGACGCAGCAGGTAGGCGGTGTAGCCCTCCGGGCTGATCCGTCCCTCCAACATGACCGACATGAAGGACGATCCCTCGGCCGAGGTGTGTTCGGCCTTCGATCCGTCGCGCAACAGGGTCGACAGCGATTCGGTCGCGGTGAGGGTCATGGCGTCTCCGGAGTCCTCGAAAGATTAACTGACACTACGTCATATTAATCTGACATTCCGTCATGTCAATAGCAACAGCATGTCAGCTTACGCGACGATTGTATGGTATGCCTAACCTCAGCACCAGACCCGTGGCCGCTCAGCGGACGCCGACGGCGCGCAGCACGAAGGAGGCCGCTGCGTCGGCCTCGACCGCGGGACCCACCTGGAGGGTCGCGTGAATGAGCGCGATGGTGGTATCGACATCCTCCACCTGGAAGACCCCCGCGGCCATCCCCTGGTGCAGCAGCGCGCGCACCGCCCGCTCCACGAGCCGCACATGCTTGCGGATCTCCACCATCGAATCGGCAGAGAGCACGCCGTAGAGCGCCGGTCCGAGACCGAAATGCAAGGACTGGCGCATCCGCAGGTGATGCTCGACGTAGATGCGCAGTCCGGCTATCGGGTCCTCCACGCCGTCGAGCGCATCGTCGAGCTCCTCGAGATAGCGATCGGTCTCATCGGCCGCGAAGGCCAGAACGATCGACTCCTTGTCGGGGAAGTGGTTGTAGATCGCCGTCCGGCTCACTCCGGCCGCGCTCGCGATCTCCGCCAGGGTCACCTGATCGTAGGGACGATCGGCCACCAGCTCGGCGAAGGCCTCGAAGACCTGTCGGCGCACGCGAGCACGGTGCTCCGTGAGGGTACGTCCCTGGATCTTCGGCATGCTGGCAATCTACCGCGCGCCATCGCCGGAAGGCTGACACCTCGGACACCAGAACAGGTTCCGGGCCCCCACGACTCGGGTGAGCACCGACTCGCCGCAGATCCAGCACGGCTGGCCGTCGCGTCGATACACGTAGACCTCGCCACCGTGATCGTCCTGGCGCGGCGGGCGGCCCATCGCCTCCGGCTCGTGCTCGGGCCGCACCGTGTCGATCCGGCCGGTCCGCACCCCCTCGCGCATGAGCAGCACGAGATCGGCCCAGATCGCCTCGAGAGCAAGTACCGAGAGCGACCGTCCCGGGGTGAGCGGGTCGATGCCGTGGCGGAAGAGGACCTCGGCCCGGTACACATTGCCGACGCCCGCGATGACCGACTGGTCCATCAGCAGCGTCGCGATGGCCGCCCTCGACCGCAGCACCCGAGCCACGAAGGCGTCCCGATCGGCGTCACCGCGCAGCGGATCGGGGCCGAGGCGATCGAGGATCACCGCGACCTCGTCCGGGGTGAGCGCCTCACACGCGGTGGGACCGCGCAGATCGGCGGTCATGCTGCCGTCGCTGAGCCTCCACCGCACCTGTCCGGTGACCATCGGCACGCCGGGGGCGAAGCGGAAGGACCCGTAGAGGCCCAGATGGACGTGCACCTGTTCGGCGACCCCGACGAAACCGACGAAGAGGTGCTTGCCCCACGCCTCGGCGTGATCCAGGGTCTGGCCGTCCAGCATCGCGGCCCCCACGAAACGCCCCTGTGGCGACCCTGAGGCGACCACCCGGCTCCCGAAGGCGGCGGCCAGCTCTCCGGCGAGGCGCTGGAGAGTGTGCCCCTCAGGCAAACGAGCCCGTCTCCTCGTAGCGCGCGAGCAGGTCGATACGCCGTTGGTGCCGGTCGGCCTCGCTCCACGGGGTCGCGAGGAAGGCGGCGACGATGGCCTCGACCTCCTCGACGCTATGCTGCCGAGCTCCGATGCCGATGATCTGCGCGTTGTTGTGCTGGCGTGCCAGCTCGGCCGTCTCCACGCTCCAGGCGAGGGCCGCGCGGGCACCCTTGACCTTGTTGGCGGCGATCTGCTCGCCATTGCCCGATCCCCCGATGACGAGGCCGAGCGACCCCGGCTCGGCCACGGTGGCCTCGGCGGCCGCCACGCAGAAGGGCGGGTAGTCGTCGTCCGCATCGTAGGCGAAGGCGCCGTGGTCCACCGGCTCGTGACCGTGCTCGGTCAGCCAGGCGATCAGATGGGTCTTGAGCTCGAAGCCGGCGTGATCCGCCGCGACATGAACGCGCATGGGCCCAGTATCCCAACCCGCCCTCCGACCGAGGCAGTCACCCGTTGAGTGTGGCGGCGGCGTCGAGCACTGCGCCCGCCATGACGACGAGGTCCTGCGCGGAGTCGAAGGTCTGGGGCTGGCGCCAGAAGGAATGCACCATTCCCTGGGCTCGCCAGCCGGTCGCCCGCACGCCGGCCTCCGCCAGACGCGTGACGTAGGCCTCGCCCTGGTCGTGCAAGGCGTCGTGCTCCGCCGTGACGACCATCGCGGGTGGGAGACGCCCCGGCTCGGGTGCCCGGAGCACAGCCACCTCGGGATGGTCGAAGGCTCCCTCGGCGTACGCACTCCACATCCATCTCATGGAGGCCGCATCGAGCGCGGCGTTGTCATCGTCCGGGTCCAGCTCCACACGCGGGTCGGTGGCCGGGTACAGCAACAGCTGGAAGTCCAGGAGCGTGGGATCGCGCACACAGGCCCCCGCCACGAGATTGCCGCCGGCCGAGTCCCCGATGCCGGGCAGGAAGGAGGCATCCATGTCGTGCCCCGAGGCCTCCCGTCGCAGCCACCGTGCCGCGGTGACCACGTCGTCCAGCGGAGCGGGATACGGGTGCTCGGGAGCCCGGCGATAGTCCACCGCGAGCAGCGCCCACCCGGTCGTGGAGGCGAGATAGCGACAGAACGCATCATGGGTCTCCAGATCGTGCATGACCCATCCCCCGCCATGCACGTACAGCGCGACCGGCGCACCGCCGCGCGGACGGTAGAGACGGACCGGCACGCCATCGGCGTCGAGATCATCGACATGGTCGATGCGCACACTCTCGGAGCGGGCGGCGAGAGCAGCCGCACGTGCCTGTCGGCGCTGCTCCACGAGGTCGATCTCGGCCGGGTCGGTCGGCTCGCCCAGCTCGGAGAGCATCCGGCGGGCTTGGGGGTGCAGGGCCATGGCGCGAGTATCTCAACCATCCGTGACCGTCACCCCCGGTGGAGGTAGGCCATCAACCCCATCCGTCCCCGATAACGTTGATCAGCTACCGCCACCGGGGACGAGAGGTTGATCAGCTACCGCCGCCACCGGGTGCCCGCGGGATCAGTCGAAGATGGGGTCGCGGGTCCGAGTGCGCTTGAGCTCGAAGAAGCCCTCGTAGCCGGCGAGCAGCCGAGCGCCGTCCCAGACCTTGCCGGCATCCTCGCCCGTGGGCGCGGGGCTCAGGACCGGGCCGAAGAAGGCGACTCCCGCGATCGCGATGACCGGTGTGCCGACCTCCTCGCCCACCAGCCCGATGCCCTCGGCGTGGGACGCGCGGATCGCGTCGTCGTACTGCGGGTCGTCGGCAGCATCGGCGAGCGACGCGGGCAGGCCGACCTCCTCCAGCGCCTCGACGAAGACCTCGCGATCGTAGTCGCGACCGCCGGGATGCCGCCGGTTTCCGAGTGCCGTGTAGAGATCGCGCAGGATCTCCGGGCCGGACTGGTCGGCGGCCGCCTGGCAGACGCGCACCGGCCCCATCGCGGTCTTGAGCATCTCCCGGTAGTCCTCCGGGATGTCCTTGTCCTCGTTGAGCACGGCGAGGCTCATGATGTGGAACCGGGTGTGAACATCGCGCACCTGCTCCACCTCGAGCATCCAGCGCGATGTCATCCACGCCCACGGGCACAGCGGGTCGAACCAGAAATCCACGGTCTCGCGTTGTTCGGTCACAGCTCTACCTCCACAGGTCGGCCCGCGCGCATCTCCGCGACGAGCGATCGGACGACGGCGTCCAAGGCACCGCCACCGCGCGCGGCGACCTGGCGCTGGCGTTGATAGGACGCCCCCGACTCCATGATGGCGCGCACTCCCGAGAGTTCGGTGGCGCACCCGAGATCCTCGGCGACGGGCTCCAGCATCGGCAGCACGCGCTCGGTCAGATCGGTGGTCACGAGATCCTCATCGCCGTCCTCGTCGAGGATCAGGATCGTGTCCATGCCGTAGCGCGCGGAACGCCACTTGTTCTCCTGCGCGAACCACGACGGCAGGGTGGGCGTCGGCCGCCCTGCGTCCAGCTCGCGCGAGTAGTGCTCGACGAGGCACTGGGTGAGCGCCGCGATGGCACCGAGCTCCGCGATCGTCGGGATGCCGTCGCAGACCCGGACCTCGATGGTCCCGAACTTCGGCGAGGGCCGGATATCCCACCGGATCTCCTCGAAGATGTCGATGACCCCGGTCTTCAGCATGTCGTCGACATAGCGCTCCAGCTGCGGCCACTCGTCGAAGCCGAAGGGGAGGCCTGCCGTCGGCAGCTGTTGGAACATCAGCGCGCGGTTCGAGGCGTACCCGGTGTCCTCACCGCCCCAGAAGGGAGAGGATGCGCTGAGCGCCTGCAGATGTCCGTAATAGGCCATGAGCGCGCGACTGATCGGCAGGACCTTGTCACGGTCCTCGATGCCGACGTGAATGTGCACGCCGTAGATGAGCATCTGGCGCCCCCACCACTGCGTGCGGTCGATGAGGGTGGCGTACCGCTGCTTGTCGGTCACCTTCTGCTGGGTCCAGCGGGCGAACGGGTGCGTGCCCGCGCACATCAGCTCGACCCGCAGCGGGTCGAGGATCGGACGCAGCAGCTCGAGGCTGCGGCCCAGATCCGCGGTCGCCTCGCCGACGGTGTGACAGACATCCGTGACGATCTCCACCGTGTTGAGCAGCAGCTCCTGTTTGACATTGGGGTGCTCCCGGCCGTCCGGGCCCGCGAGGGCATCGAGCACCGTCTGCGCGACTTGGCGCAGATCACCGGAGTCCGCGTCGACGAGCGCCAGCTCCCACTCGATGCCGACGGTCGAGCGCTCCGAGGTCGCGAACCCGATCTCCACGTCCACCATCCTGCCCGATACGCCGTCACCCTGCGGGGCCGCGCAGTGGTGTTGGTGCGAGAGTAGGGGTATGCCCGGCACCAATCTCACCCGCGAAGAAGCCCGCGCCCGCGCATCGGTGGTCCAGACCCAGACCTACGATGTCGCGCTCGACCTGACCCTCGACTCGAGCGAACGCTTCGGCTCCACCACGACGATCCGGTTCACCGCGACCGAGGGGGCCTCGACCTTCCTCGATCTGGTCGACGGTGAGATCAGCGCGATCACCCTCAACGGCACCAGCCTGGACCCCGCGCTCTACGCCGACAGCAGGATCCCGCTCGACGGCCTCGCCGCCGAGAACGAGGTGACGGTCGAGGCGACCTGCGCCTACTCGCATTCCGGCGAGGGTCTGCACCGCTTCGTCGACCCGACCGACGAGCGCGTCTACCTCTACACGCAGTTCGAGGTACCGGACGCCCGGCGGGTCTTCGCGACCTTCGAGCAGCCGGACCTCAAGGCCGAGTTCACCTTCCACGTCACGGCTCCCGAGCACTGGCAGGTCGTGAGCAACTCCCCCACACCCGAGCCGGAGGCCGTCCGCGAGGGCGTCGCCGTCTGGCACTTCGCGCCCACCGCGCGCATGTCGACCTACATCACAGCGCTCGTCGCCGGCGAGTACCACGTCGTGCGCGACACCTACGCCGGTGAGCACGGCGAGATCCCCCTCGGCGTCTTCTGCCGTCAGTCGCTCGTCGAGTTCCTCGACGCCGATGACATCATCGAGGTCACCCGTCAGGGCTTCGCCTTCTTCGAGCGGGCCTTCGAGATGGGGTACCCGTTCGGCAAGTACGACCAGCTCTTCGTGCCCGAGTACAATATGGGCGCGATGGAGAACGCGGGCTGTGTGACCTTCCGCGACGAGCTGATCTTCCGCAGCCGCCAGACGGTCGCCGCCTACGAGCAGCGCGCCAACACGATCCTGCACGAGATGGCCCACATGTGGTTCGGCGATCTCGTGACGATGAAGTGGTGGGACGATCTCTGGCTCAACGAGTCCTTCGCCGAGTTCGCCTCGCATCACGCACAGGTCAACGCGACCCGCTTCACCGATGCCTGGACGGGCTTCACCAATGCCCGCAAGAACTGGGCCTACCGGCAGGATCAGCTGCCCTCGACCCACCCGATCGCGGCGGACAACTACGACCTGCACGCCGTCGAGGCGAACTTCGACGGCATCACCTACGCCAAGGGCGCCTCCGCGCTCAAGCAGTTGGTCGCCTGGGTGGGCGAGGAGGACTTCTTCGCCGGCCTGCGCGCGTACTTCGCCAAGCACGCGTACGGCAATACCGAGCTGCGCGATCTGCTCGTCGAGCTGGAGGCCGCCTCCGGACGCGAGCTGGACTCCTGGTCGGCCGAGTGGCTGCAGACCTCGGGCGTCAACACCTTGCGCGCCCGCTTCGAGACCGATGCCGAGGGCCGGTTCACCTCGTTCGCGGTGGAGCAGTCGGCCCACGCGGACTTCCCGACGCTGCGCCGTCACCGCATCGGGATCGGACTGTATGACGATGTCGACGGTGCCATCGTGCGCACCGACGCCGTCGAGGTGGACGTCTCCGGCGAGCTGACCGAGATCCCTGAGCTCGTCGGCAAGCCTCAGCCGGATCTCGTGCTGTTGAACGACGCCGATCTCACCTATGCCAAGATCCGCCTCGACGAGCGCTCGTTCGCGACCCTCCTCGGCGGCATCGGGGCCATCGACGACTCGCTGGCCCGTGCGCTGTGCTGGGGCGCGGCGTGGGACATGACCCGCGACGCCGAGCTCGGCTCGGCCGACTTCGTGCGGCTGGTGCTGTCCGGGGTCGGCACCGAGAGCGATCTGACCGCGGTCGGCTCGCTGCTGCGCCAGGGCACCACCGCGGTCTCCTCCTTCACCTCCGACGCACGGCGCGAGGAGCTGTCGCGCACCTGGGAGGAGGGGCTGTGGGCGCTGCTGACCTCCGCGGAGCCTGGCACCGATCACCAGCTCGCCTTCGCCCGCGCGCTCGCGGCTGCCGCCAGGACCCCGGACCGTGTCCGCGAGCTGCTCCATGACGGCATCGACGGGCTCACTGTCGACACCGACCTGCGGTGGACCTTCGTGACCGCTCTCGCCCGCCTCGGGGCGCTCGACGAGACCGCGATCGCCGCGGAGATCGACCGCGATCCGACGAACTCCGGCCGCGAGCGCGGCGCTGGAGCGCTGGCGATCCGTCCGGTCGCCGAGGCCAAGGAGGATGCCTGGCAGAAGGTCGCGGTCGACACGGCGACCCCGAACGAGACCCGGCGCAGCATCGCGGCGTCCTTCCAGGTCCATGGACAGGGCGAGCTGCTGGCTCCGTACGTCGAGCGCTACCTGGAGATGGCCGAGACGATCATCGACGAGCAGGGCGTGTGGATCGGCCAGATCGCGCTGATCTACTTGTTCCCCCTCGCCAACCCTTCGCAGGACACGCTCGATCGTGTCGATGCCTGGCTCGCCGACAACCGGGCCCCGGCGGCGGCGCTGCGTTACGTGAGGGAGGGGCGCGACGACCTCGCCCGCGCCCTGCGCGCCCGCGCGGTCAACTGAGCGAGATCACCTCGACCCACGACGGCCGGAATGCAGAAGGCCCCCCGCCATCCGGCGGGGGGCCTTCTCGTGGAGCGTGTCAGTGGTGGGCGTCGGCCTTCTCGACCTCGGTGGAGGGAGCCGGCGGGACGTAGTTGTTGCGGGCGGTCGCGGCACCGAAGATCCAGATGACCACGAACAGCGCCAGCGGGACGCCCGCGAAGATGCCGACGACGTACAGCGTGCTGAGCGACTCGCCCTGCTCCCAGGTGAAGGGGGCGGTCGAGGCGGCCGCCGGTCCGGCGGTGGCGACGAGGACGGCGGCCACAGCAGCCACCAGGGTCGTGAAGGCGCGGACGAGGCTCATGGGCCTATCGTATCGGCCGGTACGTTGGGAGCCATGCCTGACCTCGACTTCCTCAACGAGCCGTGGTTCCACCGCTTCGTCGAAGTACCGCTGCGGGCCATCATCATCATCGTCTTCGCGCTGGTACTGCGCTGGGTGGCCAATCGGCTGATCGACCGGCTGATCAGCCGAGCCGCCAAGGGGGCGATGCCCAATGCGATCGCCCAGACGAAGACCGGCACCAAGATGGCCGAACGCGGGGAGCCTGCCGCCCAACGGCGCCGCCAGCGCGCCGAAGCGACCGGATCATTGCTCAAGAGCATCGCGACCGGCATCATCCTCACCATCGCCGTCGTCACCATCCTGGCGAGCTTCGGCATCCCCGTCGCTCCCCTGCTGACCAGCGCCGGCATCGTCGGCGTCGCGCTCGGCTTCGGCGCGCAGACCCTCGTGAAGGACTTCCTCGCCGGCATCTCGATGATGCTGGAGGACCAGTACGGAGTCGGCGATGTCGTGGACCTCGGCGAGGCCGCCGGGACCGTGGAGTCCGTGGGACTGCGCGTCACACGACTGCGCGATGTCGACGGCACCGTCTGGTACGTGCGCAACGGCGAGATCCTCCGTGTCGGCAATTCGAGCCAGAACTGGGCCCGCACGGTCCTGGACATCACCGTCGCCTACGAGTCCGATCTGGACGAGGCGCAGCGCATCCTGCACGATGTCGCGAGCGAGATGTACGCCGAGAAGGCCTTCGAAGGCGTCATCATCGAACCCCCCGAGGTGTGGGGCGTCGAGCGCTTCGACAAGGACGGTGTCGTCGTGCGCGTGGTGCTCAAGACCGCTCCGCTCGAGCAGTGGGGTGTGGCCCGCGCCATGCGTCAGCGCGTCAAGCACCGCTTCGACGCGGCGGGCATCAGGATCCCGGTCACGATCGTTCCCCCCGGAGGCTATTCATGAGCGAGCGCAGCGAGCGAACCATCAGCACGTCCTCATGCCGGTACCGGCCTACCGTGCTCCTTCTTCAGGCGGTGCCGGCATGAGCGATGAGGAGAACTTCTACGAGGCGATCGGCGGGCGCGCCACCATCGAGCGCATCGTCAAGGTGTTCTACGCGGGTGTCGCGGAGGACGAGGTGCTGCGGCCGATGTACCCCGAGGAGGACCTCGGGCCGGCCGCCGAGCGGTTCACGATGTTCCTCGAGCAGTACTGGGGCGGTCCCACGACCTACTCCGAGCAACGAGGACATCCTCGGCTGCGGATGCGGCATGCGCCGTTCGCGGTCGACAGCGAGGCTCGTGACCACTGGCTCAAGCATTTCCGGGCCGGTCTCGACGCCGCCGGACTCGATCCCGAGCACGACGCGCGTTTCTGGGGCTATGCCCAGCACGCGGCCCAGTTCATGATCAACACCCCGGACTGAGCTCATCGCGGTCCCCCGTTGAGCGTGGGCACCGCCCTGGACGAAGCGAAGCGGAGTCCTCGAGAGGCACAGGGCGAGGCAGCAGCGGCTCATCGTCCGGGGTCGTGGCGCGGATCGGTCATCAGCTCCACGATCAGCGGCCGCCGGTCCATGCCGGCCACGAGATCGGGGATCGCACCGAGCTCCGCGAGCGAGGTGATCCGCACCGCATCGCAGCCCATCGCCTCGGCGATACGCGTGAAGTCGGCACCCGGCAGCAAGGACAGCGACGGGTCCAGGCCCGCATCGTCGAGATAGCGGTACTCCATCCCGTAGGCGCCGTCATTGCAGACGAGGACGACGAGCGGCACGCGATGGCGCACCGCCGTGACCAGCTCCTGGATACCCATCAGCCCGCCGCCGTCGCCCACGACGGCAACGGTGAGCCGCTCCGGCTCGGCCACGGCGGCACCGATGGCGGTCGCCAGGCCGAGGCCGATCGACGCGAAGTTCAGGGTGTGCACGAAGTGCCCGGCCCGGCCCACCTCGAGGTACTTCCAGGTCGGGTAGATGAACCGGCCGGTGTCCGACACCACCAGGCGATCGGCCGGCAGCAGGTCGTCGAGCTCGAGCATCGCCGACCGCAGGTCGACGCGACCATCGCCGCCGCGATCGGCGAAGGTCGCGCGCGGGTCGTACGCGGCGATCCGGGCGAGCATCCGCTCGTCGCGATAGCCGGAGAACTCGATCTCGTGGGCGGCCAGCGTGTCATGGAGGAGGCGTGCAGCCCGGTCGGCGTCGGCGAGGACCGGGACCTCGCCCGAGGTGCCGCCGAGGCGTGCGGGATCGTCATCGCAGCGGATGACCGTCGCGCCGTCGACGAGCCCGCCGTCGGCCGTCGTGAACCGGTTGAGGCCGGCGCCGAAGGCGATGATGCAGTCGGCCCGGCTGATCACCTCGGTGGCGACATCGGACCCCAGCGTGCCCATCACGCCGAGGTCGGCCGGATGGCCGGCGAACAGGCCCTTCGCCAACAACGTCGTGGCGAGCGGTGCGGACATCAGGTCTGCCAGCCGCGCGATGGCGGGCCCGGCCCCCGACTGCACGGCCCCACGCCCGGCCAGGACCACCGGCCGCCGCGCCGTCGCGAGGATGCCGAGCACCCGGTCGAGCTGGTCGGCATCGGGCGCCGGTGCCGACGTCGTGAACATCGTCGAGTCCGCCGGGTCCTCGTCGCCCGAGGATTGATCGAGGAGATCGACGGGGATGTCCACCACCACGGGGCTGCGTCCCACCTGTGCGAGGGCAGCCGCCTCTGCGACCAGGTGCCGCGCGGACCTCTGCGGTTCCAGCCGGAGGAAGGCGGCTCCGGCCAGCCGCGCCAACCCCTCGATGTCGAAGCGCTGGAAGTGGTCGACACCCGCCGGCGTGGATCCGGTGAGCAGCACGAGCGAACGGCGGGCACGCACCGCCTCGGTGAGCGCTGTCAGGGCATTGGTCAGACCCGGCCCGTGGGTCAGCGAGGCGAAGCCCACGCGCCCCGAGATCCGGGACCAGCCATCGGCCATCCCGACAGCGCCCGCCTCGTGGACGGCACCGAGGAACCGGCCGCCGTGCTCGTTGACGTAACGATCGACGATCCGCATGTTGGCATCGCCGATCAGCCCGAACAGCGGGCCGTGCTGATCGGCGATCGCGGCGGCGGCCGCCTCGTGCACTGTCTCCATGGCTCTCCCGTCTCGGCTCAACCGATGTCGACGCGGTCGCGGGGCACGATGAGACAGTCCACGGCGATCGCCCCGCGTCCCTCCGGCAGCACGATCAGCGGATTGACCTCGACGGCCTCGACCTGTTCGCCGTAGGTGGCGACGAGGCCGGCGAAGGCGACGACATTCTCGATCAGCGCGGCCCGGTCGTAGCGCGGACCACCCCGATAACCGTCGAGCAACGTCGCCAGCGGACCGTGGTCGATCAGCCACGCCACCTCCTCCGCACCGAGCGGGAGCGGCCAGCTGGGCACCTCGCCGATCAGCTCGACGAGGACGCCGCCGGGAGCCAGCGAGAGTGTCAGCCCGACCTGGGGATCGCGCACCACGCCGAGAAGGCACTCCAGTCCTGGCCCCGCGACCATCTCCTGGACGAGCACGCCGTCGATCACGGCGTCCGGGACCTGCGACGATGCTGCCGCCAGGATCTCCTCGGTCGCCCGGACGACCTCGTCTCGAGAGCTCAGTCCCACCCGCACACCGCCGACATCGGTCTTGTGCGCGATATCGGCGGACTCGATCTTGAGCACGCACGGGAAGCCGACCTCCTCGGCCAGCTCGCCGGCCCGCTCGGCGGTATCGGCCAGGGCGGAGCGCGGCACCCGCACGCCGGCATCGGCCAGCTGCGTCAATGACGAGCGGCCGCCGAGGTCGCCAGGGAGCTCCTGTCGCTCGGGCAGGGTGTGAAGGCGCGGGCGGCGGGCTGAGCTCGTATGCCAGGACGACCACCGGGCGATCGCGGCCAGCGACGAGCGCGCACCGCTGAGCAGCGGCACACCGGCCTCGTCCAGGGTCGCCCGCACCACCGGGTCGACGGGTCCCGCGGTGAGACTCATGGCCAGCGGAACGGCATCGGCCGAGGTAGCGAACCGCGCCAGGGTGGTGGCCTGGCGGCGGTACAGATCGCGTTGCGCCTCGCCCGCCGCGCCGACGTTCAGTACGAAGCAGACCGCGCCCACCGACGGATCCTGGCCCGCACGCACGAGCACATCGTGGAGAAGCTCGGCATCGTCGGCGGCGGTTCCCGTGGCATCGAGCGGATTGGAGACCACGCCGAACTCCGGGAGGACCGCGCTGAGAGCGGTGATCGTCTCCGGCGCGAAGTCGGGCAGCTCCAGGCCGACGTCCTCGGCGAGATCGGCCAGCAGGCCGGACCCTCCGCCGGAGATCGAGAGCAGTGCGGTACCACCGGATGTCGGTCTCCCGGCAGCGGAGAAGAGGAGGAGCGTCTCGCGGAACTCGTCCATGTCGTCGACCTGGACCGCTCCGATCGAACGGAGCAGGCCGGCCAGAGCACCGCCGCTGCCCGAGATCGCTCCGGTGTGCGCGAGCGCCGCGCCACGGCTTCGTGCGGACTTGCCGGTCGCCAGGACGACCACCGGCTTGCCGGCGCTCCGCGCGCGTTCGCAGGCACGCGAGAACGCCTCGACATCCCGCAGTCCCTCGAGGAAGACGCCGATGGTGCTCGTGGCGGGATCGTCGGCGTACCACTCGATGTAGTCGGCGACACCCAGCCCGATCTCATTGCCGGTGGTCACGAGCGCCGAGAGCCCGAGACCACGGCCGAGCGCGGAATCGGTGATCGAGTGGGTCAGGGCACCCGACTGCATGATCAGCGCTACTCCCCCGCGTTCGAGGGGGTCGACGATCGACCCTGAGTAGGCGGCGATCCCCGCGGAGAAGTCCGCGAGGCCGTAGCAGTTCGGGCCCACCAGCAGCAGCCCGGACGACTCCACCAGCTTCTCGAGCTCCTCGCGCCGGTGCCGTCCGACGCCGCCGTCGCCGAAACCGCTGGCCAGCATGACGGCGGCCGGGATCCCCGCGGCGGCGACATCGCGCATCACCTCCAGCGAGGCGTCGGCGGCGACCGCCACGACCACGACGTCGATGTCCTCGGGCAGGTCGTTCACCGACGGGACACAAGGGATCTCGCCGATCGAGTCGTACCCGGGGTTGACCGCGAACAGCCGGCCCGTATAGCCGAAGCGCTGGAGATTGGCGAGGACCAGAGTGCCTCGGCTGCGACGGCGCGAGGCACCGACGACGGCGATGCCCCGCGGCCGCATCACTGCGGTGAGATCACGCGACACGTGACTTGTCCTGCTTTCGCCGGAGCCACTCGCCGGCGACGAAGGGCTCGTGCAGCGGCTGCTCCCCCTCGGGGACGCAGGTGGGGATGGCCTCGATGACGGCATCGTAGTTCGGGTTCTGGAAGAACGGGATGGACTGACGCCGTGCCGACGTGCGCACGTTCTCCGCGGGGTTCACGACCCGGTGCACGGTCGACACCCACCGGTTGTTCGTCCAGTGGGACATCATGTCGCCGATGTTGACCACATAGGCGCCGCTCATGTGCGGGACGTCGACCCACTCACCCTCCTGGTCCAGGACCTGCAACCCGCCGGGGGCGTCCTCGGTGAGCAGCAGCGTCAGCGTCCCGTAGTCGGTGTGCGCGCCGGCCCGCAGCTGGCCGGGCAGCGGAGCGGTGTCCTGCGCCGGATAGTTGATCGCCCGCAGGTAGTCGACGCTGCGGTCCATCGTCTTCTCGAAGTAGTCGTGCGGCAGGTCCAGCGCCCCGGCGAAGATGCGCATCATCCTGCTCGCCAGGGCCTCCATCGCCCGGTAGTACTCCGTCCAGGTCTCCCGGAAGGACTCGGGGCGCTCGGGCCAGGTGAGCGGGCGGAAGAAGTACCGGCCCATCTCGTTCTGCGTGTAGTAGTCGTCATCGGGCGTGTCCGGGCGCCGGATGTCGAAGACCTCCTTGAGATCCGGCGGTGTCTCCTCCTCGCGCGTGGCGGCGAGGCTCTCCTTCAGCGGAGGGACGTAGCCCATCGTCTTGCCCGGGTCCGAGGCGGAGAGCCGCTTCTCCTCCTCGGGGAGGTCGAAGAACGCCCTGGAGATCGCGCGCATCCGGTCGATGAGCTCGGCGGGAACACCGTGGCCCTCGACCACGAGGAATCCGATGTTCTCGCAGGCGTCCTTGACGGCGGCCTCGACCGCGCGACTGGCCGCGGGGTCGTCGCCCTCGAAGGACGATATGTCGATGATCGGGACGGTGATGTTCTTCATCTCTTCACTCCTGTCAGATTCAGTGCCCGCGCGTCGATGACCTCACCGGCTCCTCGGGCCGAAGGGCTCGGGGCGGAACTTGTCGTCGCGGGCCTTCAGGAACCCGCGGATGCCGTCCTTGCGCTGCTGATCGAACAGCTCCTCGCGCTCGGGACCGTGCGATGAGTGCGCGATGGCCGAGAGGACGGCGTTGAGCTTCATCCCGCTGCCCACCCCGGCCGACTCGAGGCCCATCATCGTGATGGCCTTGTTCAGCCGGATGGCGGCGGCCGGGACCATGGCGATGCGCTCGGCGAGTGCTCGGGTGGTGTCCATCAGCTCATCCGCCGGGACCACCTCGTTGACGATCCCGAGGCGATAGGCCTCTTGGGCGTCGAAGTGATCGCCGGTGAGGCCGTAGCGGTTCGCGGCCTTCCATCCCGCGAGCGCGGCGAACAGGAAGGTCGTATTGGAGATGTGGCGCACCTCCGGCTGGCCGAAGACGGCGTTGTCTGCCGCGATGGTGATGTCGCAGGCCAGCTGGTACCAGAAGCCGCCGCCCAGCGCCCAGCCGTTGACGGCGGCGATCACGGGGATGTCGAGCTTCCAGATGTGCATCAGCTTGTCGGCCGCTGCCCGGTCGCTGTTCCACCAGAACTTGATGTAGTCGCCGACGGCCTTGTTGGTCGGATCCATGGGCCGGCCGTCCGGGCCCTCGGAGCCGATGTCGTAGCCGGCGCTGAACGCGGTGGTGCCCGCCCCGGTCAGGATCGCCACCTGGACCTCCGGGTCCGCGTCGGCGACGTCGAGTGCCGCGTGCAGCTCCGCTTCGAGTTCGGGCGTGATCGAGTTCATCGCCTCCGCGCGGTCGATCATGATCGTCGCCACACGGTTCTTGACGCTGTAGTCGATGTGGGTGAAGTCGCTCACTGTTGCTCGGCCTTTCCGTTGATTCGTGTCGTGGAATGTTCCGGCCGCCCGAGCGGCCCTTGGAGCTCACGGTGCATGTACCATATACCGTATTCCGGATGGTGACTAGAGGCGTCGCAGCGCTCACGCCTCCGAAGCGTCAGGCCCATGGCAGCGGCCTCTCGAGCGTCTCCCCCGCCAGCGAGATCACGGCATCGAAATCCATGTCGAAGACGAGCCGGTGGACCGGGCGCGGATCATCCGGGCGGGCGTGCACGCCGGCCAGATACCGGTCACCCTCCGGGGTCTCGAAGGTCTCCATCACCCGGTCGAGAGCGCCCAACATCAGCTCCGGGCGCACCAGACACGCCGCCGCGAGGCTGTCGTTGATGCCCATCACCCGGGTTCCGCCCGGCTGCGGGTACGAGCGCGTGTAGAAGTCCGCGTAGTACTCACTGATCCGGGCGATGAGCCGCGCGGGCTCGTGTCCCGTGCGCTCCGCGATCTCGGCGAAGTACCGCTCCGGCACGAGGCACTGTCGCGTCACATAGGGCCCGCACCAGGTGATCGGACCGGGGGTGTCGGCCACGATCCGCGCCGCGGCGAAGTCGAAGGCGACATTGGGGTCGCGGGAGATCCGGAATCGCCGATCGGCCCACGGCTCGGTGTCGCCGTGCAACGCCGGCCCCAGGCTCCCGACGATCGTGACACTCGCCAGCCGGTCCACCAGCCGGGGATCTCGTTGCAACGCCCGCGCGAGGTTGGTCAACGGGCCCAGCGCCAGGTAGTGGATCTCACCGGGATGACGCGCGACGAGGTCCAGCAGCACGGAGACCGCGTCCGGCTCGTCCGGCACGGGCTCGGCGGGGCGCAACCCCGTGTTGCCGAACCCGTCCTCGCCGTGGATGCCGCCCGAGAGCCGCAACTCCTGACCCAGCGGTGCGTCGCTGCCCCGGTAGACCGGGATGTCCGGGCGGGCACAGGTGTCGAGGACATAGCGCGCGTTGTCGGCCGCCCGGTCGGCGTGGCAGTTGCCGAACACGCTGCCCACGGCCAGCACCTCGACATCGGGGGTGGCCGCGAGCAGCATCAGCGCCAGAGCGTCGTCGACGCCCGTGTCGCTGTCGACGAAGACCTTCCTGGTCATCGGCACATCCCTGCCGTCACCGCGAGGACCGTCCGTTGCCCCAGACGCGGACGAAGGCCTCGGTCAGCTCGGCACTCACGGGCCGCGCCATATCGGACTCCTCCTTCGAGCCGTAGCCGAAGACCGCACCGTCGGCGACCCGCGCGTACTCCTCCCCCACGGCCGACGTCATGCCACTTCCCAGCACGACGGGGGCATCGGGGAAGGCCTCCTTGATGACCTCAACCCGCGAGAGACTCGGGGGCATGCTGGAGTCGTCCCCGGCCAGGATGATGGCGTCGGCGCCCCCACGGTCGAGCATGTCTCCGGCGATGACCGGGACGGGGCGCTCCACCAGCGGCGCCGCGTGCTTGGTGAGCAGGTCGGCCATGATCAGCACGTCATCCGCGCCGATCGCCTTGCGGTAGCGCGTCACCAGGTGGGCTGCCCCGTTGATGATGCCCTGATCGGTCACCATGGCATCGGTGAGGATGTTGAGACGGATGAAGTCCGCACCCGAGGCGGCGGCGACGCCGAGCGAGGCCTTCCAGGAGTTGCGCAGCACATTGATGCCCACCGGCACCCCGGCCTGCCGGACCACCTCCTTCGCGCACACCGCCATCGCGGCGACGGTCTCCGGCTCGGTCGTCTCCGGGTAGTAGGGGGCATCGTGCAGGTTCTCGACGATGAGGGCGTCGACACCGCCGTCGACCATCGTCGCGACATCGCGCAGCGCGTGCTCGATCACGGCGTCGAGGCTTCCTGCGAAGCCGGGCGATCCCGGCAGCGCCTGCAGGTGGATCATTCCGAGGACCGGTGAGGTCCCGCCGAACACCCGATCGAATCGTTCTCTGCGATTTCTGGACATGCTGTTCCCTTCAGGTTGTCGTTCGAGAGCGCCGTCTGATGCGGCGCCCGGGCGGGTGATCGGCGGCTACCAGACCCCTCCGCGGTAATCCGGGGAGGCGAAGACACCGCCCTGGTAGGTGGAGGCAGGTCCCTCGGGTGTGGCCTCGACGCGGTCGGCCCAGGCCTCGGCATCGTCGAGCGGCCGGTAGCCGATCGCCTTCGCCGCCACGGCGGGGTCCCACCACGAGCGGCGATTGGCCGAGACTCCGTAGACGACCGCGAAGGAGACGTCCTCGGCGAGGATCGCCGCCCGCAGGAGCCGGACACCGTCGGGTTCGCTGAGCCACACGCTCAGGTGCCGGGTGTCCTCGGGGCGAGGACGGAATGCCCCGATACGCAGGCTGACGATCTCGGTCCCCCATTTGTCGTGGTAGAGCCGGCAGAGGGCTTCGCCGAAGGCCTTGCTGACGCCGTAGTAGGAGTCGGGACGCACGGGGTCGTCGGGGCCGATCGGCTCGTCGGCGCGGTAGAGGCCCGTGATGTGGTGCGAGCTGGCGTAGACGACGCGGCGCACACCCGCTCGGCGAGCGGCCTCCAGCACGCAGTAGGTGCCGTGGATATTGGAGGCGAGGATCTCCTCCCACTCGCCCTCGTCGGCCTTGCCGGCCATGTGGACCACGACGTCGACACCGTCCATGGCCTCGGCGAGCCGGTCGAGATCGTCCAGCTCGCCGAGCACGACGCTCTCGCCCGCGTGCGGCACGTCGACCGGACTGCGCGAGTACAGCACGACCCGCTCGAACTCCCCCGCGAGCGCGGGCCGGATCACCTGGTTCATCCGGCCGTTCGGGCCGGTGAAGAGAACCGATGTCATCGGTCCCTCCTTTCGAGGACCTCGGTCAGCCTCGACAGCTCCAAGCCGAGCACCGAAGAGCTCTCGGACTCGGTCACGTAGAGACGACCGTCTGGATGGAGACAGAGATTCGTGACCGCCAGACCGCGGGGCGATCGCAGGACCATCGCCGGCGCGCCGGTCCGGTCGTAGACCGACACGACGCCACGGCCCAGGTGTGCGATGAGGAAGCTCCCCTGCGGACCCCGCGCCATGCCGTCAGGACCGATGCCGCCCGAGAGCTGGAGGAACCGCCCGACGCGCCCGAGCCGCCCATCGCGGAAAGGGATGCGCCAGATCGCGTTGTCGCGGGTCATGGCGACGTACAACGTGTCGTCGTCCTCGTCCACGAGGAGCCCGTTGGGGCTCGGCAGTCCGCCGATGACCGTCGAGACGCGGCCGTCGGCATCGCATCGCCGGACGCTTCCGCAGGGATCGTGGAGCCCGGAGTCGCCTTGATCGGTGACATAGGCGGCCCCGTGCCGGTCGACGATCACGTCGTTGAGGCCGATGAAACCGTGCAGGTGGGCATCGGCCAGGATCCGTGCCTCAGGGCTCGCAGCGGCCGGGTCGTCCACGACCCGCAGCCCCTGCTGGTAGTCGGCGATCAGCAGGGAACCGTCGGGGCGGAGCGCCAGACCGTTCGGCTCGCCCCCGCAATCGAGCAGCACACGGAACTCCCCGCCCGCGGATAGATGGAGCAGCCGCCCCCACGCGACGTCCACGAGATAGAGACCGCCGTCCGGCGCCGGCACGGGCCCCTCGAGGAAGGCCAGGGGAGCCGGCACGCCCTGTCGCGCACGGAGCCATCCCGCGTCGCGGCCGGTCACCTGCATCGCCGCAGGCACCTCGGCCACGACGTCGAGGGTGGCGACGGGGACGGGCTGGTCGATCATGCGCGCTCTCCAGCTCCGACCACATCGTTGACCAGAGGTTCGAGGTGACCGACCCGGGCCTCCATCCGGTCTCCTGGTGCGATCACGGCGGCACCCGGCGTGCCGGTCGAGATGAGGTCACCGGGCAGGAACGGCATCATCTCGGCGTGGAACCGCAGGATCTCCTCGGGCGAGTGCATCATGTTGTCGACGGTGTTGTGCCGGACGACCTCGCCGTTGCGCACCGTGGCCACCTCGATATCGCCGAGCTTGCCCGTACCGATCAGCTCATCGGGAGTCACGACCTCCGGGCCGAAGGAGAAGAAGGTCTCGAAGTTCTTGGACCTGGTCAGATACCGCGGATTGAGCTGCAGGATGTCCTCGGCGGTCTGGTCGAGGACGACGCAGAAGCCGAAGAGGCTGTCCAGCGCATCGCGACGATCGATCCCGCGGGTGTGCCGGCCGATGACGAGACCGAGTTCGGCCTCGGACGTGGTCCGCTCGCTCTGCTTCGGGACGACGATCGAGTCCCCGGGGCCGATGACCGTGTGCGCGCCCTTCATGAACGACGCCGGCTGGGAGGGACTGCTCTCGCTGAGATCGGCGGCATGGTCCCGGTAGTTCAGGCCGATGCCCCAGATCTTGCCGGTCGGGCGATACGGCACGGTGTAGACAGCCGCCGCTCGTTCCACCAGGTGCTCACCCGCGAGCGATCCGGCCGCCCGCGCCAGGTCGGCCAGGTCCTCACGGCTCGGCTCCTCGGCGATGAGCCGGAGCAGATCGCCGCGCAGCCGGGGGTCGACGTGGTGCAGGGGCGCCCAGCGGTCTCCGGGGCACAGCACCGCCGCCTGCTCGGTGCCGTCCAGCTTCAAGGTCGCGAATCGCATGGCCTCAGGACCACTGATCCGTCGCGACGTCCTCGACGACCTCGGGCACGAAGTCGAATCCGAGTCCCGGCTCCGTCGGCAGTGCGAGGCGGCCTCCCGGCAGCACGGTGAGCTGGCGGGACACGAGTCGGCGGAAGTTGAGGACCTGGTCGTCGGGGAAGTACTCGACGTACTGACCATTGGCGATCGAGGCCACCAGGTGGATGTGCAGATCGTGGAACCAGTGGGGGCACATCGTCACGCCGAAGGATGCGGCCGAGTCGGCGATGCGCTGGAACTCGGTGATGCCTCCGCAGACGGCGGCGTCGGTCTGCAGGATCGCGGCGCCACCACGCTCCAGTAGTTCCAGATGCCTCCACCGGCCGTATTCGATCTCGCCGGTGGCCACGGTGATCGGCGTCCGCTGCGCCAGCGTCGCGTGGCTGCGGATGTCATCGGGACCGAAGGGCTCCTCGATCCAGAAGGGGTTGTAGGGCTCCAGCAACCGCAGGGCCTCGAGCGCGGTCGGCACATCGCTCCACGCGTTATTAGCGTCCAGCATGACGCGGACATCGGGGCCGACGGCGTCGCGGACCGCCGCGAGCCGCTCGGCATCGTGCTGGGGGGTGACGCCGACCCGGCCGACCTTGAGCTTGACCGCGCCGAAGCCCGCATCGACGTAGCCGCGCATCTCGGCGGCCAGGTCGTCGGGAGTCTTGCCGTCGAGGTAGTAGCCCCCGCTGGCGTAGGCGGGGACGCTGTCCTCGGTCGTGGTCGCGCCGAGATACTGCCACAGGGGCTTGTCGGCGGTGCGCGCCGCCAGGTCCCACAGCGCGATGTCGACAGCGCTCAGCGCCCGGGACACCGATCCGGCCCGGCCGTGCAGCAGGGTCTCGGCGTAGACCTCGTTCCACAGCGCCCGATGCCGGTCCGCTTGCTGACCGACCACCAGCGGCGCGATGAGCTCGCGCACGGCGTGTGAGACGACCGAGCCGCCGAAGTTGCCGGCGTAGCAGAAGCCGATACCGGTCCGTCCGTCGTCATCGGTGACCCGGACGAGCGCGTAGTACCGGACGTTCACCGAACGCCGCGCCATCGCCGTCGCCTTCGCCAACGGGACCGCTACCGTCCTCGCCTCCACTGACCTGATTCGTGTCATTCCCGCTCCTCCAGGTGTTCTCGCAGTTGCACTACAGAGATCGACATCCGCTGTGCCGACCTCGATGACGGACTCAGGGCAGTGAGGCGGTCATCCCGCCGTCGACGAGGATCGACTGCCCCGTCACATAACTCGCCTCGGGTGAGGCCAGGAAGCCCACCACCGCACCGAACTCATCGGGTTTGCCGTAACGCCCCATCGGGATCGAGCTCTCCGAGACGCGCCGGATCTCCGCCACATCGAGACCTCGCCGCTGGGCCGCCGCCTGGTCGAGGGAACGGACCCGGTCGGTGTCGACCCGGCCAGGCGCCACCACGTTGACGGTGATGTTGTCCGGCGCGTAGGTCACCGCCAGGTCCTTGGCCAGACCGGCCAGCGCGGGACGCAGGGCGTTCGACAAGGTGAGATTGGCGATCGGGCGCCGGATACTCGAGGACCCGATCAGCACGATGCGCCCGCCGCCCAGCGACCGCATGTCAGGGAGCACGAGCCGCACGGCCCGCACGAAGCTCATGAGGGTCAGGTCGTAGGCGACATCCCACTCGTCATCGGTCAGATCATCGAAGCCGCCCGCCGGGGGTCCGCCGGCATTCGCCACCAGCACCCCGATGGGTCCCAGCTCGCTCCGCGCCTCCTTGACCGCGGACGCCAGCTCCGCGCCATCGCTGACATCGGCCGAGAGACCGATCGCCCGGACCCCATCGGGTAGCGCGGCGATCGCCTCGTCGAGGCCTTCGGTCGACCGACCGCAGATCGCCACCGGGTGTCCGGCCGCCGAGAGTGCCGCCGCGCTGGCGAAGCCGAGCCCACGGCTTCCGGCCAGCACGAAGGCCGCTGGGTTCTCCGTCATATCGAACCTCCATACGATATTCCATATACTAGATGCGAGTGTGATCTGCGTCAATGCCGAGCCCGAGGGCGTCAGGTCGTCGCGGGGTCCTGGGCTCCGACGAGGGCGACCGAGTTGCCGAAGACGTCCTCGCCGCGCCCCATCTGCTCGTGCACGCGCGGCAGTTCGCCGAAGGCGACGGTCCGCCCGAGGCACGGATCGATCCGCCCGGCGCGCACCAGCTCGTTGTAGGCGATCGCCTGCTGGTCGTTCGTGCCGTGACTGCCTTGGAAGCGCTTCTGCCGCGTCCAGTGGTAGCGCAGGTCGACCATCGCGTCGAAGCCCGCGGTGCCGGCGCAGATCACGACCATGCCCCCGGGCTCGCACACCATGACACTCGTCGGCACCGTCGCGGCTCCCGGATGCTCGAAGACGATGGCCGGATCCCGGCGCTCGCCCACGATCTCCCAGATCCGCTTGCCGAAGGCCCGAGCCGACTTCAGCCAGACCGCCTGACCCTCGGCATCGTCGACACGCGGAGGAATCCCCCAGTGGTCGTAGTCGCTGCGGTTGATGAAGCCGATGGCGCCGCGCTCGACCGCGTAGGCCCCGCGCTCGTCATCGGAGACGACCGCCACCGGTCGCGCGCCTGCCAGCCGGGCGAGCTGGATCGCCTGGGTGCCGAGTCCGCCCGAGCCACCCCACACCAGCACCACATCGTCCTGGGCGATCTCATTGCCCGCCCATCCGTGCAGCATCCGATAGGCCGTCGTGCCGACGAGCGTCGGGGCGGCCGCCTCGGCCCAGGAGAGGTGGTCGGCCTTGGGCAGCACCTGGTGCGCCTGGACCCGGGCGAACTGGGCGAAGGAGCCGTAGTTGGTGTCGTAACCCCAGATCCGCGCGGACGGGGCGATCATCGGATCCTTGCCGGCGGCGATCCACGGATCGTCGGCATCCCAGTAACCCGGGTGGATGATGACCTCGCTGCCGACCGCGATGTCGTCGACCCCTTCACCGACGGCGTAGACGATGCCCGAGGCATCGGAGCCGCCGATGTGGAAGTCCTCGGGTTCACCGGCACGTTGGCGCAGGGCGATGACATCGACCGGGTAACCGCGGGCGGCCCAGACATTGTTGTAGTTGACGCCCGCCGCCATCACGGCGATCAGCACCTCGCCCGGCCCGATCCGCGGCACCGGGACGTCCTCCTCCACCACGAAGGCCGAGGTCGGCGAGCCGAAGCGGTCCTGGCGCACCACGAGCGCGGTCATGGTGTCGGGGACCTGGCCCATCGGCGGCAGGGTTCCCAGGGGCACGGCCCCCGTGAAGGTGCTCACCTCTCGACGCAGCACATCATCCACGGTCGACTCCGTTCTCTCGTTGGGGGCCGTCGACGGCTCGACGACCCTTCGGTTCGGCGCGCCCCTCGGCGATCTCGTCCCAGAAGTGGCAGGCGACGGCTCGCGACCCGCCGATGGAGCGCAGTTCCGGCTCCTCGGCGGCGCAGAGATCCCTCGCGAAGGGGCAGCGTGTCCGGAAGCGGCAGCCCGAGGGAGGCGATGACGGACTCGGCGCCTCTCCTCCGAACTCCGACTCCGGCGGTTCGATATCGGGATCGGGCTCCAGCACCGCTGACAACAGCAGCTGCGAGTACGGATGCCGGGGGGCCTCGAAGAACTCCTCGCTTCGCCCCACCTCGACGATCTTGCCCAGATACATCACCGCCACCCGGTCGGCGATGTGACGCACCACGCCGAGATTGTGGGAGACGAAGAGATAGGTCAGCCCCATGCTGTCGCGCAGATCGGCCAGCAGGTTGAGCACCTGCGCCTGGATGCTGACGTCGAGCGCGGAGACCGCCTCGTCACAGACGATGAACCGCGGCCTGAGCGCGAGCGCCCGCGCGATCCCGACGCGCTGTCGCTGTCCACCCGACAGCTCATGCGGGAAGCGCTTGCCGAAGGCGGGATTGAGCCCGACGCGCTCCAGGAGCTCGGCGACCTGTGCACGGCGTTCCGCACGATCGCCGATCCCATGGACGATCAGCGGTTCGAGGACCGTCTGCGAGATGGTCATGCGCGGATTGAGGCTCGTGTACGGGTCCTGCAGGATGATCTGGAAGTCCCGGCGCGCACTGCGGAGCCGCCGGCCCTTGAGGCCGGTGAGATCGTCGCCCGCGAACCGGATGGTGCCCGCGGTCGGGGCCTCCAATCGCAACAGCGTCCGGGCGAGGGTGCTCTTACCGCAGCCCGACTCGCCCACGAGGCCGAGGGTCTCCCCTTCCATGACCCCCAGCGACACTCCCGCGACAGCCTGGACCGCATGCGCGCCGCGACCGTATCGCTTCTCCAGGTCGTGACAGCTGAGCAACGGAGAGGAGAGGGGGGCGCCCTCGGTCCAGTGCTCGGCGACGGCCGTGGCCTGGCCCGGATGCTCACTCATCGCCCACCACGTCCTCTCGCAGCACAGCTCGTCCGTCCTCGGAGATCGCGAAGTGGCAGGCCGCGCGATGCTGGGGCTCGTCGGCGACCTTCGCCAGGGCGGGCCGCTCGGTCGCGCACCGTGAGACGGCGAATCGGCACCGTTCCCGGAACGAACAGCCCTTCTGGTCGCCCCCCGGACGCGGCGGTAGACCCGGAATCGACGGGAGTCGTTCGGTCCGCGGTCCGTGGACACCCGGGATCGACTCGAGCAGGCCGAGCGTGTAGGGGTGCTGAGGATGGCCGAGCACCTCTCGGGCAGAGCCCGACTCCACCACACGGCCGGCGTACATGACCGCGATCCGGTCGGCCAGGGAGGCGATGACCCCGACGTCGTGGCTGATGATCACCACCGACACCCCGCGCTCCCGCGTGCGCTGGCGCAGAAGCGCGAGCACATCGGCCTGCACCGTGACGTCGAGCGCGGTCGTCGGCTCGTCGGCGATGATGAGCTCCGGCTCGCACGACAGCGCGATGGCGATCATGACACGTTGCCGCATGCCTCCGGAGAGCTCATGAGGGTACGCGCGGAGACGGCGGGCCGCGTCGGGGATGCGAACGAGACGCAACAGCTCCAGCGCTCGTTCCTTCGCCTCCGCCGCGGTGAGGGCGGTATGGGCACGGAGGGTCTCAACCATCTGCCGCTGTACGGACCGGACCGGATTGAGCGAGGTCATCGGATCCTGGAAGATCATCCCGATCTTGCTCCCCCGGATCTGCCGCAGCTCCCGTTCCTTGAGGGTCAGCAGATCCCGGCCGTCGAAGAGCGCCCGGCCCTGGGCCACCCGGCCCCCCTGGTAGGGCATCAGCCCGAGCACGGACGCCATGCTGACGCTCTTGCCCGAGCCGGACTCTCCCACCACGCCCAGCACCTCTCCTCGGCGCACCGATAGCGACACGTCGTGCGTGACCGGGACCCATCGGCTGCCGCCGGTCCGGAACTCCGCCTGCAGGCCCTGGACGTCGAGGAGGAACTCGTTCCCGTCCTGGACCGATGGCGTGCTGATCGTGCTCGTCATTTCTCAGCTCCTTGCACTTCGTCGGCTCCCGAGGCGACGTCGAGGACATCGCGTAGACGATCGCCGAGGATGTTGACGGCGAGGACGAACAGCACGATGGCCACGCCGGGGAAGAGGCTCACCCACCAGCCGACGGCCAGCAGGTCGCGGCCCTCGTTGACCATCGCCCCCCATTCGGCTGCCGGAGGCTTGACGCCGACGCCCAGGAAGCTGAGCGCGGCGGCCGTCAGGACGGCGTAGGCGAGATAGAGCGTCGCCAGCACGACGACGGGTCCGAGGATGTTGGGGGTGATGTGACGCAGCAGCAGGCGGGTTCGGCTGCATCCGATGGCCCGGGCCGCGAGGACGTACTCCTCGACGGCGGCACGCATCGTCGCGGCACGCGTCACGCGGGCGAAGGTCGGTGTCCCCGAGACCCCGACGGCGATGATCACCGTGGTGATCCCCGGCCCGAGCAGGGCCGCCATGACGATCGCGAGGATCAACCCCGGAAAGGCCAGCAGGATGTCCATCAACCGCATCAGCACGGAATCGGACCACCCGCGGACGAAACCGGCGACCAGACCGACGGTGCAGCCCACGAGCACGGCGAGACTCACGGCCCCCACCGACACGAAGAGAGTCAAGCGCGCCCCGGCGAGGATGCGGCTGAAGATGTCGCGCCCCAGCTGATCGGTGCCGAGCCAGTGCGCACCCGACGGCCCCTGGAGACTCGCCGCGGCGTCGGTCGCGGCGGGATCGTACGGAGCGATCCAGGGACCCAAGGCGGCCGCGATCACCAGCAGCAGGATGACCAGACCCGCGACGAAGGCCATCGGATCGGCGAAGAACCGCTTCACCGCATGCCAGGCGTCCCTGCGCCGCTCGCGCGAGCCGCGGGCGACCACCAGCGTGGGCTCCACCGTGTCGCCATCGCCGACGTCGCTGGGTTCGGACCGCTCGGACAGCGTCCCCTCACCGGATGTTCTCATGCCGCCTCCCTGATCCTCGGGTCCAGCAGTCCATAGGTGGCGTCGACGATGAGGTTGACCACGACATAGGTGACGGCGAGGAAGAGGACCGTGCCGCGGATGACGGGGACGTCCTTGTCCAGCACCGCGTCGATCAGCAGCGATCCGACCCCGGGTCTCGAGAAGACCACCTCGACGACGACCGTGCTGCCCAGCAGATAGCCCAGCTGGAGACCGAGCAGCGTGACGATCGGGATGATCGCATTGCGCAGAGCGTGCACCCACAGGATCGTGGGCTCGCCGATGCCGCGGGCCCGCGCCGTCATGATGTACTGCGCGTGCGTGACCTCGAGCATGCTCGACCGAGTCAGCCTCGCGATGGCGGCGGCCGAGCGCAGCCCGAGGATCGTCGCCGGCAGGATCAGGAACTCGATACCGCCCGCCCCGAAGACCGGGAACCACCCGAGCCAGCTGGCGAAGACCATGATCGCCACGATCGCCATCCAGAACTCCGGCATGGACAACCACAGCAGTGAGCCGAACATGCTCACCCGGTCCGGCCAGCAACCGTGGAAGAGGCTGGCGATGACGCCGGTGCTGACCCCCACGATGGCCGCGATGAGCAATGCCATCCCGGTCAGCTCGAGGGTATTCGGCAGAGCCTCCAGGATGAGGCCCGTCACCTCACGGCCCTGGTGGATCGAGCGTCCCAGGTCTCCGGTCAGCGCGGCTCCCACGAAGCTCACGTACTGCATCGGCAGCGGGTCGTTGAGCCCGAACTCCTCGCGGACCTGCTGAATCTGCTCGGAGGCCACGTCACCCTCGACACCGCTGACCAGCAGCAGCACCGGGTCACCGGGCATCAGGTACAGCAGCCCGAAGGTGAGCAAGGAGACACCGAGCATCACGGGGATGACCGACACGAGGCGGGCACCGAGGAAGCGCATGAGAGGCATGGATTCCCTATCGCTTGCGGTGGAGGGGGACGTCGGGGGAACCGACGGCCGGGGCGGACTCGCGAGGCGTGTCCACGGCGGCGGTCAGTTGCCCGGCCAGCTCTTCTGGAGGTTCTCGCTCACCCAGACATCGTGGAAGTAGACGTAGGTGCCGCGACGCTCCGGCATGATCCCGTGAACCCCCGAGGCGACGGCGATATTGGCGTTGAACGACAAGAGCGGGAGATAGGAGACGTTGTCGCCCACGATGGACTGGACCTGGTCGAAGTCCTCGCGCCGCTGGTCGTCGTCGAGGGACTGCACGGCCGACTCGAGCAGGCTGTCCACCTCGGGGATGTTCGTGCGGGTCTCGTTGCTGGTGCCGTTCGGCGGGATGAACCGCGAGTGGTAGAGCGAATAGAGCAGGTCGGGCATGCCATTGGTCCAGCCGATCGGGTTGCCCCAGGCCAGCTCGTAGTTGCCCTCGCCCTGGATGACCGCGCTCGCCTCGGCGGGTGAGACCACGTCGACATTGAGCTCGATCCCGATGTCCTTCAACTGGGACTGGATCAAGGTCATGGTCCGCTGCATCTGGGTGGAGGTCGTCGCATCCAGGCTGAGGTCCACGCCGTCCTTGGACCGGACCCCGCCCGGGCCCTCCTGCCAACCGGCCTCGTCGAGCAGTTCGGCGGCCGCGTCCGGATCGAAGTCCGGGAACCGCGCGTCGTCGTTGACCCAGTCGCCCATGCTCTCCTCGAGCAGGAAGTAGGCGGGCTGATGCTTGCCGTCGTAGACGGCGGAGTTGAGCGCCTCACGGTCGATCGCCAGCGAGATGGCCTGGCGGACCTCGACCTCGCCGGCCGGGCCGGGCGATGAGGTGTCGAAGGTCAGTCCGCCCGGCTGGCCGTTCTTCTGGATCTCGACGACCTCGAACTGGTCATTGCTCTCGAAGCTCTCCTGCGAGAGCGGCGGGACGCCCATGATGGCGTTCACCTGTCCCGACTGCAGGGCCGCGGTCCGCGTCGAGTCCTCGGGCACGTAGGTGAAGGTGAGCCGCTCGACCGAGGGGGCCGAGCCGGCGGTCTCGGTGAAGGGCGGGCCCCAGGTGTAGTCCGGATTGCGCTCGACGGTGAGGTGCTTGTCGCGCTGCCACTCCACGAAGGTGAACGGCCCGCTTCCCATCGGCTCCTCGGCGAACCCGTCGTCCCCGACCTCCTCGATGTAGTGCTTCGGCACGATCGACAGGAAGTTGCGGGCGAGATTGGCCAGGAAGGCGGCCTGCGGCTGCTTGAGCCGGACCACGACCGTCTGGTCGTCGACCGCCTCGGCGGACTCGAAGGCCGACATACTCGCGGCCGCGAAGGCGCTCTCCGGCATGTACTGGGGGTCCACGACGCGCTCGAAGGTGAAGGTGACGTCGTCGGCGGTGAGCGGCTCGCCGTCCCAGAAGGTCACGTCGTCGCGCAGGTGGAAGGTGTACTCGAGGCCGTCATCGCTCACCTCCCACGATTCGGCGATCCACGGCATGATCTCGCCGCTCTCGGGCTCCTGCGAGACGAGCTGGTCGAACATCGTCATGCTGATCGTGTGGGCGTAGATCTTGTTGCCGCCGACATTGGGATCGAGTGAGTTCATGTCGAACGACTCGGTCGTCGGCAGGGCGACGGAGACCTCGCCGCCGTCCACCCGTTCGGCATCGGACTCTCCTCCGCCGTCAGTGCCACCGCATCCGGCGAACAGAGCTAACGCAACTCCGATACCGACGGCCTTCATGCTTCGACGCATACGCCCTCATCCTCTTCGTGACTTCAACTGACGGTTCATCTCACGGGGTGCCCCCGCGGTCTTGCCCGAGATTCCAGTCACGACCCACGATCACGGTCGCATAGTGGATGCGGTATATGCTACACAGCATCGCGTATCTGTCAACGGTTCAGAGGTGTCCGCTTCCCTTCCGCGAAGGGGTCGGTCGTGAGGTGCTGCCAGGATCTCGCCGCCATGTGACGACGGCGCTACTACTGTGTGACGTCGCCCGTCCCCACGGACAGCACGAAGGGGCGGTGGCCGCGGCCACCGCCCCTTCGTGCTGCCTGCTGTCGGATCAGATGCTGTCGGCGAAGGCCCTCAGCACCCGATCCCGGACCGTGACGATGTGCTGACGCATCAGCGAGCCCGCGGCGTCGGCGTCCCCGCGCTCGACCGCCTCGACCACGTCGAGATGGTTCTCCGCACACTCCAGCGAGAAGGGAGCATCGGGCACATCGCGCTGGCGCAAGGCACTGGTGAGGTCATAGGCATCGCGAGTGAATCTGGCCAGGAGGTGGTTCTGCGTGGCTTGGGAGAGCGTGAGATGGAAGTTCTGATCGCCGGCCTTGAATCCCGAGCGGTCGTGATCCTCGACGGCCGCCTTCGCCTCCTCGGCGTGCACCCGGGCCTGGGCCACCAGCATGGCGTCCCCACGTTCCGCCGCGGCGCGGGCGACCTGGACCTCCAGGCCGGCTCTCACCTCGTAGGCGGAGATGATCGCGTCCTTGGACGCCGTCACCACCTGCTGGCCGCCGCCCGGTCCCCCCGAACGGATGAGCCCGACGTACTCGAGCCGCAACAGGGCCTCGCGGACGGGTGTCTTGCTGACCCCGAGTTCGCGAGCCAGGCCCGCCTCGGTCAGGCGCTGCCCCTCGGCGAAGCGGTTCGCGACGATCGCATCGCGCACCGCCGCATAGACCCGATCCGTCAGACTGAGTGGTCGGTCGCTGATCTTGTCGAGCACGCTCATCGGGTCTTCCTTTGACGAATGACTGCACGGCTCTCGGTGCCGCCGTGGCGGCTGAAACCCACCGCACAAAAGTACGATACACGGTATCTGACAGCTCCGCGTCCGATCTCAACGGGCGGGTGGCGGGGACGAACCTAGACGCGCAGACCCGAGGCGATGCCCTCGCGTTCGGCCTCCGAGAGCGCGCGAGAACGCTGGGTCGCCGGGTCGAAGCCGACGAGCACCGCCAGCGACGACACGGACACAGCACCGTCCACGACCAACTGCGCGCCGATCGCATAGGACGAGGTGCCGAGCCGGTCCACCCAGGCGCGCGACTCGACGACGTCGTCTCCGGTGATGGGGCGGACGAGGTCGACCGCGACCGTGGCGAGCACGACGCCACCTGGACCGGACGGCAAGAGCGTGGCCATGTACGGGATGCGCGACTCCTGCAGGAGCTCGAAGACCCTGGGCACCGAGACGGACCCATCGTGATCGAGATCGGAGGGACGCAGCGTCAACGGCTGTTCGGCGACACCGGCGGCGGGCTCCACTCGGTCCGGAGCGCCGAAGGACGACGTGACCGTGGCGAAGACCCGATCGCTCCCCCGCACGCCGATCCGCTGCACGAGCGAGTCCTCGCGGACCTGCGTGACGACCTCGACCGGCCGCCGGCTCAGCTGGATGGGGCGGCTGAACTCGACCACCACCGAACCGGGCCGGCGCCGCTCCACGACCCGATCGGCGATCAGCGCGTGCTCGGCCTGCGCGGCGTACTCGAGGTAGACGACATTGTTGACGTGGTTCAGCGAATCGATGTCGGCCCATCGCATGTGGATCTCATGGCGGTGCTCGTTCACCCCGCCGATCCTGTCAGAGAGCCGTCAGGCGCTGAGCGTGGCGTCGATCTCGGCGACCGGATCGCCCTCCTGGACGATCTGCCCCTCGGCGACCAGGATGCGACTCACATGCCCTGCCGCCGGCGCGACCACGGGGATCTCCATCTTCATGGTCTCCAGGATCGCGACGGTATCGCCGATCCCGACGGGATCGCCCTCGCGGGCCACGATCTTCCAGACATTGCCGACGATGTCGGCCCGTGCGGGGACGGTCACCGCTCGCCCTCCGCGTAGGTGAGCATGCGCAGCGCCTGGGTCATCCGGCCGCGGGTCTCCTCGGGCACGATGACATCGTCGACGATGCCAGCCTCGGCCGCGCCGTAAGGCCGGGCGACGTTCTCGCGGTACTCGGCCGCGAGCTCGTCGCGCAGCGCGATCGGGTCATCGGCCGCGGCGAGCGCACGGCGGTGCAGCAGCGCGACCGCGCCGCCAGGGCCCATGACCGCGATCTCGGAATTCGACCACGCCCACGTCATGTCCGCGCCGAGCGACTTGGCACCCATCGCGATGTAGGCGCCGCCGTAGGCCTTGCGCACGACGACGGTGAGCTTGGGCGAGTCGGCATCCACATAGGCCTTGAGGACCTTGGCGCCATGCGTGATGACGCCGCGGCCCTCCTCGACCGTGCCCGGGAGGAATCCCGGGACGTCCACGAAGGTGAGCACGGGCACGCCGAACCGTCCGCAGAACTCGACGAAACGAGCGAGCTTGACCGAGCTCTTGGCATCGAGGATGCCGCCCCGGCAGGCCGGCTGGTTGGCGACGACACCGACGGGGCGCCCGTCGAGACGGCCGAAGAGCGTGAGGATGCTGCCGGCATGGCCGGGCATCAGCTCGAGGCGGGCACCGTTGTCGAGCACGCCGTCGACGAGCTGGTTCATGTCGAAGACGACCGAGGCCTTGGCCGGCACGAGGTCGGGCAGTGCCTCGGCAGCGCGCGGGTTGGCGGGGACGGCTCCGCTGACCTGCTGGGCGCCACCGGCGTGCGAGGGCAGGAAGGACAGCAGCAGGCGCGCCGATTCGAGCGCCTCGACCTCGGACTCGACCTCGAGATGGGCGACGCCGCTGGTCTCGGTGTGCAGGCGCGAGCCGCCGATCTCGTCGGCCGTCGCGTCCTCACCCGTGGCGGCCTTGACGATGTCCGGACCCGTGAGGAACATGTGCCCCTGGCCCTTGACCATGATCGTCCAGTCGGTGAGCGCCGGCGAATAGGCCGCGGCGCCCGCGCACGGGCCGAGGATGAGGGAGATCTGCGGGATCCGGCGCTGCGCCTCGACATTGAGCGCGAAGATGCCGCCGCAGCCGTGGAGCGCGAGGATGCCGTCGGGCACGCGGGCGCCGCCGGAGTCGTTGATGTAGACGATCGGGAAGCCGCGGTCGATCGCGAGCCGCTGGGCGGCCATGATCGCCTCGGCCATGACCTCGCCGATGGCGCCGGAGGCGACCGCGGCGTCGTGCGATGCGACGACGACGGGCCGGCCGTCGACGAGTCCCCAGCCGGTGACGACGCCACTGCCGCCGCCGTGGGCCGAACGCATCGGAGTGGTCTCGTTGAACGTGCCGTCGTCGAAGAACAGCTCGACGCGTTCGCGGGCGGTGTGCACCCGCTTGCCGCGGGGCTCGACGCGCGCGAAGCGCTCGTCCCGGCGGTGTGCGAGTGTCGCGCGGTGGTCGGCCACCTGCTCGATGTCGGTCACAACGACTCCTAAAACGTGAGGGTTTCCTCAACTATAGGGCAAACATGAGGGATTCCTCATCTTCTTGGCGAATCCGGCATGTGATGTCCCCCACCCACGGCAAGTGCTAGAGTGCGAACTAAGCAAGCGCTTAGAGTTTCGCGGATCGACGGTCCCTCGGTGATTGAGTAGCCGCGAGGAACGAGCGGCATATCGAAATCACCCACGCGACGTGGTCTCGATACGCTCCCTCGTTCCTCGGTCGCACTCGACCACCGACTATCTCCCTATCGTCCGTGGCCTCTTCGCACCATCGTCTTCCGACGGAAAGGGATCATCGTGTCCGAGACTCGTACCGCCATCGTCACCGGAGCCGCCCGGGGCATCGGCCGGGGCGTCGCCCAGCGCCTCGCCGCCGACGGCCTCCAGGTGGCCGTCCTCGACCTGGACGAGGCGGCCTGCGCCGACACCGTCGAGGCCATCACCTCCGCCGGAGGCATCGCGATCGCCGTGGGGGCGAATGTCGCCGATGCCGATAGCGTCGAGGCCGCCGTCGAGCGTGTCGCCTCCGAACTGGGCGCTCCCACCGTGCTGGTCAACAATGCCGGCATCATCCGCGACAACCTGCTGTTCAAGATGACGGTCGACGACTGGGACGCCGTCATGGGCGTGCACCTGCGTGGCGCGTTCAACATGACCAAGGCCGTGCAGAAGCACATGACCGAGGCGAAGTTCGGTCGCATCGTCAACCTGTCGAGCACCTCGGCCCTCGGCAACCGCGGCCAGGCCAACTACTCCGCCGCCAAGGCCGGCATCCAGGGCTTCACCAAGACCCTCGCGATCGAGCTCGGCAAGTTCGGCGTGACCGCCAATGCGATCGCCCCCGGCTTCATCCAGACCGACATGACCGCCGCGACCGCCGAGCGGATCGGCGTCGACTTCGACGACTTCATCAAGTTCAGCGCCGAGCAGATCCCGGTCCAGCGCGTCGGCCAGCCCGAGGACATCGCGCACACGGCCGCGTTCCTCGTCAGCGAGGGCGCGGGCTTCGTCTCCGGCCAGGTCATCTACGTCGCCGGCGGACCGAAGGACTGACATGACCGAGGGCCTCGACACAGGAGCGCTCGCCCGGTGGATCGACGCCGAGCGGCCCGGGGTGCTGGACACCTCCGGGCCGCTCACGGCCACGCTCATCACCGGCGGCAAGTCCAATCTGACCTACCGCGTCAGTGACGGCGCGCGCGAGATCATCGCGCGCCGGCCACCGCTCGGACATGTCCTCGCCACGGCGCATGACATGTCGCGCGAGTACCGGGTGATGAGCGCCCTCGCCGACACCTCGGTCCCGGTGCCGGCCACCTACGGGCTCTGCCAGGACGACTCCGTCATCGGCGCGCCCTTCTATCTGATGGAGAGCGTCGCCGGGACTCCCTTCCAACGCGCCGAGCAGCTCGAGAAGCTCGGGGAGGAGCGCACCCGCGCGATCTCCGAGCGGCTCGTCGACACCCTCGCGGCCCTGCACGAGGTCGACTACACGGCGGTGGGGCTCGAGGAGTTCGGCCGCCCCGACGGTTACCTGGAGCGTCAGGTCCGTCGTTGGAAGAAGCAGCTCGACGCCTCACGGAGCCGGGAGATCGACGGGATCGACGAGCTGTACGCACGGCTGGAGCGGTCCATCCCGCAGTCCGGTGACGGCACGATCGTGCACGGCGACTACCGGCTCGACAACGCGTTGGTCGACGATGCCGATCAGATCACGGCGGTGCTGGACTGGGAGATGAGCACGCTCGGCGATCCGCTGACCGATGTGGCGCTGATGGTGGCGTACCAGAACCTCGCGTTGCACGACAGTGGCGACTCTCCCGCCTCGGTCACCGACGCGCCCAAGGCTCCCGGTTATCTGTCGGTCGACGCGGTCATCGATCGGTACGCCACGACCTCCGGGCGCGATCTGGGCGAGCTCGGCTTCCACCTCGGGCTGGCGTACTTCAAGCTGGCGGTCATCCTCGAGGGCATCTACTACCGCTACATCCACGGGCAGACGCTCGGCGAGGGCTTCGACCACATCGGCGACTCGATCTTCCCGCTCGTGCAGCACGGCCTCGACGCCACGGCGTGATCGAGACGGCCGCCGGAGGGATCCCCGCGAGGGCGATTCTCCGGCGGCCGTGTCGTTGCTGTCGCACCACAGAACTGACCTCCGGCTCCGGTTCTGTACCCTAGAGACGTGACCGCGCAGATCCTCGAGCCCCGGAGGCGCCCCACCCAGGAGCGCAGCCAGCTCAAGTTCGATCATCTGCTGCAGGTGTCGCGCGAACTTCTGCTGGACGTCGGCTTCGAGTCCTTCACCTGCGAAGAGGTCGCCCAGCGCGCCGGGCTTCCCATCGGGACGCTCTATCAGTTCTTCCAGAACAAGTACGTCATCGTCTGCGAGCTCGACCGCCAGAACGCCGTCGCCGTTCGCGAGGAGCTGGGGCGCCTGACTGCGGCGCTCCCCACCCTGGACTGGCTGGTCCTGCTCAATCGCCTGGTCGACCACATGGCCCGGCTCTGGATCGAGGACCCGTCCCGTCGAGCGGTCTGGATGGCGATGCAGTCCACGCCGGCCACCCGCGCCACCGCCGCCGTCACCGAACGCGAGCTGGCCTCCGATGTCGCCTACGCGCTCGGCCCCCTCACCCCGGGCACCCCGCGCGAGCGCCGCCAGATCATGGCCGAGGTGCTGGTCTACGTCGCCTACTCGATGCTCAACTTCTCCGTGCGCGACGGCCAGGAGCACACCGAGGCCGTCATCGAGCTCAAGCGCCTGCTGAGCGCCTACCTGCTCGCCTCCCAGCCCCACGCCTGAGACACGCGCGTCAGCGGCCGAAGAGCTTGCCTAGCCGGCCCTTCTCCTGTGAGACCGATGCGGTCGGCGAGGTGCCGAGATAGTGGACGACCTCCGCACCGATGATGATGCATCGGGGCGGCTATAACAGCCGTTACGCATCATCATCGGTCCCGGCAAGGCATGCGAGCGGGTCAGCCACTATGCAGATCGTAGCCCTTGGTGCTACGATCTGCATAGTGAAAGGAGGTCTCCCGTGACTGCTCCTCAGTTGATCGCGCGTGCGCCCCTGCGCACCCTCCGGCCGCGTGATCTCAGCGATGCCTTCGCCAATCCGCGAGCGGTCATCTCCCATCACCTCGGCACAGGTGCCCTCGCACGTCTCGCCGCCGGATATGTCATGGCCGTACCGGATGATGCGGAGCCGGGGTGGCGGCCATCCCCGGAGACCGCGGGCGCCGGCATCGCCGCCGCGATCTACGGCATCGACCACATCGTCATGATGGGGATCTCCGCCGCCCGGATCCACGGGGCGTTCCCCCGCGCCATCGGAGATGTCGTCATCGCAGCCCCACGACAGCATCGACCCCTAGTTCTCGACGATGGCGGGAGGCTCCACATTGTTCAACGGCAGACCGCTGCTCTCGATGCCCGTCTCGAAACCTTGGACACCGGCCGAGTGTTGGTCACCACCGTCGAGCAGACGGCGCTCGACCTCGCTCGTCACCCAGGGCGTGGCGGTCATCCCGAGGAGGCAGCCGCCGCGCTACGGAACCTCCTCCCCCGCCTCGATCACGACCGTCTGACACGTATCACCGCTGAACAACACGGAATGGGCGCTGCCCTCGAACGGATCGAGGCGCTCACATGATCCGCGCCAACGATCTCGTCCGTGTACGCGAACAGTTCGGCGTCGCCGATGCACAGGTCGTCCGCGACCATGTGATCTCTCACCTTCTCGCCGCACTCAGTCAGATGCCGGGTCAGGGCGAGCTCGTGTTCTTCGGAGGGACCGCGCTGTCGCGGACTCTGCTCCCGGACCTTCGGCTCAGCGAGGACATCGATCTCCTCACGACCGCTCGCCGCTCGGACATCGCCCCACGGATGATGGAAGCCATCGACGATGGACTCGCCCGCAGCCACGGTTCCGTCGAATGGTTCCCGCCGCTGCATCAGACGCGGGGCTCCGGCCCTGCCGTCCTCCGCGTGGCGGACGCCACCACGGTCCAGATCCAACTGCTGTCATACATCAACTATCCGCGGTGGCCGACGCTTGAGGTCGACCTCGAGCAACGCTACGGTGACGCTCCACCGGCGCGGATGAAGGTACTCACGCCCGCGGCCTTCGTCGCGGCGAAGCTCGCCGCATGGCGCGACCGCAGGGCGCCCCGCGACCTCTACGACCTCTGGGCTCTTGCCGATGCCGGCCATGTCACTGCCGAGTCGCTCGATCTCTATGTCCGCATGGGACCGACCGGCCAGCCCTCGACGTCCGGTGATTTCGTCGATCTACCGAGCGACGGCGCGTGGTCCGCGGCCCTCGCCCATCAATGCCGGATTCAGGTCGACGCCCCGACCGCGGCGCGGAGAGTCAGCGAAGCGCTACGTCGCGCGGGTGATCTCGGCGGGTAGATGTCGGGCTCGCTTGCGTCGGCGCGTGATGTCCCGGCTGCGTCTCGGCGACCGAGGCCCGATGTCTGCCAGACGCCACGAGCGCGACCACGCGCTGATCCGCGCCAAGCGCTCCTGCCCCGGCGAGCGGAGCATGTCAGCCCGTCACCGACAGCAGGCCGAGGCCGAAGGCCGTGAAGACGCCGCCCCAGAGCACGACCGCGGCGATCTGCCAGACCATGACCTGCCGCCGCGCCAGGCCCACCGTCGTCATGATGAAGGCCGTCAGCGAGATCGCGAGCACCATCGGCGCGAGGAGGCTGGCGATCGGCACTCCCCATCGGTCGACGCGAGCGATGACCTTCTCCTGTCGAGGAGTGCGGGGCTGCTCGCGCTGACGCTCGCGGCGCTGCGCGATCCGGCTCCCGAGAGCGACCGCGACCACGACAGCGAGGACATTGCCGAGCACGGCCGCGACGAGGGCGACGGGAGCGGGCAGACCGACGAGCGTGCCCACGAAGGCTCCGACGTAGCTCTCCAGGAAGGGCACGACGCCGATCACCGCGACCACGAGGATCTGCAGGGCAAAAGGCAGCGAGTCGAAGCTGGATGCAAGGGACGACATCATGTCTCTGCTCATGGCCTCCACTCTTCCGGGCCCAGACCCACCCGCCCAGTGGGACGGCGTCACGGATGCGGATGACATCTGTCATGGGGCCCGAGCCTCCCGTCCACCGACGGAGGATGTGACTCGGTGGCTGCCCCGGCAACCCGCACATCACATCCTTCGTCGCCCGGTCACGAAGGATGTGCCTCTGTGGTCGTCATGACAACCACAGAGGCACATCGTCCGTCGTTCCTCGCAGCGCCGCGTACGCGACAGGCGAGCCGACGGCGCTAGGAAGGCGGGCGGGTGAGGGTGACGGTGGCGATGGCGTAGTCGCCGTCGTGCGAGAGGGAGACGAAGGCGGCGATGTCCTCGCCGAGGGCGGCCCGCACCTCCCCGTGCAGCACCAGCCGGGGCCGTCCCCAGGCATCGGTGACGACCTCGATCAGGTGGTGGATCTCCTCGCCGAGCACCGGAGCCCTCCCCCACAGGGACTCCGACCAGGCCTTGACGAAGGCCTCCTTGGCGGCCCAGCGCGCCGCCAAGGACGCGACCTCGGCGGCGCGAGACGCGGAGGCATCGGCAAGGAAGCTCCGCGCATCGCGCCGCTCGCCGGGTGTGAACACCCGGTCGACCCACGTTCCGGGACGCTGAACCTGGTCAGCGAATCCCGGAACGTGGACGAGGTCGACCCCAGTGCCGATGACGACCCCCATCGCGCATTACCGGCACTGGTAGACACCGTCAGCGCCGAGCCGCGCCTCCGGGTCGATCAGCATGGCGGCCTCGCGCTCCCGCGCGCCCGCCTCGCCGAGACGGCGACCGGCGGGACGACGGTAGAGCGGAGATCCGCCGTACATGGCCTCGGTGAGCCGCATCCGGCCCTCGATCTGACGCTGCTCGGCCCGATCGAGGTACGCCGCGCGCTCCTCGGCGGGCAGCGCCTCGACGAAGGCCTGCGGATGCACGACGGCCAGCAGACCCGCCACGTGGCCGAAGCCGAGACTCGTGACCAGGCCGGCCTTGAGAGGCCCAGTGGCCAGCGGCTCGCGCAGCCACACCAGGTGCTCGTGCTCGGCGAGGTCGTCCATGACGCAGTCCAGCGAACGGTTCGGCGGCACGACACCGGCCGAGAGCACCTGGCACAGGCCGATCAGCTGGAAGGCCGCCGCGCCGCCCTTGGCGTGACCGGTCAGCGTCTTCTGGCTCATCACGTACAGCGGGTTGCCGTCGCTGCGTCCGAGCGCTCCGGCGAGACGCTCGTGCAGCTCGGACTCGTTGCGCTCGTTGACGCCCGTCGAGGTGTCGTGCTTGCTGAGCACCGCGATGTCGTCGACACCGACGCCGAGACCGGCGAGGGACATCGCCAGCTGCGACGAGCGACCACCGCGGCCCGCGGCGAGGGCACCGAGGCCCGGCGCCGGGATCGAGGTGTGCACGCCATCGGCGAAGGAGCTGGCGTAGGCCAGGACGCCGAGGACCGGCAGTCCCAGCTCGGCCGCGAGGGAGCCACGGGCCAGCAGCACCGTTCCGCCGCCCTGGGACTCCACGAACCCGCCGTAGCGACGATCGTTGGCCCGGCTAAAGTAGCGGTCCTCGAGACCCTTGGCGGCCATGACCGACGAGTCGGCCGTCGCGGACATGTCGCCGAAGCCGACGATGCCCTCGACCGACAGATCGTCGAAGCCGCCGGCGACCACGAACTCGGCCTTGCCGAGCTTGATCTTGTCCGCGCCCTCCTCGACCGAGACGGCCGTGGTGGCGCAGGCGGCGACCGGGTGGATCATCGCGCCGTAGCTGCCGACATAGGACTGCACAACATGCGCCGCGATGACATTCGGCAGCGCCTCCTGCAGGATGTCGTTGGCCTTGGACTCGCCCAGCAGCGTGTCGATGTACAGCGAGTGCATCGAGCTCATGCCGCCCATGCCGGTGCCCTGGGTGTTGGCCACCAGCGTCGGGTGCACCCAGCGCAGCAGCTCGGCAGGCGAGAAGCCATTCGACAGGAACGCGTCGACCGTGCAGACGATGTTCCAGAGCGCGACCCGGTCCACGGACTCGACCATCTCGGCCGGGATGCCCCAGACCGTCGGGTCGAAGCCGGTGGGGATCTGGCCGCCCACGGTGCGCGACAGCTTCATCTTGCGCGGCACGCGGATCTCGGTGCCCGCCTTGCGGGTGACCGTCCACTCGCCGTCGGCATCCTGGGAGATCACCGTGCGCTCGGGATCGGCCTCGCGCATCGCCCGCGCCTCGGCCTCACCGGACACGGTGAAGGAGAGGTCCTCCTCCAGGTAGACCGAGGTCAGCAGCGGCGCGGCGTTGTCGGTCATTGAGCCGTCGTCGGCGTACCGGCGCACGCCGACCCGCTCGCGCACGGCCTCCTCGTAACGGTCGGCGATGTCCTCCTCGGCCACGGGATCGCCGCTCTCGGCGTCGTACCAGCCGCGATTGACGTCGTCCCAGGTCAGCAGGCCCGTGGTCCAGGCGAGCTCCAGCACCCCGGCCGCGGACAGCCGATCGCTGACCTCGACCTCGAAACGCGTGCGCGCCGAACCGTAGGGACCGAGCTCACCGGCCCCGACGATGACGATCATGTCGTCGAGGGAAGTGGTGACCTCGCCCCACTCGGGGGTCTCGACCACGTCGAGCTGGGCGGGCGAGCCCGGCAGCGCCGCGATCGTGACAGTGGTCTCGATACGGCCCTCGTTCCTCGCGCCTACTCGACCACCGGAGTCCTCGGCGATGGCGGCGAGGTCGAGCTCGACATCACCGAGGCCGGCGGTCAGGTCGACCTCGACCGGCGCCTGGACAGCCTGTTCCCGGGCGTCGTCGACACCGCGAGTGAGCAGCGCCTCGGCCATCTCGTCGGTCGACCAGGTGCGGACGCCGAGCGCCTCGACGGCCTCGACCATCGGATCGTTGCCGCCCATGAGGCCGGTGCCGCGGACCCAGCCGATGATGGCGTGGGCCAGCGTCGTGCGACCGCTCCAGGAGCGCTCCGAGCTCCACTTGGCCACGAGCGCGTCGAGCGCGGCCTTGGCCTCGGCGTAGGCGCCGTCGCCACCGAACATGCCGCGGTTCGGCGAACCCGGCAGGACGACGTGCAGACGCCGGGTCAGGTCGCGATCCTGGACGTGCTCGGACAGCACACCCACGAGCCGCTCGACCGACCAGAGCAGCACACGCATCTCCAGCTCAGCACGCGGACCGGCGTCGGTCGTGTCGCCCATGACCCGGCCGGCCGCGAAGGGGAACAGCAGGGTCGGGGTCAGCGCCGGCTTGGACACCGTCGTGACGCCGGCCGCGGTCTGGGTCTGCTCCGATCCGATCCACGCGGCGAGCGCGTCGACATCGGCGAAGGACGCCATATTGGCCGGAACGACCCACAGCGCCGCACCCTGGCGGGCGTAGTCGCGGTAGAGCTGCTTGAAGAAGGCGAGCTTGCGCCCGTCGACGCCCGACGTGGTCGCGACGACCGTGGCGCCCTCGGCCAGCAGACCGCCGACGACACCCGCGGCTATCGAGCCGCGGCTGGCACCGGTCACCACGGCGACCTCGTCGGCGTAGCGACCCGGGGTGCTGTCCTCGGCCTCGGCCGCGATCCGCTCGAAGCGCGGAGCCAGACCGTTGCCGGCATGAGCGGCCCACCAGCGTGCCTGCCCGGCCACCGTCGCGCCGGCTCCGACGAAGGAGCCGGTGACATCGGCACCGTGGGCGATGCGTGCGAGATCCTCGCGGGCGCTGGCCCACCGGTCGTCGAGCACGAAGGCCTTCTTCTCATCGAAGGCCGGCGCGGTGGATTTGACCCAGTCCGAGCCGAGCTCGGCCTCGACCCGCTCGAGCACGCGCGCGGCCTGCTCGTCGGTCTCGACCTCCGTCGGGATCTCGCTGAGACCGAGCTCGTCGAGCACGAGCCGCGCGGACTTGGCCAGCACGCCGTCGCGACCGGTGATCTGGTCGGTGAACTCCGCGAGCGCCTCGGCGTCCACGGTGGCACCGCCCCCACCCCCGGAGGCGGGGAGGTCCACGCTCACGCCGTGACGCGCGGCCACGGCCTTGACGCTGACATCGACCGCCGCGTCCACGTCGGCACCGCTGCTCAGCGAGCCGAAGGAGCCGAACTCCCCACCGCGGACGCTCGTGCCCTCACGGGTCGACATCGCGAGCTCGGCGAGCACGTGGGAGGCCCAGCCGGGGCCGAGCTGCCAGGTGCCGGTGACCCGATCGGTGACCGAGGCCGGCTTCTTGCCCGCCGGGCCCAGGACCTTCTTGAGGTGCTCCGAGATCGTCTCGGTCAACACCGGGCCGAAGGCCTTGTAGCCGCGGGCGAGACCCTTGACCTGCTGGCCCAGGGTCACGAGGTCCGCATCGGCCGCGCCGTCGATCGCACCGAGCGAGAGCTCGGCGCCGAGATCGACGAGCAGCTGATTGCGGCGGCTCGATGCGCCGTCGCACAGCGACTCGATGGAGTCGGCGGCACCGATCTGGTCGAGCCGCAGCTTGGTCCACCAGGCCACGAGGGTGCGGGTGGCCTCGGCGGCGTCGAAGGCGATGTCGTCCGGGCGCGGTCCTCCCGCGGGTGCGGCCGGGGCCGCGCCCTTCGATACACCGCCTCGTTCCTCGGCGGCACTCAGGGACCGGGCGTCTGAGGACGGTGCAGCCTCCTCGGCCGCCGGCGACACGTCGATGTCGTCGTCCTCGACCTCGGGCTGGTCCTCATCGGTCGCGAAGACGACAGACGCGTCGCGCTCGATATTGGCCACCTCGACGGTCCCGTACTCGCTCTCGGGGAGCTTGAGGGTCGACGAGGCGAGGTTGGCGACGGTCGGTGCCGAGCCGACACCGATCTCCACGAAGCGCTCGACTCCGAGGCCACCGCGCTCGACCGGCGTGAACATGAGGTCCTGGGTCTCGATCCAGCGCACCGGGCTGGCGAACTGCCAGGCGAGCAGCTCGATCAGCACGCGCCGGCACAGCGCACCGGGACGCGCCGTCCAGGCGTCGAAGTCGGCGAGCACCTCGCGCAGCGGTGCGGAATCGACCAGTTCGGCGATCTCGACGACGAAGTCGCGGTCGAGGCTGAACGGACGCGGCACCAGGTTCGGGATGTACCGGCCGGCGAGGATGGCCGGATCGATATCGGCGGGCAGCAGCTCGTCGAGGCGATCGCGGAAGTCCGGGACGCCGCCGTGCAGGACCCGGGAGTGGAAGGGCACGTCGATGCCCGGCACCAGGATGAACGCGGCCTTGCCGCCGAACTCCTCGCGGCGGCGGGCGATATCGCGCTCCAGCTCCTCCAGGCCCGCCACCGTGCCCGCGATGGCGTACTGCGAGCCGCGCAGGTTGTAGTTGACGATCTGCAGGAACTCACCGGTCTGCTCGGCGATCCTCTCCACATAGGTCGTGACCTCGTCATCGGCCAGGCCGATCTGCGAGGGACGGATGGCCGCGAGCCGGTAGTCGCTGCGTCCCTGCGCATCGCGCGGCACGAGCGTGTGCATGACCGAGCCGCGCTGGAACACGACTTCGACGACGGCCTCGAGCGGGATGACACCCGACACGGCGGCGAGGGCGTTGTACTCGCCGACCGAGTGGCCCGCGAGGATCGCACCCTCGACGAAGGCGCCGGACTCCCGGAGCTCGGCCATCTGGGCGGCACCGAGCACGGCCATCGCGACCTGCGTGAACTGGGTCAGGTACAGCACACCGTCGGGGTGGCGGTGCGTGACACCGTGCGCGGTCAGCTCGGTCGGGTTGTCGCGAACGACCGTGAGGATCGAGAAGCCGAGCGCGGAACGGGTGTGCGCGTCGGCGCGGTCCCAGATCTCGCGGGCAGCCTTGGAGCGCTGGTAGCCCGCCATGCCCATGCCCTGGCTCTGGATGCCCTGGCCGGGGAAGGCGTAGGCCGTGCGCGGGGCAGCCAGCCGGGCGCTGGCGGCCATGACGACCTCGCCATCGGCGCGAACGGTGACGTCGAGGACCTCGGCGCCCGCGTCCAGGCCCACGCGGTCGGCACGGATGTCCACATCGGCACCCGGGCGGACCGGTGCCATGAATCGGGTGGTCCAGCCCTCGAGGCGACGACCGGTCTGTGCCACCACCTGCTGCTGGGCGGCAGCGGAGGTCCACATGCCGTGCACGATCGGCGCGCCGAGTCCGGCCAGGCGCGCCGCGGCGATGCTGGTGTGGATCGGGTTGTGGTCGCCGGTGACGGCGGCGAAGGCACGCAGGTCGGTCGGAGCCGCCACGGAGGCGGTCGCCCGCTTGCGGCGCGGGGTGTCGCGGACATCGTCGCCGAGCACGCCGCCGGCGCGCACGGGATCGGCCAGGTCGCCCTGTCCGGCCCGGCCGCGGATCGCGAAACGCTCGGTGAGCGCGGCGACCTCGCCGGAGCCCGCCACGATGTCGACGTCCACCGTCACCACGCGACCGTAGGAGGAGTCGACCACGCCGCGCAGCGTCGCGGTGATGGTCAGCTCGGCGCGCTCGCCCGGGATCTCCCCGATCGCGATCGCGTGATCCAGGTGGACGAGATCGAGCATGCCCTCGACGACCGGGGTACCCGCGTCATCGGTCGCGTCGCCGATCACGGCGAACACGGCGGGCCAGGCGAGACCGACCAGGACATCGGGGGCCGGATGGGCACTGGGCTCGACCGGCGCCCCCGACACGGCGGCGTGATCGGCGCGCAGGTCGGGAGTCCAGGCGGCGGTGAGGCGTGCGACGCCGTCAGCCGCCTCGGGGACCGAGCCACCGGCCGCGCGGGCGGCCAGAGCACGCATCGCCTGCGCGGCATCGGACTGGGTGACGACGGGGCTTCCGCCCCAGGCGACCGTGTCCTCGACGCGGATCGGGAGGGTCAGCCGCTCGCCGCCGGGCAGCGGCACCCGCAGCTCGACGAGGGCCGACGAGGCGCCGAGCTCAGCACCCGTCTCGGGATGCTCGGCGGTATCGGGGCCGGTGACGACCCAGCCGGTGCCGAGCCGGTGCACGGGATTGCCGACGGTACGGCCCGCCCAGAGGACATCGGGCGAGGCGAGGACGAGTGCGAGCGACTCGACGATGCCGTCGACCTCAACGCGACGTCGACCCGCGACCCGCTCCGGTGCGGAGCCGGCCGCGAGGAGAGCGTCGATGACCTCGTTCTCGAAGCGCTGGAGCAGATCGGCGACGGGCTCGTCGACGCGCGTGATGCCGGCGACCGAGCGCGTGCCCGGGATGATGCAGACCTCGTCGGCGCTGTACCGGGCGTCGTGGGCCTGCCACAGCGAGTCCGAACGCCACCAACGGCGCACGTCGGCATCGATGACGGGCACGAAGTTGACCGGCTTGCCGGGACGCTTGCACAGCTCGACGAAGAAGGCCTCGTCGGCGGGGTGCAGGACGACGTCCTCGGCGGCCGGGTGAGCATCGAACAACGTCGCGAGGGCGGCGAAACCGTCCTCGACATCCTCCGCCGCGGGGAAACGGGTGGGGATCGGGCCGCGGTCCTCGTCGGCGAGACGTGCCTCGGCGCGCTGGACCATCGCATGGAAGCGGTCGCGCAGCGTGACATCGAGCCATTCGGGGTCGCCATCGGCCGACGTGCCCGACAGCTCGACGAAGCGGCGCAGCCACTGGGCGTAGGTCATGTCGCGGACATCGCCGAAGTAGGGCTTGGCGGTGCGATCGATCGCCTCGACGATCTCGTCACGGCGAGCGGCGACGGCCTCGGCATCGCCGGCGACCTCGTCGAGCAGACGGCCGGTGCGCGAGGCGGTGTTGTCGATCTCGTGGATGTCGGCGCCGAGCTGGCTGCGACCGGAGGCCATGCCGCCGGTCGCCGTGCCCGCGCCGACCCAGGCGCCGGTGCCGCGGGTGTCGACGAGGAGCTGCTTGACCTCCGGCGAGGTCGTCGCCTCGAGGGTGGCCATCGCGGCGGTGCCGACGAGGACGCCGTCGAGCGGCATCGCCGGGAACCCGTGGCGGCGCGACCACTCGCCGGTGAGGTAGGTGGAGGCCGCCTCGGGCGTGCCGATGCCGCCACCGACGCACACGACCACATTGGACTGCGCGCGCAGGTCCGCGTAGGTGGCCAGGACGAGATCGTCGAGGTCCTCCCAGGAGTGGTGGCCTCCGGCGCAACCGCCTTCGATCTGGACGATCACCGGCAGCGGGGCGAGCTCACGCGCGATCGCCAGGACCTGACGGATCTGTGCGACGGTGCCGGGCTTGAACACGACATGGGCGATGCCGACCGAGCGCAGGTCCTCGACCAGATCGACGGCCTCGTCGAGCTCGGGGATGCCGGCGGTCACGATGACGGCGTCGATCGGGGCCCCGTTGGCGCGGGCGCGCTGCACGAGGCGCTTCTGCCCGAGCTGCAGCTTCCACAGATAGGGGTCGAGGAAGAGCGAGTTGAACTGGTAGGTGCTGCCGGGGGTCAGCAACTCGTCGAGCTCGGCGACCCGGTCGGCGAAGATCTCCTCGGTGACCTGACCGCCTCCGGCGAGCTCGGCCCAGAAGCCGGCATTCGCGGCGGCGGCGACGATGGCGGCGTCGACCGTGGTGGGCGTCATGCCCGCGAGCAACACCGGCGACTTGCCCGTGAGCCGGGTGAAGGCGGTCTCGGCGACGGTGCGGCCGTCGCGCAGAGTGACGAGCCGGGGGGCGAAGGCCGACCAGGGCGTCGGACGCGCGGGAACGGCTCCCACGGCCGTCAGCTCACGGTGCCCGCGTCGCGTGGTGGTGGAGACGATGCCCGCACCGCGAGGCCGGGTCTCGGCGGCGCTGAGGCGCGCGGCGAGGTCGCCGGGCCCGAGGTCGAGGATCCACTGGGCCCCGGCGTCGAGCGCGCCTTCGAGCGCGGTGACCCAGTCGACCGGGTCGATGACCGAACGCTGCGCGAGGTCGCGGGCGACGGCGGCGTCGAGGCCGACGCGTCCGGCCCACTCGGCGACGAGGTCGGCGACCTCGGAGAGATCGGTGTGGTGGAAGGCGACACGCGCCGGCAGGGGCTCGATGACCGGGGCGAAGGGGGTCCCGCCGGTGGTCTTGCGGTCGCGCTCGGACTTCTCCTGGGCGGCGACGGCCTCGAGACGCGAGACCGCGCGATCGAGGTCGGCCTGCGGGCCGCAGAGGACGACCGCGCGACGGCCGTTGCGGATCCGGCATTCGACGCGGCTGCCCAGATCGGCGACGATCTCCTCGATACGCGCGGGATCGACATTGCTCACGCTCAGCATCGTCGACCCGAGCAGACCACGACGACGACCGACGATCTGGGTGGCGGCACCGACGAGGCGGGCCACCGCGAGTGCGGTGGTGAGGTCGAGGCCCCCGAGCAGATCGGTGACGAGCTGACCCTGCGAGTGGCCGATGACGGCGACCGGTCGGTGGTCAGCGGGATCGAGTCCTTGGCGACGCAAGGCGGCGAGGGCGGCCACCTGGGTGAGGGCGATGCCGGGCACGGAGGCGGCCGGCTCCTGCAGCGCCTCGGCGGACGGCACTGCCGCCGCCTCGTCGTCCTCGGCCGATTCGCCGACGGCGAGCGCGTCGACCCAGGCGAGCGGCGTGAAGGCGATGCCGGTGCGTGCGAGCTCACCGGCGACCGGCTCGAGGATCCGGTCGACCTCGCTCGTCACGGCGGCCAGATCGGACTCGAGCGCGAAGTCGCGCACGAGCTCGGCGAGCGGCGGCAACCACTCGCCGCCCTGTCCCGCGAAGGCGAGAGCGTAGGGGGTCGTCGAGCGAAGCTGGTCCACGAGCCGGGTGCCGCTGGTGGCATCGGGGCGGGTGGACGTGAGCGCAGGCGTGGGGTCGAGCGTCGTCATGAGAGCCATCGTACGGCAAAACATGAGGAACTCCTCATCTTTTATGCGAGGTTTTCCTCATGTTCTTGCTCACATTCTCCGCGCGACCCGAGAGCGACGAGTGACCCCGCACGCGGCCCGTGGGGCGGTGAGTTGCGCACCCCTCGCAAGGTGGGGCGGTGAGATAGGCACCTCTCGCGGCAGTCGAGACGTGCGTAACCCACCGCCCCACGGAGCGAGACGTGCGTAACCCACCGCCCACCACGACGAGAAGTGGGGGGGGGGGGCGCGGGGGGGGGGGGGGGGGGGGGGGGGGGGGGGGGCGGGGGGGGGGGCGGGGGGGGGGGGGGGGGGGGGGGGGGCGGGGGGGGGGGGGGGGGGGGCCCCCCGGGGGGGGGGGGGGGGGGGGGGCCCCCGGGCCCCCCCCCCCCCGGCCCCGTCAGATCGCGGTACGTGTCGTCAGGCGCTGCGGTACAGCTTCGTGAGCGTGAACTCGCGATGCCCGAGGGACTCCGCCGCGGTGACCCGGCCGTTGATGGTGCGTTCGACCAGCTCGATGAGCTGTTCGCCGGCTTCATCGAGAGACTGCCCGGTGGTGAGCAGTGGTGAGCAGTCGACATCGATGTGATCGTGCATGCTCTCGGCCGTCTTCGGGTTGGCGGTGATCTTGACCACCGGCTGGACGGGGTTGCCGATGACATTGCCCTGGCCTGTCGGGAACAGGTTCACCACGCCGCCACCGGCGGCCATCAGGGTCACGCACTCCGCTGCGGCGGACGACGTGTCCATGAAGTGCAGGCCCTGTCGAGTGGGTGCCTCGGCGGGCGCCAGGGCGCCGACCACCGGTTTCGATCCCGTCTTGACGATATTGCCGAGGGCCTTCTCCTCGATCGTCGACAGGCCGCCGGCGATGTTCCCCTGCGTGGGCTGTGATCCCAGCAGGTTGGCACCGGTCGACTCGATCATGTCGATGTAGCCGTCGTAGAACTCTTGGAAGCGAGCCCGCACGGTGTCGTCGATGCACCGCTCGGCGATCAGATGCTCGCCACCGGTGAGCTCGCTGGTCTCGCCGAAGATGACCGTGCCGCCGGCATCGACCCAGCGGTCGATGAGATAGGCGGTGGCGCGACAGGAGCCCAGGCCGGTCGTGGTGTCGGACTCGCCGTCCTTGGTGGTGATGAGGATCTCCGAACGGTCGACCGGCTCGCGTTGGAGCTCCGTGGCCGTCTGCAGGTACTTCTGCGCGACGCGAGAGGCCTGCTCGACGACCTTGAGATCGCCGAATCCCTCGATCGAGAATCCCTCGACCTGCTTGCCGCTCTTGGCAATGCCCTCGACGACGCGATTGGTCCAGTTCGGCTCGATGCCGATGACGACGACCGCCGCGACATTCGGGTTCGTGCCGATGCCGATCAGGGTCCGGAAGGTCAGCTCCAGGTCCTCGCCGAACTGCAGTCGTCCGAAGGCGTGGGGGAGGGCCAGGGTGCCCGGGACGTGTGCGGCGACACATTCGGCCGCGGCATTCGACAAGTCGTCGACGGGAAGGATCGCGACGTGATTGCGCACGCCGACGGCGCCGTTCTCTCGCCGGAAGCCGGTCAGGCCACGCTGTTCTGCCATCGTGCGCTCCTCACATTGTGGGTGTGGACGTAGTCGCCCTGGGTGATGTCGGTGCTGGCCGTTCCGATCGGCAGCGTGTACTCGATGACCTGGTCGCCGGATGAGATGTCCTGCAGTGCCACTTTGTGACCGAGCGGGATGTTCGACGCCACGGTCACCGCACTGGTCGGAGTGCCGTCCAGGTATCCGACCACGGCATCACCCGGCTCGACATCGCAGACAGCGACGGCGACCGCGTCACCGTCGCAGTGCGCCAGGAAGTGTGGATTCTCGCGTGCCACGTTGAATGTCCTCCTAACAGGTCAGTGGTCTGACCTTGCGCGGCTCACGTTACCACAGGCATCGCCCATGTGGTCAGAGGTAAGACCGCTGGACGTTACAGTGGGCGGATGGTCATCGGTGGCGCGGCAGTCGTCCTCTGTGCGGCGTTTCTCGGCGGTGTCGTCGGCTTCGCCTACGCTCTGGTCGCCTTGCCCCTGCTCCTGCTGGTGGGTCTGCCGCTCGAACAGGTGGTTGTGGTGAACCTGGTGATCGCGCTGCTCACCCGGATCTTCGTTCTCGCCGTGCGATGGCGAGACGTCAGTTGGCCCAGGTCGGCACGGATGGTGCTCGGGGCGCTCCCCGGCACGGCGGCAGGGCTCTGGCTGGTCGACGACGTCCCTGAAAGGGACCTGCAGCTGGCGTCCGGAACGCTCGTGCTCCTCGTCGTGGTGGGATTGATCGCGCGTGACCGGCATTCCGCGGCCGCTGAGTCGATGTCCGGACGAAGGGCTCGGCCGCTGGAATGGATCGCCGGCGTCCTCGGGGGCTTCCTCGGCTCCACGACGAGCCTCAACGGAGTCCCGCCCGCGCTTCTGCTCACCGGCCGCCGAGCGAACGCCCGGCAGATCGTCGCGGACCTGGCCGTGTTCTTCGTGGCCGGCAATCTCGTCACCCTGACCTTGCTCGGCGTGGGCGGGCGGCTGCCGCTGGGGGAGGTGGCGCCGCTCCTCCTGTGGTGGGTCCCGGTCGGTGTCGGCGGCACTCTGTTGGGGGTCCGGCTCGGTCCGTCCCTGCCGGTATCGACCTTCCGACGTCTGACCATGTGTGTCATCACTGCCTCCGCGCTGGCCTGTCTGTGGCAGGGCCTCTCGGGCTGAGCGGGACAGCGTCTCTCCTGCGGGCTCCTTGCGACTCCATGTGACCTGGGTTACTGTCAGTGGCCAGACCTCTATCCACTCAGGAGGTGGCTTGATGTCATCAACGTCGTTGAGATCGAACGGCCGTACACGACGCCGAAACGGTCCAACACCCCAGATCGACCCGGCGAAACCGCTATTGAATGTGGCAAAAGTCCAACTGGGCTACCCCATGGACGGCAAGCTCACCATCGCCGTCGACGACGTCAGTTTCGACGTCTGGTCGGGGGAGAAGATCATGCTGCTCGGTCCTTCGGGCTGCGGTAAGTCCACCCTGCTCAAGTGCATCGCGGGATTTCTGAGCCCCGTGAAAGGCGAGATCGCGATGCAGGGACGGAACCGGATGGAGCCGGGGCCGGATCGTGCGGTGGTCTTCCAGGAGTTCGATCAGCTCTTTCCCTGGTTCACCGTCCGCGCCAATATCAGTCATCCGCAGATCGAGAACGGACGCGACAAGAAGGAAGCCGCTCGTCGAACCGACGAGTACCTGGAGCTGATGAACCTCGGGCACGCCGCCGACCGTTATCCCTATCAGCTGTCCGGCGGCATGAAGCAGCGAGTCGCGATCGCCCGCGCTCTGGCCCTGGACCCGGCGATCCTGCTCATGGACGAGCCCTTCGGCGCACTGGATGCCCAGACTCGCGCACGCCTGCAGGCGGAGATGCACACCGTCACCAGGCGGACCGGAGTGACGGTCCTCTTCGTGACCCACAGCATCCAGGAGGCCGTCTATCTCGGCGACCGGGTGGTCGTCCTCGGCCAGCCGCCCTCGCAGGTCGTCGAGGTCGTCGACGTAAGGGGGCTCGAGGATCCGGACGAGCCAGCGTTCAACGAGGCGCTGCATCATCTGCGCTCACTGCTCGGCCATGACGACACGAAGATCGCATTCGAGTGAGGTAACGATGTCACAAGAGACCATGACCCAGGCCGTGACCATCGAGATCCCGAAGCACATGCGCGGGGGCAAGGGAGTCTGGGGCCGGCTGCCCGTGGTTCCCCGGCGGATCGCCCTGCTGGTGATCTTCGTCGTGATCTGGCAGCTCTACATCACCGCATTCACTCCCGATTCCCTGCTCGTCTCCAGCCCCTTCGAGGTGCTACGGACCATGGTCACGGGATTCGGTGATGGGACATTGCTCAGCGCGACCTTCACCACCTTGCGCATCCTGTTGACGGCGATGCTGATCGGCATGGTGGTCGCCGCGGTGTTGACCACCCTGGCGACCTGGACTCGGATCGGCGACGACCTGCTCGTCCTGCTGACCTCGATGCTCAACCCGCTGCCGGCCATCGCACTGCTGCCGCTGGCGATCCTGTGGTTCGGGCTCAACACGACATCGTTGATCATCGTGATCGCCAACTCGGTGATCTGGCCGATCGCGATGAACGTGAGCATGGGCTTCAAGACCGTCAACCCCACACTGATATCGGTCGGGCGCAACATGGGGATGCGCGGGTGGCGGATGGTGCGCAATGTGCTCATCCCGGCGGCGCTGCCCTACGCACTCACCGGTCTGAAGACCGGTTGGGCCTTCGGCTGGAGGACGATCATCGCCGCCGAGCTCGTCTTCGGCGTCGCCGGCGGCGGTGGCGGTCTCGGGTTCTACATCAACGACGCACGGTACTTCCTGCGGACTCCGGAGATCTTCGCCGGCCTGATCACCATCGCGATCATCGGCATCTTGCTGGAGTCCTTCTTCACCTGGGTCGAGCGGCGGACCGTCGTTCGCTGGGGAATGAAGAACGCGACCTGACCGCCGGATCACTGGGAGCTCTCATGACTAGAACCTTTCGGCCCCGGCCCTCTCGCCGGGTCCTGTCCGCACTCACCGCCGCGGCACTCACAGCCTCGCTGGCCTCCTGTGCTCTGGCGCCGTCCTCGGGCGATACCGGGAGCTGTGAGGAGGAGACGTCGATCACCATCGCCTATCAGCCCGGTCTGGGCTACGCCAATCTCCTGCTGGTGCAGGTCGACGGCACCCTGGAGGAGGAGCTCCCGGGTGTCGATATCACCTGGCGCGAACTCAACTCCGGCGCCGCGATCCGCGACGGCACGCTCGCCGGGGAGATCCAGATGGCCGCCGGCGGTGTGGGCCCGTTCATCATCGGCCGCGGCGCGGGCATGAAGTGGAAGATGATCTCCTCGCTGAACTCCATGAACCTGCAGCTGATGACGATGGATCGAGATGTCCGTTCCCTCGAACAGCTCGAGGGAGACGGCAGCATCGCGATGCCGGGGCCGGACTCGATCCAATCCATCGTGCTGCGCAAGGGCGCACAGGAAGAGCTGGGCGATCCGCGGGCGCTGGACAGCCAGATCATCGCGATGGGGCACCCCGATGGCATGCAGGCGTTGGTCGCTGGACAGCTCCAAGCACACCTGACGGCCCCGCCGTTCCAACAACAGGAGGCTGACCAAGGGGCCCATGTGCTCCTCGACAGCTACGAGGTCTTCGACGGACCGCACACCTTCAACGGGATCTACGCGATGGAGGACTTCGTCGCGTGCAATCCCGATGTGGCGTCGGCGATGGTCGATGCCCTCGAAGCGGCCAACGAGGAGATCGCCGACGACCCCGACGCGGTGGCCGACCGGCTCACCGATGTCATCGGAGGAATGGACGCGGCCGAGATCTCTGAAGAGCTGACGGCCGAGGGCACCGAGTTCACGACCACGCCGGTCAGCCTGGGGCTCTTCGCCTCGTTCATGGAGGAGACCGGCCTGATCCGCGAGGAGCTGACCACCCGCGACCTGTTCTTCGAGAACGACGCAACAGAAGGAGGAAGCTGATGCCAGAGCACGACACCGGATCGATCAGTCGCCATCGCCTGTCCGAGGCGCCGGGGGAGACCTACACCCGGACCATCCTGGAGCCGAGCTACCAGTTCATGCGCGAGCACTATTTCGAAGGACTGCTCGATGCCAACGAGGCGTGGATCGTCATGCTCGCCGAATGCGGGATCGTCGACCGCGCGGCAGCCGCGCAGGTCGCGGAGGGCCTGGCCGTCATGCGGCGGGAGGGCGACGAGCGGTTCGCCGCCTTCGATCCGCGCTATGAGTACTTCTACTCACATCTGGAACATCGGTTGACCGAGCTGGTCGGAGCGGAGATCGCCGGAGACATCAACATCGCCCGGACCCGTCCGGAGCCGCTCACCCGGCTCGCCATCCGCGCACGGACGGCGGTCGTCGCCGAGCGGCTGCTGGATCTGGTCGACACGCTCTTACGCATCGCGGAGTCCGAGAGGGAGACCGTGATGCCGCAGTGGACCCACCTCCAGCCGGCTCAGCCCAGCACCGTCGGCCACTACCTCGTGGGCATGGTCGATGCACTGCTGCGTGACGCCGGCCGGCTGCAGGCGGCCTATGGGACGACGAATCACTCGACCCTCGGCTGCGGTGCGCTGGCCGGGACCTCCTATCCGATCGACCGGGCCCGCGTTGCCGGGCTGCTCGGCTTCGACGGAGTCCGCGAGAACTCCATCGACGCGGTCGGATCGGGTGACTACGCGACGGAGACCGCGGCGGCGCTGAGCGGCGTGGGCATCGACCTCAGCCGGCTGAGCATGGACCTCTATCTGTGGTGCACGGTCGAGTTCGGCTTCGCGGAGATCGGCGACTCCTATGCGGGCTCGAGCTCGATGATGCCGCAGAAGAAGAACGCCTACCCCTTCGAGTACGTCCGGGCGCGTGCTGCCCGCGCGGTCAGCGACATGTCGGGCGTCTTCATGGTGCTGCACAACACCACCTTCGGCGACACCAAGGACGTCGAGGAGGAGATGGTGCCGCCGGTGCTGCGGCTGCTGGACGAGACCGCGGTCTCGCTGGAGCTGCTCGCCGGCAGCATCGACTCGATGCGTTTCCATCGCGAGCGGATGGCGGAGGCGGCCGCCGCGGGATTCTCGACGGCCACGGAGCTGGCAGCGGTCATCCACCGCACGACGGACCTGGACTTCCGCTCGGCGCACCAGGTGGTGGGAACGCTGGTGAGGCTCGCCGTCGAGCGCGACATCGGTCCGGAGCAGGTCGATGCGGCGCTGGTGGACGAGGCCGCCGAGCTCGCGCTGGGGCACCGGTTGGGGATGAGCGATGAGAACGTCCACCGCAGCCTCGACGCCCGGTCCTTCGTCGCCGCGCACCGAAGCGACGGTGGCGCCGCACCCGACATGGTCTCGGCCAATGTGTCGCACGCGCGCGAACGGGCGACGGCGGTACGCGCCTGGCTCGACGCGGCTCGCGCGCAGGTGCGCAAGAGCGACGAGGAACGCCGAGAGGCGATACGGCAGCTGGCCGAATGAGCCGGCCCGAGAGAAGGAGGGTCATGAGCGCTGCGAAGGCCGAAGGCCGAGCAGAACGGGTGGAGGTCAGAGTCCACCGATCGTCCGAGGACTCCGCGAGCAGCTTCACGGTCGACCGGATCACGCCGATGACGGTGCTGGACGTGCTTCTGGCGATCCAGCGCGAGCACGACGACTCCCTCGGGTTCCGGTTCTCCTGTCGCGTCGCGATGTGCGGCACGTGCACGGTGCGCGTCAACGGACGGTCGGTCCTGGCTTGTCAGCGCATCGTCGAGCGGGGGGAGCAGCGGATCGACATCGCGCCAGCGGCCGGTATGCCGGTCATCCGGGATCTGATCGTCGACACCTCCCCGTTCTGGGAGCAGTGGCAGCGGGTCGTCCCCTATGTCAGCCCCGAAGACGGGCGGCTGCCGGAGCCGGCCGTCGTGGCACCGGACTCGGCAGAGCGCCAGGCCATCGATCCCGCCCTCGACTGCATCCAGTGCGGGGCCTGCTATTCCAGCTGCGGGTTCGCGGGCGACGATGGACAGTTCATCGGGCCCGCCGCGCTCAATCGGGCCTTCGTGCTCATCAGCGACTCCCGTGACACCGCCGGACAGGAGCGGCTCGACATCATCGAGGGTCACGACGGCGTCGGGCGCTGTCACTTCATGTACGGCTGCACGGGCGTCTGCCCGAAGGGCCTCGATCCGGCGCGGGCCATCCGCGCCGCCCGGACCGGGAGGATGAAGGACCGATGAATGACACCACTCTGGCGCAGATCGAGACCGATATCGCCATCGTCGGCAGCGGGGGCGCCGGGCTGATGTGCGCCCTGCACGCCCACACGGCGAACCCAGACCTGTCCATCGCCGTCGTCAGCAAGGGTGCCGTCGGTCGGTCGGGCTGCACCCGGATGGTCCAGGGCGGATACAACGCGGTGCTCAACGACGCCGACTCGTTGGACGCCCACTTCAGCGACACCCTCGCCGGCGGCAAATACCTCAACGACCAGGAGCTGGCCTGGACCCTGGTCAACGATGCTCCGCGGGTCATCCACGAGCTGGAGACCCGGGTCGGCTGCTTCTTCGACCGCAACCCCGACGGCACCATCAAGCAGAAGGCCTTCGCCGGGCAGACCTTCGACCGCACGGTGCACCGAGGCGATCTCACCGGAATCGAGATCATGTCGCGACTGCGCGATCAGATGTTCCGGATCGGCGTCCGCGAACTCGAGGACACCCGCGCCCTGGAGATCCTCCGTGGCCGGGACGGCAGCTGCGCGGGTCTGAGCTGTCTGGACATCCAGACCGGAGAGTTCCTGATCGTGCGGGCCTCGGTGGTCGTGGTGGCGACGGGAGGCGCGGCGACCATGTTCAAGATCGCCGCGCCCGCCCGAGAGAAGACCGGCGATGGCGTCGCGATGCTGATGCGCGCGGGACTGCCCGTGCGTGACATGGAGATGATGCAGTTCCATCCGACCGGCCTGCTGGCCGGCGAGTCCCGGATGACCGGGGCCGTCCTGGAGGAAGGACTACGCGGGGCGGGTGCTCACCTGTACAACGCCGATGGCGAGCGGTACATGGGCGACTACGATCCCGAGCGGCTGGAGCGCTCCACCCGCGATGTCGTGTCCAGGTCCAGCTACCTGGAGATCATGGCCGGTCGCGGGACTCCCGAGGGCGGCGTGCTCATCGACATCTCCCATCTGGGTAAGGATGAGGTGGAGCGTCGTTTCCCCGGCATGGTCGAGCGGACCCGGCTGATCGGCTCCGACCTCGCCACCGGGCCGGTCAACGTCTCGCCGACGGCCCACTTCCACATGGGCGGCGCGATCATCGATCGGGACTGCTTCACCGAGATCGAGGGCCTCCTGGTCGCCGGCGAGGACGCCGGGGGAGTGCACGGGGCCAATCGTCTCGGCGGCAACGGCGTCGCCGAGTCGACGGTCTACGGTGCTCGCGCCGGTGATACCGCGGCCCGGCTGGCGGCGGAACGCGGCACACCCCCAGAGCCCGATCGGGAGCTGGTCCGGCGAGCGGTCGAGACCGCGCTGGCACCGACCGCTCGAGCGGACGGTCCCGATCCCTTCGGCATCACGCGGCGACTCAAGGACACCATGTGGGTGGGTTGCGGCGTGGTCCGCAGCCCCGACGGTCTGGCCGACACCACCGGGGTGCTCGACGAACTGGAGGCCGAGCTGGAGCAGGTGAGCGTGCCGGACGTCCGCGCCTTCAATCCTGCCTGGCAGGAGGCGCTCGATCTGCGTAACCAATTGCTGGTCGCCCGGGCCGTCGCCACCGGCGCCATGCTTCGGACCGAGACCCGCGGAGCGCACGCGCGCTCGGACTACCCGGAGTCGCGCGACGACGAGTGGCTCAAGTATCTGGTGCTGCGGCTCGACGGCGAGGGCTTCGATATCGCGGAGGCGCCCGTCGAGTTCAGCCACAGCGCCCCGGCGGGCGAGGCGGTTGAGTCGTGACCTTCTCTCAGACCATGTTTATGGCCGGTTTCATGCTGGTCGCGGTAGCGATCGTCACCGTCACGCTGGTGATGTATCGCCGCGCTCGCGTACTCGACGGTGGCGGCAGTCCCACACTGGCGACGGTCTCCGGTCTCGGGCGCACGCCTCCTTCTCTCACGGAGGCCAACCGATGGGCCACGTACCTGCACCGCATCACCGGCGTGGCGATCTTGTTGTTCCTGTTGCTCCACCTGATCGACGTGTCCCTATACGTCTGGTCCGTTCCGGTCTATGACTCCGTGCACGAGCTGTACGGCACGGCCTTCATGCGGGTCTTCGAATGCGGGTTGCTCTTCGCGCTGTGCTTTCACGCCTTCAACGGCTTGAGACTGATCGCGATCGACGTCTGGGATATCGGCATGACCGGAGCGCTTCGGCTCCTCTGGCTCACGATGGCAGTCAGCATCGCGCTGACCATCGCAGGAAGTGTGGTGATCTTATGGCCAGTCCTGTGACCCGAGAGACTCGGCGCAGCGGCGGCATCCTTCGCCCGGCGAGGGCCAACTACGTGCTGATCCGCGGCACCGGGATTCTGCTGGTGTTCTTGGCCCTGGGGCATTTCGCGCTGACGCACATCATCACGGACGTCGCGGACACCGGTTCGGACTTCATCGCGCGCCGCTGGGCCGATATCGGCTGGGTCGTCTGGGACGGGGCGCTCCTCTTCGCTGCGCTGGCGCACAGCGCCGCCGGACTGGCCGCCCTGGTGCGCGACTACCGTCCCGGCCGAGCGCGTGTGGCCTATGTGTTCATCCTCGGTGTGCTCATGGTGTTCCTGTGCCTCGGCCTCGCGACCCTCGTGCTGCACCAGTTGCGATAACGGTGCTCCGCTCGACTCCCGTGGAGCGGTGGGTGTGCGTCCGTCTGCCGGTGCGGGTGGACGCTGTCTCACCGCCTCGGGGACGGGCTACGAAGGATGTGCCTCGGTGGTTGCCATAGCAACCGCAGAAGCACATCCTTCGTAGCCACCTCGGGCTCGCCACTTTAATCGGGAGGTGTAATATCCCGATCATGCGGATGAGCGAGGGGGTCGAGTGGGGACTGCACTGCTGTCTGGTCCTGTCCTGGCTCGATGACCTCGCGCCGCTGCCGGTGGGCCGGCTCGCCGAGGTCTTCGAGCTGCCGCCGCAGTATCTGAAGAAGCAGCTCCAGCCGCTCGCCAAGGCGGGCATCCTCGCCTCGGAGCCGGGCGCGCGGGGCGGCTATCGCCTCGCCCGCGAGCCCGAGGCGATCACGCTGATGGACGTCGTCGCGGCGATCGAGGGCGGGGTCGACCCGTTCCGCTGCACCGAGGTGCGTCGTCGCGGGGCCGGGACGCTCGCCGAGGCCGGCGAGTTCGCTCATCCTTGCGGCATCTCCGTCGCGATGCGCAAGGCGGAGCTGGCCTGGCGGCGCGAGCTCGCCGGTCAGACCGTGGCCGATCTGCTGGCCGCTGCTCCACCGGCCGCGGCGCAGCGGGCCCGGCGATTCGTCCAGCGCGTCGCGTGAGCCTCTGAACACCTGATACCCACATCCCCGGTGGGCTCCGCGAAGGGAGAATCGGGATATTGAACATCCCATTAAAGCTCGGCCGTGGCTCCTCCGCGTCGAGTGGCGGACCGGTGCCGCTGTTGGCGCTCGGCACCTTCGCGGTCGGCACCGATGCGTTCGTCGTCGCGGGCTTCCTGCCGGAGCTGGCAGACGACCTCGATGTCTCCACGTCGACGGCCGGCTTGTCGGTCACGGTGTTCGCGATCGGCTACGCACTGCTCTCGCCGGTGCTCGCCGCCGTCACGGCCACGGTTCCCCGGCGCCGGCTGCTGGTGACCGCGCTTCTCGTGCTCGGGATCGCCAATCTCGGTTCCGCGCTCGCGCCGGGCTTCGTGGCGTTGTTGGCATCGCGGGTGCTCGCCGCTGCGGGAGCGGCGGCCTACACCCCGAACGCGGGAGTGGCCGCGTCGTCCCTCGTGCCGGCGGAGCGGCGCGGGCGGGCACTCGCCCTCGTCGTCAGCGGGCTGACGGTCGCGACCGCCGTCGGCGTGCCGTTGGGTGGTCTCGCCTCGCGGGTCATGGGCTGGCGTCCGGCCCTCGGCCTGGTCGCCGGTCTGTGTCTGCTGGTCGCGGCCGGACTGATGGTGCTCCTGCCGCGGTTGCCCGGTGGTCCGCGCGTGCCGCTCGGCACGCGGCTGGCGGTGCTGCGCGTCCCATCGGTGCGCCTGATCCTGCCGGTCACCGTCCTGGGCATGGCCGCGGCGTACACGGCCTACGCCTATGCGGTGCCGGTCTTCGCGGCGCTGGACGTCACGGGCGGGGCGGTCCAGCAGATGCTCTTCCTCTACGGCGTGGGCGCGATCGTCGGCGCGCAGTCCTCGGGGCGGCTCACCGATCGCTTCGGCGGCACCGCCGTGCTGCTGACGGGATACACAGCGATGGCCGGCACCTTGCTCGCGCTCGGTGCGCTGGTGCTGACCGGGGCGAGCCCGGTGATCCTCGTCGCCCTGCTGACCTGGGTGTGGGGTGCGAGTACCTGGTGCCAGACCCCGCCACAGCAGCACCGCCTGATGGCCGCGGCACCCGAGGACGCCTCGTTGGTGGTCGCCTTGAACTCCTCGGGGATCTATGTCGGTATCGGCCTCGGCACTCTCATCGGCGGCCTCGGAGGCGGTGCGTCCTGGATGTTCCTCTCCGGCGCCGCTCTCGCCATCCTCACCGCGGTCTTCCTGACCACGATCCGCCCGGTCTCTCGGCGATGACCAGCGTCCGACCGACCCGGTCCAGGACGGACGATGTGCTTCGGTGGTTGCCATAGCCGCCCTGAAAGCACATCGTCCGTCTGGGCTCCGACGAAAGATGTGCTTCCGCGGTTGTCGTGGCAACCGCCGAGTCACATCCCTCGTCGCCCCCGCACCTCAACGCGAGCGAACGGATGTGCTCGATACCGGGCTCATTCCTCACCGGGTCGTGACGGAGCCGGTGACTCGACCTCCAGGATCTCCACGCCGGCCACGGTGATCCAGGCGCGCATCTCCTGGGGGAGCGGGGTGGTCACGGGGGTGTCGACCTGGCCGGTCGGGCACACGGTGAAGGTCGCCGAGGTGCCGATCGCCTCTGGCGTGGTCACCGCGATCGTCCGGCGAGCCGACCCTAGGAGTGCCTTCTTCACCTCGGCATCGTGCAGGGACGATGCGGTCAGACCGCCGGCCTCGTCCCATGCGCAGACCCCGAGTACGGCGACATCGGCGCGGAAGTCGATCACCTCGCGAACAGCGCGGTGCCCCGACCACGCCAGCTCATCGCTGTCGAGCTGGCCACCGGGCGTGACGATGCGAGCGCCTGGCCGTTCGCCCAGGGCGGCGGCGACGGGTACCGACAGCGCCAGGGCGGTGATGTCGCGTCCGGCCAGCGCGTGGGCCACGGCGGAGCAGGTGGTGCCGGCGTCGACGATCACGCTGGAGCCATCGGGGATCAGCTCCACGGTGGCGGTGGCGATCGACTGCTTCTGCTCCAGATGTCCGCCGAGGCGGACCGCGAACGGCAGGCGGCTGCCGCGCGTGGGCAGGCTCACCGCTCCGCCGTGGGTACGGCGCAGCACGCCCTGGCGTTCCAGCTCGGCGAGGTCGCGCCGGATGGTCATCGGCGACGTGCCGGTGGCCCGCGCCAGGTCGCCGACGCGGGCACCGCCGGGGACGCGGACCGCGTTGGCGATCGTTTTGAGCCGATTCGCACGTTGCACATGTTCGATTCCACGGCAAGAGTGCTCGATGTGCAACATTCCGCCACTCCTCGTCGTGCCCGTGCCGCGGCGATGGTCGCCTTCGCCACGAACGGAGCCCTCCCGGCGACCCTGCTGGCGCGATACGCCGAGGTGAAGGACGACCTCGGACTCAGCGCCGCGGTCTTCGGGATCGTGGTCGTGGGGTTCACGATCGGTGCGGCAGGGGCATTTCACCTCCCCGGCGTGGTGCTGCGTCGCCTGGGGATGAGGTGGACGACCGCGATCGGCACCGCGTGGATCGCGCTGGCGCTCGTGGTGGCCGGCTCCGGCGTGGCGGTCGGGAGCGCAGGGGTCTTCGTGGCCGGGCTGATCCTCGCCGGGTTCGGTGATGCCGTGGTCGATGTCGCACAGAACGCACAGGGCCTGCGCGTGCAGGAGGTCTACGGACGTTCGGTGTTGACGTCCATGCACGCAGGGTGGAGCATCGGCGCGGCCATCGGTGGAGTCGTGGGCACCGCCGCGGCATCGGCCGGCGTGCCGTTGACGCTCCACCTCACGGCGTGGGGTGCGCTTTGCGTGATCGCGATGGCAGCGGCTGCACGCCTCTTCCTTCCCGAGGCGCGCCGAACGTCCACGGAGGAGGCGGAGCCCGGTCCGCTGGGGCGGCACGCCATGGTGCTGCTGGCACCGCTGGCCTTGGTGGCGCTGGCAGGGATATCGGTCGAGGACGTCGGCAACAACTGGTCGGCGGTTCTGTTGTCCACCGAGCGCGATGTGCCGGCATCGTCCGCGGGCATCGGCCTGAGCGTGCTGCTCACCGCTCAGTTCATCGGGCGGCTGCTGGGTGATCGTTTCATCGATCGCGTCGGCCACCGCGCCGCCCTGATCACCAGCCTCGCCGCGGTGGCCGGGGGGCTGACGTCGGCCGCATGGTCACCGGGAGCCTGGTTGACGCTGGTCGGCCTGGCCCTAGCGGGCCTCGGGTGTGCGATCACCGTTCCTCTGGCCTTCGCTCGCGCCGACGCTCTGCCGGGTCTGCGGCCACACGCGGGTGTCACCTGGATCGGTTGGACGATGCGGACCGCGACGATCGCTCTGAGCCCGGCCATCGGCGGCGTTGCCACGGTCGCGTCGTTGCCGATCGCCATCTCGGCGGTCGCGCTCGTGGCGGTGCTGGCCCTCGGGCTCCAGCTCCGTCCCGGAGTCAGGTGAGGAGATCTGCGGCGATCGCACGGGCTCGAAGGACGGGGGAGGTGTCGCCGGTGAGCCCACGCTGGACGATGGCGCCCTCGAGGAGGAGGAAGAGATGGTCGGCCGTGGTGTCGACGGACTCGCGATCGGCGTCGCTCGATGCCTCGGCGCGCAGCAGCTCGGCCAGCAGATGACGGACGGCGTGCTTGTGGGCCCTGATGACGCGATGAGCGGGGTGGTCGACAGACAGCTCGCCGGCGGCGTTGAGGAAGGCGCAGCCGCGGTGAGAGGAGAGCTCGTCGGCTACGTAGGCATCGAAGACGGTGAGCGCCCGGGGGCGGTCGGCGTGGTCAACGCGTTGCACGAGCAGTTCCCACCAGCGTGCGTGTCGGGCTTGCAGATAGGCGACGACCAGGCCGTCCTTGGAGCCGAACCGGTCATACAGAGTGCGCTTGGTGATGCCGGACTCCTCGGCGATCGTGTCGACGCCGATGGCGTGGATGCCGCGTTCGTAGAACAGGCCCGAGGCGACATCGAGGAGGCGAGTGGCGCCGGGCGTCAGGGCAGGCGGGCGTAGGGGATCGGGTGCACTCTGCGTTGCGGACATGATCGCCCCTCTCGGTTGACTTCACCGATCAGTGTACCTACAGTGACACCCATGGTTCACAGATCTGTAAAGTTCACGTCGAGGTGACGACGCTCGACGAAGGGGCGCCTTCCGCCAAGGTCCAGACCCTGCGCCTGGCCGGGGCGGGGGTGTCGCTGATCGCCGTCTGCTACGGACTGGCGCGCTTCGCCTACGGCCTCTTCGTGCCCGCGTTCCGGGACGAATTCGCTCTCACCGCCACGGTCATCGGCGTGATCGCCGCGGGCTCCTATGTCTCCTACTGCGTGGCGATCGCCGTCACCACCGTGCTGATCCCACGCTGGGGGTCGCGGCCGCTCGTGGCGGTCGCCGGCGGCCTGGCCACGGTGGGAACCGCATTGGTCGCGGTGGCGCCTCATGGCGTGATGCTCGCCGTCGGCGTGATCGTTGCGGGGGCGAGCACCGGCGTCGCCTCACCTCCTTTGGCGCATGCCGTCGCCCACGCCGTGCCGGCGAAGGATCGTGACCGGATCCAAGCCGTCGTCAACGCCGGCACAGGAGCCGGAGTCGCTGTCGCGGGCCCCGTCGCCTTGCTGGTCCGGGACCAATGGCGGATCGGATGGCTCGCCTTCGCGGTGATGTGCGCTGTCGCCACCATCTGGGCCGCCGTCGTCGTCCGCACTCCGGCCCCGCGCGAACCGATGCCGCGGGAGATGCTTCCGCGGCCCCTGCTGCCGTCTGGTGGCGCGCACCTGCTCGTGGCGGCCGCGACCATGGGGCTGTCCAGCTCGGCGATCTGGACCTTCGGGCGGGAGATGCTCGTGACCGAAGGCGGGCAGAGCGAACGTTTCTCGCTCGTCGCGTGGATTCTCCTCGGAGCCTGTGGCCTTGCGGGAGCTGCAGCGGGCGATGCCATCGGACGGCTGGGTCTGCGCCGGGCGTGGCAGTTCGTCGCCGTGCTTCTGGCCGCGACGACCGGTCTGCTCGCCGCCTGGCCCGAGATCGCTGGCGCGTGGGCGATGTTGGCGGTGTTCGGCGCGGCCTACATCGCTCTCACGGGGATCGTGCTGATCTGGGGCAGTCGGATCTACGGGCGGACGCCCGCCGCCGGGGTCGGGCTGTCCTTTCTCGTTTTCGCTCTCGGGCAGGCCCTCGGTGCGCCGCTGATCGGTCTCGTCGCCCAGCTCGCCGGCCTGCCGACGGCATTCGGGGTAGCGGCGGCGGTCGCCGTCATCGGAGCGGTGCTGGCGCCGCGCAGGTCGCTCGAGGGTGGGTGACAAGGGTGCGGCAGCGGGCTGGTAGAGTCTTCTCCTGCTGGCCCCGTTGTGTAGCGGCCTAGCACGCCGCCCTCTCAAGGCGGTAGCGCGGGTTCGAATCCCGTCGGGGCTACCAGTGCGATGTCTCCAGACATCGAAGACTCCCGGACCTGCATCGCAGGTTCGGGAGTTTCTCATTTCAGTGCCGGTGCTGGGCCGCGAGTGGTGCAGATTCGCCCTCCGAACGCTCATCGAGGGGCGAATCTGTACCACTCGCGGTCGCGATCGCACCACTCGCCAGGAGGTCCCGTGTCTGTCTGCTCGGCCCGCCTGGTAGAGTCTTCCCTCGCTGGCCCCGTTGTGTAGCGGCCTAGCACGCCGCCCTCTCAAGGCGGTAGCGCGGGTTCGAATCCCGTCGGGGCTACCAGCGATCGACCCCCGGTCCTCATCGGCCGGGGGTCGAGTCGTTCGTGGACCGCAGCACGCTGACGGTGATGTCTGATTCCCGCCAGAAATCCTCTGTGCGGGGGCGCATGATGGGATCATGACCGATGACGACCGCTACCGCGCCGTGCAGGCCCGCGATGCGCGATTCGACGGCGTCTTCTTCACCGCGGTGCGCACCACGGGCATCTTCTGTCGTCCTTCATGTCCCGCCGTCACTCCCAAGCGGGAGAATGTCACCTTCTACCGCGATCCGGCCTCGGCTCAGGCCGCCGGCTATCGCGCGTGCCGCAGGTGCCGGCCGGATGTGACGCCCGGTTCCCCGGAATGGAATCTGCGCGGCGATCTGGCTGCCAGGACGATGCGCCTGATCGCCGACGGAGTCGTCGAGCGTGAGGGCGTGACGGGGTTGGCGCGACGACTCGGCTACAGCGAGCGGCAGGTGCATCGCACCCTCGTCGACGAGCTCGGTGTCGGACCGCTCTCGGTCGCTCGTAGCAACCGCGCTCATCTCGCTCGCACCCTCATCGAGTCCACCGACCTGCCCCTGGCCGACATCGCGTTCGCCGCCGGTTTCGGGTCGGTTCGGCAGTTCAACGACACGATGCGAACGGCGTATGCGCTCGCTCCCCGGGATCTGAGGCGAGGTGCTTCTCGCGGGGGTGGACGCCTCGAGATCCGGCTCGCGGTGCGGCGGCCCTTCGCGGCCGGGGCTCTCACCGCTTTCCTCGGCGCCCGGGCGATCGCCGGCGTCGAGCGAGTGGAGGAACGTCGCTATGCGCGGATCGTGAGTCTTCCGCACGGGCCGGCTGTCGTCGACCTGACTCTCCACGACGATGCCGTGCAGGCTCGGTTGGAGCTGACCGACCTCGCCGACACCCAGACGGCCGTGCACCGCTGCCGCCGTCTGCTCGACCTCGATGCCGATCCCACGACCATCGACGACGCGCTCACCTCCGACCCGGTGCTGGCGCTGCTGGTCGATCGCCACCCCGGGCTGCGGCTGCCCGGCCAGGTCGACGGTTTCGAGGTCGCGGTCCGGGCGATCGTCGGCCAGCAGGTCTCCGTCGCGGGCGCGCGGACGGTGCTGGGCGAGATGGCCCGGAAACACGGATCCGCCGTCGATCTGCCGATGGCGGCCGAGCTCGGCCTGAGTCACGCGTTCCCGTCGCCGCAGAGTGTCGTGGACGCGCCGGAGACCGGCTTCTCGATGCCGCGGTCGCGCGCCCGTGCGCTGGTGGCGGTCGCGCGGTCCTTCGTGGCAGGCGAGCTCGTGCTGGACACCGGCGTCGATCGTGCCGATGCGAGGCGCAGGCTGCTGGAGGTGCCGGGTGTCGGCCCGTGGACCGCGGATTACATCGTCATGCGCGCCCTCAGCGATCCCGACATCCTGCCCATCACCGACCTGGTGTTGCGCCGCGCCCTGGCGGCGCACGGGCTGACCGAGGAGAGAACCGACTACTGGCGGCCCTGGCGTTCCTATGCCGCCCTGCACCTGTGGCAGAGCATCACCGACGAGAGGATGGACTCATGAGCACCCGATGGATGGACTCACCGATCGGCGGGCTGCGGTTGCACACATCGGCCGGGTTGTTGACGCGCATCGAGTTCGACGCGACCCCGCGCGGCCGGCGCATCGACGACGATCTCCTCGATCGCGCCGAGGAGCAGCTGAACGAGTACTTCGCGGGTGATCGACGCGACTTCGATCTGCCGCTCGCGAATGATGGCACGGAGTTCCAGCAGAAGGTCTGGAACGAGCTGCGCAAGATCCCTTATGGCGAGACCGCGAGCTACGGCGAGGTCGCCGCCCGTCTCGGCTATCTGCCGGTGGTGTCGCGGGCCGTCGGCGCTGCCAACGGCTCGAACCCGATCCCGATCGTCGTGCCGTGCCATCGCGTCATCGGCGCGAGCGGGAAGCTGACCGGGTACGCGGGTGGCATCGAGCGTAAGCGGACACTGCTGGAGCTGGAGCGTCCGGCGCTGTTCTGAGGCCCTGATCGATCAGGGAAGCGGTGACACCGGTCGGCGCCGACCACGCGATGTGTCCGGGCGGTGAGTGAGCGTCCATTCCCGGCCGTTCTCCGGTGGGATGGCGTCCGTTCGTGCGTGTGAGACGGCCGCTGTCTCACCGCCGCCTCGGCCACCGGGGCCTGTGGACGGCGGTCTCGACGGATCCGCGCCTCCGGGCGAGGGTGTGGCCATGAGACTGTTGCAGACCGAGGCCGATATCACTCGTTACTGGCGCGCCGTGCGTAAGACCCTCGAGGTTCCCTCCGCCCAGCTGAGCTTCCTCGCGATCGACGAGCGGGGAGTGGCGCAGCCTCAGCTGACCACGATCGACGGACTAGCCCCGATGCCGCAGCAGCACGTCATCGATGAGATCGTCGACGTGCTGGCCGCGGTGAACCACCGGCTCGTGCCGCGGGGCAGCATCGCGGTGCTGTGGACCCGGCCGGGACGAGGACCGATGCGGCCCGAGGAGAGCGCATGGCTGCGTCTCCTCGACGACGAGCTGCGTCGGCGGGGCGTCGCCGCCTGGCCCCCGCACTACGCGAACGATGCCTACCTCAGGGTGGTGCTGGCCGACGACCTCGCGGCCTGAGGCTCACTGCTCAGCGCCGGAGGTTCTGCGACAGTCGCTCGGCGGCGGCGACCACGGCCGGGGCGTGCATGCGGCCGGGTTGGCGGGTCAGGCGTTCGAGGGGGCCGGAGACCGACACCGCCGCGACGACCTTGCCGGAGGGGGAGCGGACCGGCGCAGAGACCGAGCCGACGCCCGGCTCGCGCTCACCGACGCTCTGGGCCCAGCCGCGCCGGCGGACGGCTGACAGCTCCGAGGCCGCGAAGGTGGCCTTGAGGAGGCCCTTGTTCATGCGCTCGGGATCCTCCCAGGCGAGGAGGATCTGCGCCGCCGAGCCGGCAGCCATCGTCAGCTGCCCACCCACCGGTATCGAGTCGCGCAGGCCGGTGGGGCGATCGGCAGCGGCGACACAGACGCGGAAGTCGCCCTGCCGGCGGAACAGCTGGGCGGACTCGCCGGTGATGTCACGGAGACGGGCGAGGACGGGCCCGGCAGCGGCGAGCAGGCGATCCTCGCCGGCGGCCGCCGCCAGCTCGCCGAGTCGGGGTCCGAGGATGAACCGTCCCTGCATGTCGCGGGCGACGAGGCGATGGTGCTCGAGCGCTACCGCGAGGCGATGGGCGGTCGGGCGAGCCAGTCCCGTGGCGGCGACGAGGCCGGCGAGGGTGGCGGGCCCGGGTTCCAGGGCGGCCAGCACGAGTGCCGCTTTATCCAGAACGCCGACTCCGCTAGAGTTGTCCATGACTTGATACTGCCGTATCGCATGTTGAGACGCAAGTCAGTAATCCGGAAGGCACCACATGTCGAAGACACTCGCTGAGAAGATCTGGGACGACCACGTCGTCCGCCAGGCGACGGGAGAGCCCGACCTGCTCTTCATCGACCTCCACCTCCTGCACGAGGTGACCAGCCCTCAGGCGTTCGACGGGCTCCGCCTCTCCGGGCGCGTGGTTCGTCACCCCGAGCTCACCCTCGCCACCGAGGACCACAATATCCCCACGACCGACCTCGACAAGCCGATCGCGGACCCGGTCTCGCGGACTCAGGTCGAGACCCTGCGGCGCAACGCGTCGGAGTTCGGCGTGCGGCTGCACCCGATGGGCGACATCGAGCAGGGCATCGTCCACGTGGTCGGCCCGCAGCTCGGGTTGACGCAGCCGGGCATGACGATCGTCTGCGGCGACTCGCACACCTCCACGCACGGTGCCTTCGGATCGATCGCCTTCGGCATCGGCACGAGCGAAGTCGAGCATGTGCTGGCGACGCAGACCCTCCCGCAGGCCAAGCCGAAGATGATGGCCGTCGAGGTGACCGGACAGCTGCCCGAGGGATCCACCGCCAAGGATCTGATCCTCGCGCTCATCGCGCAGGAGACCACCGGCGGCGGGCAGGGCTATATCGTCGAGTACCGCGGAGAGGCCATCCGCGCGCTGACGATGGAAGAGCGCATGACGGTCTGCAATATGTCGATCGAGTGGGGCGCCAAGGCCGGTCTCATCGCCCCCGATGAGACGACCTTCGAGTACATCAAGGGCCGCCCGCACGCTCCCGAGGGCGAGCAGTGGGACGCGGCGGTCGAGTACTGGCGCAGTCTCGTCACCGATGACGATGCCCACTTCGACAAGGTCGTGACGCTCGACGCCGCGCAGGTGACCCCGTTCGTGACATGGGGAACCAATCCGGGCCAGGGCGTGCCGCTGTCGGATGCGGTGCCCAGCCCGGCCGACTTCGACGATCCGACCCAGCGCGAGGCTGCCGAGAGCGCGCTGCGCTACATGGGGCTCGAGGCGGGAACGCCGATGCGCGACATCAAGGTCGACACCGTCTTCATCGGCTCGTGCACCAATGGCCGGATCTCGGATCTGCGTCGCGCCGCCGAGCTCATCAAGGGCCATAAGGTCGCCGACGACACTCGCGTGCTCGTGGTGCCCGGCTCGGTGCGGGTGCGTCTGCAGGCCGAGGAGGAGGGCCTGGACGTCGTCTTCAAGGATGCCGGAGCCGAATGGCGTGGTGCCGGCTGCTCGATGTGCCTGGGCATGAATCCCGATCAGCTGACACCGGGTGAGCGCAGTGCATCGACGTCCAACCGCAACTTCGAGGGCCGTCAGGGCAAGGGCGGGCGTACTCACCTGGTCTCGCCGGATGTCGCCGTCGCCACCGGGGTCCTCGGCCACCTGGCCAGCCCCGCCGATCTGGAGAAGGCAGGAGCCTGAGCATGGAGAAGTTCACCCAGCACACCGGTGTCGGCGCCCCGCTGCGGCGCTCGAATGTCGACACCGACCAGATCATCCCCGCGGTCTATCTCAAGCGCGTCACCCGCACGGGCTTCGAGGACGGGCTCTTCGCCGCCTGGCGCAGCGACCCGGAGTTCGTGCTCAACCAGGATGTCTACCGCGACGCGACGGTGCTGGTGGCCGGCCCCGACTTCGGCACGGGCTCCTCGCGGGAGCACGCCGTCTGGGCGCTGCAGAACTACGGCTTCAAGGTGGTCATCAGTCCGCGCTTCGGTGACATCTTCCGTGGCAACTCCGGCAAGGCCGGTCTGCTCGCCGCGCAGGTCGACGACAAGGTCGTCGCGGCGCTGTGGGACTACCTCGAGGCCAACCCGGGCGCTTCGGTGAGCGTCGATCTCGAGGCGCGCACGGTGAGCGCGGGGGAGGGGCCGGACCGGATCGAGGACTCCTTCACGATCGACGACTACACGCGGTGGCGTCTGCTCGAGGGCCTCGACGATATCGCGATCACGTTGTCCCATGAAGACGACATCGTCACCTACGAGGGCCGTCGGCTCAGCTTCAAACCCGCGACGCTCTAGGCGTTTTCGCAGATGAGGGGCCGTCCAGCAGTGCGCTGGGCGGCCCCTCCTGCGTCTGCGTCATCGCGAGGTTGTACCTTGTATAGAAGACAATGTTTAAGAGGTACCTGCTCGGGTGTGGACAACCACGCGATGATGACGCGATCTGTCTGTCCACCGTCCTATGGTCAACCACACCCAGCCCGCAGACGGAGGAAGCAGCCATGTCGTCCCTACCCCCATCCCAGCATTTCCCGCTCTGGTGCGAGAAGGCGCACGCACCCGATGACCCGCCGGAAGCCCGGTACCACGAGCAGATCCTCGCCGATTTCCCGGCGATCATCGGCACGCAGGCCGATATGGAGCAACCGCCGGTGCCCGATGCCGACGGTCTGATCGTGCGCCGGATCCGCCACTTCGACTCCCCATCCACCTGGGTCGCCATCGAGCCGGCAGAGACCGGCGAGAACGGCCTCTTGGTTCACGAGGATGCCGCGATCCTGCTGCACGACGCTCTATCGGCGGTGACGCGCGAGCTGGGGTGATCCCGGCTCCGGTCCGCGACCGGTAGTCTCGGGGCATGGCCGCTCGTTCCATGCCGCGTACGCTGCGCGTCGTCGTGTGGATCCTGAGGCCCTTGTTGATGGTCCTCACCAAACGAGACTGGCGTGGAGCCGAGCGCCTTCCAGAACCCGGCTATGTGATCGCGGCCAACCACCTCTCGTGGACCGACCCGGTGCTGTTCGGGCACTGGATGGTCGATCACGGGATCGTACCGCGCTATCTGGCCAAAGATCCGCTCTTCCGTGTCCCGGTGCTCCGGAGGATTCTGCTCAATACCCAGCAGATCCCGGTGTACCGGGGCACCGAAGGGGCCGCGGAGTCGATGCGGGCCGCCGTTGACGCAGTGGCGGCCGGCGGCATCGTCACGATCTATCCCGAGGGCACGATGACCCGTGATCCCGAGGTGTGGCCGATGAGCGGGCGAACGGGCGCGGTCCGCGTGGCGCTCGCCACGGGACGACCCCTCGTACCCATCGTGCAATGGGGGCCTCAGGACATCCTGTTTCCCTACGACAAGCGCCTACGACTCTTCCCGCGACGGACCTATCGTGTGCTGGTCGGAGAGCCGGTCGACCTCGACGATCTGGGCGCTGACCCGAACGAGGCACAGATCGTCGCGGCAACCGGGCGTCTGATGGACGCGCTCACCGACCTGTTGGCCGAGGTTCGCGGCGAACGCCCCACCGGCCCACGCATCGACATTCACACACTCGGTGCGCCGCGCACCGGATACCGCCCCGAGGAGGAGCGCTGATGGTGACGACCGCTGTGATGGGTGCTGGTTCCTGGGGCACCGCCTTCTCGATCGTCGTCGCCGACGCCGGAAACGAGGTGCGCCTCTGGGGCCGTCGCGAGGAGCTCTGCGAGGCGATCAACCGCACGCACGAGAACCCGGACTACCTCCCGGGCATCCAGTTGCCGGAGACCGTCGTCGCCTCACACGACGAGGCTGAGATCCTCCGCGACGCACAGGTGGTGGTTCTCGCCGTGCCCTCGCAGCAGTTGCGCGAGAACCTGACGCGATGGGCGCCGATGCTGCGCGACGACGCCGTGCTGGTGAGTCTCATGAAAGGCGTCGAGCTCGGCACGCACAAACGCATGACCGAGGTGATCGCCGAGATCACCGGCGCCGGTCCTGAACGGATCGCCGTCGTCACCGGGCCGAACCTGGCCAAGGAGATCGCTCGCCGCGAGCCCGCGGCCAGTGTCGTCGCCTGCGAGGACGCCGGGGTGGCCGGGTTCCTGCAGAAGTGGTGCCACACCGAGTCCTTCCGTCCCTATACCAATACCGATGTGATCGGCTCCGAGCTCTCCGGCGCCACCAAGAACGTCATCGCGCTCGCGGTCGGCGTCTGCGATGGTCTCGGTTACGGAGACAACTCCAAGGCATCGGTCATCACGCGCGGTCTCGCCGAGACCACCCGGCTCGGCGTGCGGATGGGCGCGGATCCGATGACCTTCGCGGGCCTGGCCGGTCTCGGCGACCTCGTCGCCACCTGCTCGTCGCCGTTGTCCCGCAATCGCACCTTCGGGCAGAAGCTCGGCGAGGGCATGAGTGCCGCTCAGGTCGCCGAGCAGACCCGGCAGGTCGCCGAGGGCGCCAAGTCGTGCACCTCGATCGCGGAGCTGGCGAGCCTGCACGGCGTCGACATGCCGATCGTCGAGCACGTGCGAACACTGGTCAACGACGAGATGACCCCCGACGAGCTCGTCGCCGCGCTCATCAGCCGTGAGGCGAAACCCGAGATCCGGTGACGCCGCTGCGGCTCGGGCGCGCGGTGCTGGGGCTCGCCGTCATCGTGATGGGCGGCCTGCTGCTCATCACCGGATCCGTCCACCGGTTGCTCGCGGCTCTGCTGACGGTCGCGGGCCTGCTCCTCGTCGTCGCGGCGATCACGCTGTCACGACGTTCCTGACCACGATCAGGCCAGGGCGGCCTCGATATCGGACCAGAGATCCTCGACATCCTCGATGCCGACCGACAGACGGATGAGACCGGCCGGGATCGAGGGAGCCTCGTTCGCATGACGCCGTCTGCGTTCCCACGTGGATTCGACACCGCCGAGGCTCGTGGCATAGCGCACCAGCCGGCTCGACTCGGTCGCTCGCTGAGCGCGCTGATCGTCGTCGAGCACCAGGCCGATGATCGTGCCGAACCCGGGATAGCGGACCTCGTCGACGAGGGGGCTCGCCGTCAGCCGTTCGGCCAACTCGCGGGCGTTGCTCTCGGCACGATCCAGGCGCACCGCCAGCGTGCGCAGGCCCCGCGTCGTCAACCAGGCCTCGAGGGCTCCCGGGATGGCCCCATGATCGTGACGATGCGCGCGCAGCGCGGCGTACAACTCGGGGTCACGGCTGATGGTGAGGCCCAAGATCACGTCGCTGTGCCCCGCGAGCAGTTTCGATGCCGAGTGGGTCACGATATCGGCGCCGAGCTCCAAGGGGCGTTCGCGTAGCGGGGTCCGGAAGGTGTTGTCGACCGCGACGAGGGCCCCGGCATCGTGGGCCGCGGCGATCAATGTCGGCAGATCGGCGACCTCCATCGCCGGGTTGGTCGGCGATTCCAGCCACACGTGAGTGGCGCCGCGCATCGCATCGACGGTGGAGGGTGTGTCCGACACGTCGACGAGCCTGACCTCCACGTCACCGCGCTGGCGGAGCTGGTGCGTCGTTCCGTAGTAGCCATGTGTCGGGGCGACGACCACACCGCCGGCGGGAACGAGGGAGAAGACCGCGGCAGAGGCCGCGATGCCGGAGGCGAAGGCCAGCGCGTCCCCGCCCTCGAGCTCGCCGACGATGGTCTCGAGCGGCGCCCAGACCGGGTTCCCGGCGCGCGCGTACTCCGCGTCGCCGCCGGGCACCAGCGCGCTCGCGAGCGTGATGGGGGCGCTGAGCGGGTCCCCTGGGGCGTGGGGCCGTCCGGCGGACACGGCGATGGAGGCGGGGGAGAGGTCGCGTGGCGTCATGGGTCCATTCTCCTCGCACCGGTAGTGTGCTGTTCGATGACCGGTACAGAGCGTGTGCGCGTGGCAGTGGTGTTCGGTGGGCGTTCCAGTGAGCACGGGGTTTCGTGCTCGACCGCCCGTGAGGTGATGGCGGTGATCGACTCGTCCCGCTACGAGGTGCTTCCCGTGGGGATCACGCCTACGGGGCACTGGGTCGAGGAGACCGGGGTCTGGGATGACCTCCCCTCCGGCACGCTGCCCTATGTCCGCGATGATCGGCCCGATTTCTCGTGGGATCGGTTGCAGCACGAGGTGGACGTCGTCTTCCCGCTGCTGCACGGACCCTGGGGCGAGGACGGCACCATCCAGGGCATGCTGGAGATGGCGGGCGTGCCCTACGTCGGCGCTGGCGTTCTCGCGAGCGCCGTGGCGATGGACAAGCCCTTCACCAAGACGGTGTTCTCCGCGGCCGGACTCCCGCAGTTGCCCTATGTCACGATCCAGCCGTGGGAGTGGGATGCCAAGCGTGAGCGCACCGTCGCTCGGGTCCACGCCCTCGGGCTGCCCGTGTTCGTGAAGCCGGCGCGGGCAGGGTCGAGCTCGGGCGTGACCATGGTGAGCGATTGGGGCCACCTGGAGGATGCCGTCGAGGGGGCGCGCAAGCTCGATCCCAAGGTGATCGTGGAGGCCGCCGCCCGCCACAAGCGCGAGGTCGAGTGCGCGGTGATCCAGGATCTCGGCGGCATGCCGATCGCGAGCGAGGTCGGCGAGATCGTCGTCGACGACAGCATCGGCCACACCTACTACGACTTCGAGGCCAAGTACCTCGACGGCACCAGCCAGAACGTCATCCCCGCGGAGATCAGCACCACGCAACGCGATCGGATCCGGGCGTACGCCCTGCAGGCCTTCGACGCGATCGGCGGGGAAGGGCTGGCGCGGGTGGACTTCTTCCTGACCGACTCCGTCGACGGAGGCCTGGTCATCAACGAGATCAATACGATGCCCGGGTTCACGCCCTACTCGATGTTCCCGAAGGCCTGGGAAGCCAGCGGGATCGCGTACCCGGAGCTGGTGGAGCGACTCCTCGCGCTCGCGCTCGGCCGGAGCACGGGCCTGCGCTGAGGTCGACCTAGATCCGCACGACCGGGCAGGTGAGTGTCCGGGTGATGCCGGGGACCTTCTGGATGTGCGAGATCACCAGCGCGCCGAGCTCGTCCACGCTGGGTCCTTCGATCCGAGCGATGACGTCGTAGGGACCGGTGACATCGTCTGCCACGACGACGCCGTCGACATCGGCGATCGCGCGGGCGACCTCCGCCGCCCTGCCGACCTCAGTCTGAACGAGGATGTACGCCTGAACAGCCATCGGTATTCCCTCCTATGAGACCGCCACGACACGCTATCGCAAACGGCTCAGTCGCGCCCCTCTCGGCTGGGACAATCAAGGCGTGAGCAACGACGATCAGACCATCGCCGCCATCGGGGAGTTCGGACTCATCGACCGAGTGACGAGGTCGATCGGGTCGAGTGAGTACGTCTTGCTCGGCCCCGGTGACGACGCCGCGCACGTGGCGACCGCCGACGGGACCTTCGTCGTGAGCACCGACATCCTCATCGAGGGCCGTCATTTCCGTCGTGACTGGTCGTCGGCCCTGGACATCGGCCACAAGGCGGCGGCCGCCAATCTCTCGGACATCAACGCCATGGGTGGCGTGGCCACGGCGCTGACCATGGCCTTCGCGGCTCCGGCGGATCTTCCCGCCCAGTGGGCCGACGACATGGTGGTGGGTTTCGAGACCGAGTGCGCCACGGTCGGCGCCCATCTGGTCGGTGGAGATGTGTCGGCCGCCGATCAGGTGGTCATCTCGGTCACGGCATTCGGTGATGCTGAGCGTCCGGTCACGCGAGGGGGAGCGCGCGCCGGGGACGTGGTGGCGTACGCGGGCACCCTCGGACTGTCGGCGGCCGGTTATGCCGCGCTCAGCCGCGGTTTCCGGTCGCCCAAGGTGGCCGTCGACGGGCATCGGCGGCCCTCCCCGCCGTATGCCGCCGGTCCGGCGGCGGCTGCTGCCGGAGCCACGTCGATGATCGACGTGAGTGACGGTCTCTTGGCCGATCTCGAGCACATCTCCCGGTCCAGCGGCGTGGCGATCGATATCCAGGCCGAGCGTCTCGACATCCCGGAGGCCGTGGCGACGCTGGCGAGCGCGCTGGGTGGTCTCGATCCGCTCGGCTTCGTCCTGGGCGGGGGCGAGGACTTCGCGCTGGTCGCCACCTTCCCCGGCGATGCGAAGGTTCCGGCCGGCTGGACCGTCATCGGCGCCGCTTTCGCGGGCGAGGGTGTCACCGTCGACGGGGAGCCCTACACCGGCTCGACGGGGCATCGCCACTTCGCCTGAGCGCAGGCGCCGGACATGATGGTGGCGTGCCACGCGGAGGGGGTCGCGTGACACGCCACGAAGATCGTCCGGCCTGGCTGCGGCCCGGACGGGTCAGAGCCGAGCGGTGCCGAGCTCCACGTCGGTCTCCAAGGCCTTGACGATCGCCTTGCCGACGACCGGTTCGATCTTCTTGCCGACGAGCGGGATGGACACCTTGACATCGCCATCGACGACGAACTCGGTGGCGTCCCCGCTGCCGTTGAGGGTCGCGGTGCCCTTCATCTGGGCGGGTTGGCCGAGGATCTCGACCTTCACATCGGCCGAGCGCCCACCGGCGGAATCCGCCGGGCCCCAGGCCTCGGTCTGGACGACCTTGACGGAGTTGCCGGTCAGCTTCTTGACGAACTCGGGCATGTCATCGGCCGGCATGGTGCGCTTGATCGTGACGGTGTGCCCGCCGCCGTCGGCTACGACGTTGACGTCGTAGTCCGTCGATCCCTGGGCCTCACAGCCGGATTCGCGGAACGAGGGGTCGACGATCAGCGCATAGACCTCCTCGATGGCAGCGGGATAGGTGTAGCTCTCGCTGAGCTTCATGCGGGGTTCTCCGTTTCGTCCGGTTGACTGGTGAGGGAGCTCTGCGGGGTGCTCGATCCGGCGCCGAGCTGCTTGAGTTCGGCCAGTCGTGCCTCGACCTCGAGCTGGGTGGTGTCCAGCTCGAGTTCCTCGAACTGTGCGTCGATGCTCGAGGACGCGAGCTCGGCCTGTCCGGCGACCTGGGCCTCCACCCGGCGCACCTTGTCCTCGAATCGCGACAGTTCGCTCGTGGGATCCAAGATATCGATCGACTGAACTGCCGACTGCACCTGCGCCTGAGCTTGCGCGGTCTTCTGGCGAGCGACGAGCTGATCGCGCTTGACCTGCAATTCGCCGAGCTTGCCGCGCATCTGCACCAGACCGGTCTTGAGCTTCTCGACGACCTCGTTCTGCGACTCGATCATCGGGGCCGCCTGCTTGGCCTCGGTCTCGTGCTGGATCTGCTTGCCGAGTGCGACCTTGGCGAGGTTGTCGAAGCGGGAGGCCTCGCCGTCCTGCCCGCTGGAACGCAGCGCGTCGGCCTTCTGCGAGGCGGCGAGGGCCTTGGCACCCCAGTCTTTGGCGTCCCGCACGTCCTCGGCGTGGTCGGACTCGGCGAGACGCAGGTTGCCGATGGTCTCCGCGACGGCCTTCTCGGCCTCCGCGATCGAGTTCGTGTAGTCGCGGATCATCTGATCCAGCATCTTCTCGGGGTCTTCGGCCCGGTCGATCAGCGCGTTGATGTTGGCGCGGGTCAGTTGGGCGACGCGGCCGAGGATGGACTGCTTCTGAGCCATCGGTCACTCCTTCGTCTGGACGATGATTCGAACCTACCGGGTGATCGTCACTCATGTGAGAACCACACGGTGATGATCACCCGGTAGGGGCGCGCGCGGCGTCAATACAGCAGCTGCGGCAGCCAGGTCACGATCCCGGGAAACACGGTGAACAACAGGATCGAGAGGGCCAGGACACCGACATAGGGGAGCGCGCCGATGAGGATCTCCTTGAGGGGGATCTGCGGGGCGACGCCTTTCAGGACGAAGAGGTTGAGCCCGACCGGTGGCGTGATGAGCCCGATCTCCATGTTGATCGTCATGATGATGCCGAACCAGATCGGATCGAACTCGAGCCCGACGATGAGCGGGAAGATGATGGGCGTCACCATGACGATGATCGACACCGGGGGGAGGAACAGGCCGAGGACGAGGAGGAAGAGGTTGATCGCCAGGAGCACCAGCCATTTGTTCATGTCCAGGCCGGTCACCCACTGGGCCAGGGCCTGAGGCACCGCCATGAAGCTGAGGACCGTGGCGATGACCGCCGAGAACGCGGTGATGAGCAGGATCATCGTGGACTGGTTGGTGGTCTCCAGCAGCACCGAGCGGAACTGCCGCGGGGTCAGGCCCCGATAGCCCACGACGACGAGCAGCAGGACCAGCACGACGCCGACCGCGGCGGCCTCGCTGGGGGTCGCGATGCCCGCGTACAGGACGACGAGGACCGCGAGGATCAAGGCGAGCACCGGCATGATGCGGCCGAGGCTGACGAATCGTTCCTTCCACGAGTAGCTGACCTCGGGGAGCTGGGTGTCCGCTGGGGGCGGGCCGGCGTCCGTGCCGCCCCCGACGGTCGCCAGCGCGAACTTCCGCTGCCGTGCGTCGTCGAGGGACTTCGCGATGTACAGCCACACGCAGAACAGCATCGTGATCACGATGCCCGGGATGATGCCGGCGGCGAAGAGTTGGCCGATCGACTGTCCTGAGGCGACGCCGTAGAGGATCAGGGTCACACTCGGCGGGATGAGGATGCCGAGCGTTCCGCCCGCGGCGATCGCGCCGGCCGCGATCCGGCCCGAGTAGCCGCGCTTGAGCATCTCGGGCACGGCGACGCGGCCGATGGCCGCTGCGGTGGCGGGGCTCGACCCGGTCAGCGCAGCGAATACCGAGGAGGCGAGGACGCTGCTCATTCCGATCCCCCCGCGGATTCTCGACAGCCACACCTCGCCGGCCTCGAAGAGGCGCCGGCTCGCTTTCGATCCGCCGAAGAGATTGCCCATCAGCACGAAGAGCGGGATCGCCAGCAGACCGAAGTCGTTCAGCGATTCGAAGACGAACGAGCCGAAGAGGTCCAGCTGTGAGGCGTCGAGGTAGAGGACGATGGCGATCAGGGCGGTCAGCCCGAGCGCGAAGGCGATCGGCATGCCCGTCATGAACAGGACGATGGCGATGATGCCGACGACGGCCCCGTGCAGGAGAGACTGATCCATCTGGAAATCCTTAGTGGTTGGGTGGGATCTAGTGGCCGGCGGAGCGCCGCACGAGTTCGGCGGCCTCGGGCTCGCCCCGGCGCAGGCAGTCGATGGCGTCGACGATCTGACGGACGTATTCGAGCGCGAGGAGGAGCATGCCGAGCGGGAGGATCGCGTAGACGACGCCCAACGGAGGTCCCCAGCTCGTGGTGGCGTGGTGTCCGTTCGCGGCGGCGTGCCACCACATCGATGTCGCGGTGACGGCGACGATGGCGATGACGGCGACCGAGAGCACCGCTGTCGTGACACGTGCGATCAGACGCTTGCGCGGTTCCAGCAGTTCGACGAAGAGATCCACGCCCACGTGGGCACGGTGCTTGAGACCGTAGGCGCTGCCGATGAAGGCGACGAGGATCAGCAGATAGGTGGCCGCCTCCGTCTGCCACAGCGTGGGCGCCTTGAAGAAGTAGCGCATGATGACGCCGTGGAGCACCGCGCCGGTCGCGACGATGAGCGCGATAGCGCTGAGATACCCGGTGCCGTCGGTGAGCACGGAGATCCAGCGCAGGGGCGAGCGCTTCGTCGCCGCGGGCGAGGGGCTCTCCTCCGGGCGCGGGTTCACTGGTCTTCTCCGGCCTGTAGGGCGAGGTCGAGCAGTTCCTGGCCTGCGGGGACCTTCTGCGCGAAGTCGGCCCAGGCGCTCTGCTCGCTCAGATCACGCCACTGTTCGAAGGCGGCCGCGTCCATCTCCACCACTTCAACGCCGGCCTCTTCGAGCGTCTCGCTGGCCTGCCGGTCGTCCTCCTCGGAGGCGTCGAAGGCGAACTCCTGCAGTGAATTGCCGACCGATTCGAGCGCCGACTGCTGCTCGGGGGTGAGCTTGTCCCAGGCGCCGTTGCTGATGATCAGCGGCTCCATGATGAACCAGATGCTGTGATCGGTCGGCGCCGTGTAGGAGTCGATCTGCTCTTGCAGGTTGAACGAGACCGTCGACGACGCCGAGGTGGTCACGCCGTCCAGGACGCCGGTCTGCATCGCGCTGTAGATCTCATTGGAGGGGAGGCTGGAGACACCCGCGCCGGCCGCCCGCAGCACCGTCTCGGTCGAGGTGCCGGCGCCGCGCATCACCATGCCCCGACGGATATCGTCCGGCGTGACGATCGGATCGCCCTTGGTGGCGAAGGCCCCGGAGTTCCAGACCCAGGTGAGGATCTGGACGCCGCGCTCGTCCGCGAGGCTCTCGACCCGTTCGCCGATGGGCGAGTCGGGCCACGTGCGTGCCTGCGCGTGGTCGCGGACCAGGCCGGGCATCATCGTGATGTCGAACTCCGGCGCCTGTCCGGAAGCGTAGGAAAGCGGGAACACCGACATGTCGATCGCTCCGGTGGACAGCGCCTCGAACTGCTCGTTGGCGCCGATCAGGCTGGCATTCGGGTAGACCGTGATCTCGACGGCACCGCCGGTCTCCTCCGCGGCCTCCTCGGCGAAGCGGTTGGCCAGTTCGGCTCGGAAGTCGTCCTCGGGCCACTGATGCGACAGCCGGAGCTTGACGGTGTCCGACCCGCCCGCGCCACCGCTTCCGCAGGCGCCCAGAGTGAGCCCGAGGCTCACGACGGCCGCCGTCACGATCGCCGATGGTGTGTATCTACGCATGATGTCTCCTGGTTGGGCTCGGGTGGCGCTAGTTGAGGAATGCTTGGGCGCCGCGGGCGACATCGCCGGCCATGAACGACTCGATCATGGGCGCCGAGAGCCGCGGCAGGTCGTCGCGAAGCTCGTGGCCGAGGGCCATCTGCTTGATGCCGGTGAGCGCGAACGCCGAATGGTGACGTAACCGTGCCGTGAGGCGATCGATGCGGCGGTCGAGCTCCTCGGGGGCCGTGACCTCGTGGGCGATGCCGGTGCGAAGGCAATCCGCCGCGTCGAGGGTCTCGGCGGTGAGAAGAAGGTAGCGGGCCGTCGAGCTGCCGACGAGTTTCGCCAAGCGCTCGTAGGTGAAGTGGTCGGGTACGACCCCCAGACCGGCGAGAGGTAGCTGGAACCGCGCGGTGTCGTCGGCGATGCGCAGGTCTGCCGCGAGAGCGATCTCGGCGCCGCCGCCCGAGGCGATCCCGCTCAGCCGGGCGATGGTGGGAACCGGGCAGCTCGCGATCGCCGTGAGCGCTCCGACGACGGCCTGACAGAAGGCTTCGGCCTCGTGACGGCTCTGGGTGGCACGGTAGACCTCGCGCAGGTCGGCCCCGGCGGAGAAGGAGCCGTTCGCCCCCGTGATCACGATGCACGCTGCCCCGTGGTCGACCAGCTCGGTGAGCAGAGTCGGCAGCTGATTCCACATGTCCGTGGTGAGGGCGTTGTGCTTCCCCGCGCGGTCCAGGACGACGACGCCGATACCGTCCTGGACGGTGCCGCGCACGGGCTTCGTGGCCGTCATCGGGCGGCCCGCCCGCTCACCTGTTCGCCGGCTCGCACCCTGTCGGAGGCGAGCAGAGCGTCGATGCGCTCGGGGGACAGCCCGAACTCGGTGAGCACCTCGACGGTGTGCTCGCCGAATCCAGGGGCGGGGCGCCGGATCCACATGGGGACGTCGTCGATCCGCCAGGGACCGCGCAACGTGCGGGACGGCCCGAGATGCGGATGGTCGAAGTCGGCCACCATCTCGAGGGCCTGGATCTGGATGTCGTCGAAGACCCCCGCCAGATCGTGGATCGGACCGGCCGGCAGTTCGGCTGTACGGAAGCGTTCGAGCCAGTGGGCGCTGGGATGCCCGGTCAGCCGCTGCTCGATCACCTCTTTCAGAGCGTGGCGATTCGCGCTGCGCGAGCGGCCGTCGGCGAATCGCGGGTCGGTGAGCAGGGAGGGCTCTTGGAGGATCTCGCAGAGCCGCTTCCACTGCCCGTCGGTGGCCACCGCGAGGTTGACCGGGGCGTCTTCGGTGCGGAACGCGCCGTAGGGCGCGATGACCGGATGTTCGTTCCCGACCCGTGGCGGGATCTCGCCGAGATTGAGGTAGCGCTGCGCCTGGAAGGTCATGACGCCGAGGACGCTCTCCAGCAGCGAGGTCTCGACGCGTGAGCCACCGCCACCGCGTTCGCGTCCGAAGAGCGCGCCGGCGACCCCGATCGCGGTGAACATCCCGGAGAGGAGGTCGGCGATCGGGAGGCCGGAGCGCATCGGCTCGCCGTCCGGGGTGCCGGTGACCGACATCAGGCCGGCCATGCCCTGGGCGATCTGGTCGAAGCAGGGATCGTCGCGCAGTGGTCCTCGGGGGCCGAAGCCGCTCACACTCGCGACGACGAGGTCCGGGTAGTCGCGAGCGACACTCGACGGTCCGAAGCCCAAATCGTCGAGGACACCCGGTCGGAAGTTCTCGACCAGCACGTCGGCATCGCGCACCAGGTCGTGCAACAGCTCCCGTCCGTCCTCGGAGTGCAGGTCGACGGCGATCGAGCGCTTGTTCCTGTTGACCGACAGGTGGTAGAGGCTGATATCGCCGTCATAGGGTCCCCAGCTCCGGATCATGTCGCCGCCGAGGGACTCGACCTTGATGACATCCGCTCCGAGATCGGCCAGCAGGGTCGTGCAGAAAGGGCCCGCCAGGGCACGTGTCAGGTCGATGATGCGGATGTCCGAGAGTGGCTGGGGCGCTGAGGGCATGGCACAGAAGTTAAGCCGAAGCGTCGAGACCGTGTACATGTCTTCAAGGCCATGATCTAATCCCTCGATATGTGCTCTGGGTCACTCGCCGGTGCTATCGGTCGGCTGCTGAACGCGGTAGAGGGTCTCGACGATCCCGGGCCCGCCCTCGACGAGGCGGAGCGGGAGCTGCGGCGCATCGGCGAGCCCATCGGGGACCTGCGTCAGGAGGTGACGGAGCTGACCTGGAAAGCGGCGGCCCGCCGTGATCGGGAGGACGGGCTGCGGGCCCTCGTGAGGACATCCGAGCAGTTGCTGAACGTGTCGGCCGTCGACGAGCTCCTCGACGTCATCGCGCGGGCGGCACGCGAGCAGCTGCGTTGCGATGTCGCCCATCTGAACATCCTGGGGGAGGACGGCATGGCCACCACCCGCACGTGCGTGGGTGCCTTCACCGAGGCGTTCCGGCGTCAGCGGACCGCGTCCGGGTCGGGCATCACGGGCTTGGTCGCGACGACCAGGAGCGCGTATGTCTCCGAGGACTACATGGTCGATCCTCGCATCACGCACGACCCCACCGGTGACGATTCGGTGGGAGCCGAGCGACTCCGCACGCTCGTGGGCGCGCCGCTGTTCCGAGGTGAGACGGTGATCGGCGTGCTCGTCGCGAGCTACCGGTCCCCGACGACGATCTCGACCGAGCACTTGGGCACGCTGAACGCACTGGCGTCCTTCGCGGCTCTCGCGCTCAGCGGCGCGCAGGTGCGTGACGAACGAGAGACAGCGCTGGCCGAGCTCCAGCACGCCAATGTCGTCGTGCGAGACAACAACGACCTCCTCGAATGGTCGAGTGCGGCACACGACCGGATGATGCGGTTGCTCCTCGAGGGAGCGGACGTGGAATCGGTGGCCGAGGCGGTGTGCTCGCTCATCGGCGGAAGCGTGCTCATCCGCGATGCCGAGGGAGCGATATTGGCCGGCGGGCCGGAGGAACTGGCCGCCAGCCTTCCGCGTGTCGAGCGAGAGGCGTCCGAGCCCGGAGGCCGCCTGAGGCGCTGGGGGGAGGGTGACACGCGATGCTGGCTGGCCCCGGTGGTCGCGAGTGGTGAGGTGCTCGGGTCTCTCGTCCTGGTGAGACCGGCCCGAGAGCCCGGCGCGGACCTGAACCCGCTGGAGGAACGCACGCTCGAACGCGCCGCGATGGTGTGCGCGCTGAGGATCCTGCTGGATCGGTCGATCTTCGAGGGCGAGCTGAGGGTCGCCGGAGAGGTCGTCGACGATCTCGTGGCCGGGGGTGAGCGTGGGGCGCGCGCGGTCGCACGAGCTGGCCGGTTCGGGCTGGACGTGCGAACACCGTGTGTCGTACTGCGGGCCGAGTCCACCGCGAATGCCGCCGGGTTCCTGCGTGCGGCTCAGCGGTTCGCCCGGAGGCTGGGTGGGCTCGCCGGAGCCGGCCGGCCGGTCCATCAGCTCACCGTCGTCGTCCCGTGTCCGGAGTCGACCTCGCCGGAGGCGGTCGCCGAGTCCTTGTGGACCGCGCTGGCCGAGGCTGGGCCCGAGGCCCCGCGCGTCGGCGGGAGTACCGTCGCGTCCTCTCCGGACGGGCTCGTCGCGGCCTATGCGGAGGCGAGCGACTGCCTGACAGCGGTACAGCGTCTCGCCGCCCGCCGCCGCTGGGGAACACCAGGATCGCTGGGCTTCATCGGATCCTTGCTGAGCACGAACGGTGGCTCCTCGCTGAGCGCTTACGCGGGCTCGGTGCTGGAGCCGGTCCTCGACTATGACGCGCGGCGGGGCACCGTCTTGGTGGCGACGCTGGAGGCCTATCTCGACTCCGGGCGGAGTCTGCAGCAGGCCGCCGTGATGTTGAACGTCCACCGCAACACGGTGCAGCAGCGGCTGGAACGCGTCGGTTGGCTCCTCGGCACCGACTGGCAGGACGTGGACCGGGTCCTGGAGATCCACCTCGCACTCCGGCTGCATCGCGTACGTGCGGGCACGGGGCCTGCGCCAGGTTAGTACGGGAGCGCGGTGGATTGACGGGGAGCGGCGCCGCGGAAGTCTGGGCCCTGTGCCCAGCGGCCGGGTCAGGTTCTCTTTCGTCGTCTACGGCGCGGATGCGCCGCCGGGTGCCGTCCGGCCAGGTGAGTGCGTTGATGCGCTCACGATCTCCCCCGGACGTGGCACCCGGCCATGCGTTGGTTGTGAGTCGGCTGTGAAGCTCCTCCTAGGCTGTGGGCAGCACGAGAACGGCCCAGGCGACCGCAGGTGCGACGACGACGATCGACATGCCCCACTGCATGAGGCGCTTGAACACCATGTCGCGATCGCGCGGCTCGGCATTGGCGACCACGAGTGCGCCATTGGTGGAGAAAGGGCTGCAGTCGACGACCGAGCTCGCGATGCCGAGCGCGGCGATCAGAGCGATCGCGTTGACCTGATCGGTGAGCAGGAAGGGCACGGCCAAGGGGATGAGAGCACCGATGATGCCGGTGGTCGAGGCGAAGGCCGAGACGACGGCACCGATGAGGCAGATGAGCAGTGCGGCGACCAGCGGGCTGCCGACATCGGCCACACGGTCGCCGAGCCAGTCGACCACGCCCTGGTTCTGCAGCAGCGTGACATAGGTGACGATGCCGCCGATCAGCAGCACGGTGCCCCAGCTGATCTTCTCGACGGCGCCCTTGGCGGACTTCGGATAGACCAGGGTCAGGACGACCGCGATGGTCAGCGCGGTGAAGCCGACATCGAGGTCGAAGCCGAGGGCGCCCACCATGAGTGCGACGAGGCCGAGGAGCGTGACGATCCGCTGCGGGTTGAGCCGGAAGTCGACCTCGACCGACTCGTCGGAGGAGACGCTGCGGCCGGCTTCGACCGCCGAGTGCGGTGTGCCCGACGGGCCGGGACGCGTCGCCTCGTGACTCGCGGCCTCCGCCTCGGCGCCCATCGCGTTGACCGTGGCCTGTTCACGGCCCCGGGAGATGAGTTCGCGCCCGCCGAAGGCCAGATAGGTGATCACGGCGATCAGCGTCGCGGCGAGGAAGGTCGCGACGAACAGGAAGGCGGGGCTGCCGGGGAGGCCGTTGGAGTCGACCACGCCGTTGGTGATGGAGCCGAAGATGCCGATGGGGGAGAAGCTGCCGGCGGTAGCGCCCTGGACGACCATCATGCCCATCATGACCGGATGGATCTCGTAGCGGAGCGCGAAGCCCATCGCCACGGGGGCCACGATGGCGACTGCTGCGGGGCTCACGGCGCCGATCGCGGTGACGAGTGCGCAGACGGTGAACATGGCCCAGGGGACGAGCGCCACCCTCCCTCCGACCGCGCGTACGGCACCGTGCACGAGCCAGTCCACGGTGCCGTTGTTCTTGGCCAGCGCGAACAGATAGGTGACGCCGACGAGGATCACGAAGAGGTCAGCGGGGAAACCGGCCAATACGTCATCGGTCGTGGAGCCGTAGACGCTGAGGCCGACGACGAAAGAGGCAACGAGCGCCAAGGCGCCCATGTTGACGCCGCGGATGGTCGCGACCAGGAAGACGATGGCGAGAACCGTCAACGCGATGAGTGCGTGAGACATGGGACTTCTCTCAGAGGGTTGGGATCAGATCGGGTTCGTGTGACCGGTGTCATACGGCGAACGGCGTCTACTATGACAAGTGGCTAGGCCACTTGGCAACTCGGCCACTGAAGTATCTATGATGGAGCCGTGGCAAAGAACCCCGTCAACCGTCTCTCGCCGGTCCGTCGCGAACGCCTGTACGAGAGCCTGGCGGCCCATATCTCGGACTTCATCGAGGCTCAGGGGCTGGTCGGCGGCGACCGTCTTCCTCCGGAGCGTCAGTTGGCTCAGGAGCTCGGCGTCAGCCGTGCGACGGTCTCGCAGGCGCTCGCGGCGCTGGAGACCCGAGGTCGCGTCGAGGTCCGCCACGGGGTGGGTGCGATGGTGCGTGACCCTGCCCCGGCCAGCCCCGACGCGGGGAGCGGGGTGCGGCTCGAGGGCCGTCCGGTCCGTGAAGTCGTGGTCGCGCGGGAGGCGATTCTAGCTGGAATGGCAAGATCAGCTGCCGTGAACCCGCAGTCCTCTCTACGGTTGGCGATGCTGGCCGATGACGGGCGGCCGCGGTCCTTCGAGCACACCATGCGGAGTATCCGCAAGCTCGCCGATGCGCCGCTGTTGGCCGATCTGGACGACATGATGAGCGAGCAGGCGCCCGCGCCGCAGGCGTCTCCGGACTTGCTGCGCGCCCTCGATGCCGTCGCCGAGGCGATCATCGCCGGCGACCCCACTGCCGCAGCCGTGGCATGCCAGGGCATGCTCGACTGAGCTCTCGATGCCGAGCGTCCGACTCGTCGTGCCGGTGCGGGGGTTGTCGAGAACAGCCTGAGGGTGGTTCAGTGGCCTAGCCAATAGGATGTGTGAGGAGGGTGCGATGGGTGCCGCCGAGATCGCGCTCGTTCTCGCGGCCGGGTTCGGTGCCGGAATCCTCAGCTCATCGGTCGGGGTCGCGTCGCTGCTGAGCTTCCCGATCCTGCTCGCGGTCGGACTTCCCCCGGTGGTCGCCAATACGACCAACACGGTGGGCCTGATCCCGGCTGGCGCCGGCGGGGTCATCGGATACCGCGAGGAACTGCGCCAGGTGCGTGGCCTGGCGGTGCGGGTGGTCGTCCTGACCGGGCTCGCGGGGAGTATCGGTGCCGCGCTGCTGCTCGGTCTGCCGTCCAGCGTCTTCGAGTGGGTGGCGCCATGGCTGATCCTCGGCACCTGTCTATTGGTGGGAGTGCAGCCGCGGATCTCGCGCTGGCTCGCGGCACGCCATCCCGAGGGAGAGAACCGGCCCGCTCGAGTCCGGCTCTCTCCGCTGACCACCGTGTTCGTCGTGCTCACGGGTGTCTACGGCGGCTACTTCGGCGCCGGGGCCGGCGTCATGATGATCGCCGTCCTCGCGATCGGGCTGGACATCGACTTGCGGATCATCGGTGCTCTGCGGACGACATCGGTCATGGCCTCGAATGTGGTCGCGGGAGCGGTCTTCGTGGTGGTGGCCGATATCGACTGGGCGGTGGTGGCATTGCTGGCCGTCGGCTCGATCTTCGGCGGGTACGCGGGTGCGCGGATCGCGCGCCGAATGCCAGCACCGCTGCTGCGAGCCGGGGTGGTGGCGGCGGGCATCGTCGCCGCCATCACGCTCTGGACCTGAGCTCCTCCGGTCTCCCCCCGCCGGCGCGAAGCGGTGAGCGTCGAGGTTGTCCACATTCTGGCGGTGGGGTCTTCCCGAAGCGGACCATCTCGTGCAAGATCGGCCACGAGGGTCCGTTTCTCATCGGGGGTGAAGGGGCCGTGGATCAGGCTTTGGCGCAACAGGTGCGTCGTCTCGTGCGCGAGCGGCGTATCGATCCGGCCGATGACATCGAGGCGGTGCGTGCGGCGGCTGCCGATGTGGTGGCGGAGCACGAGGCCCGGAGTCTCACCGGTGCCGTTCGTTCGCTGGACGACCCCGACGTGGTGGTCGGGCAGCTGGTGGCCGATGCGGCCGGTTTCGGCCCGCTGCAGCGGTTCTTCGATGACGACGACGTCGAGGAGATCTGGATCAACGAACCGGATCGCGTCTTCATCGCTCGCGACGGCCGACACGAGTTGACATCGGTCCGGCTCACCGCCGAGCGTGTGCGGGAGCTGGTCGAGCGGATGCTCTCGAGCACCGGGCGCCGGCTCGATCTGAGTCAGCCTTTCGTCGACGCGATGTTGCCCGGCGGGCATCGTCTGCACGTCGCCTTGAGCGGCATTGCGCGCGACTTCACCGCCGTCAACATCCGCAAGTTCGTCACCAAGGCATCCTCACTCGAAGACCTCATCTCGCTCGGCACGATCGACACCGAGCTCGCCGCGCTGCTGCGCGAGGCGGTCCTGGACGGCAACAACATCGTCGTCTCCGGCGGCACCCAAGCCGGCAAGACCACCCTGGTGAACTGTCTGGCCGGCACGATCCCGGGAAGCCAGCGACTGATCTCGGTGGAAGAGGTCTTCGAACTGCGCTGCGCTCACCCGGACTGGGTGGCGCTGCAGACGCGCCAGGCCGGCCTCGAGGGCACCGGGGAGATCACGCTGCGCACCCTGGTCAAAGAGGCTCTGCGGATGCGGCCGAGCCGGATCATCGTGGGCGAGGTGCGCGCCGCGGAGGCCCTCGACCTGCTGCTGGCGCTCAACGCCGGCCTGCCGGGCATGGCCACCGTCCACGCCAGCTCCGCGCTGCAGGCGCTGACCAAGCTGTGCACGCTGCCGTTGCTCGCCGGTGAGAACATCTCCGCGCGGTTCGTGGTGCCCACCGTCGCCTCGTGCGTGGATCTCGTGGTCCACACCGCCATCGCCGCGGACGGTCGCCGAGCCGTGCGCGAGGTCATCCGTGTCACCGGCCGGATCGAGGGAGACGTGATCGAGACCGAGACGGTGTACGACGCGATGGCGGGCCGACGAACACGCGAGGAGCCGGCATGGGTGCACTGATCGGCTTCACCGCCGGGATCGGGCTGTTGCTCATCCTCACGGCGAGCGACCCCGGGGCGGCCACCCGGCGGCGATCGCGTTCCCGACGAGTGCCCTGGACCTGGCTCGGCGTGGGGACGTTGCTCGGGCTGATCAGCGGGCTGCTGGTCACGGCGATCACCGGTGTCCTGGTGATCGGTGCGATAGCCGGTCTCGCCGCCGCGGTGTTGCCGGTGACGATCGTCCACGGCGTGGAGCGGCGCCGGCGCCGCGAGCAGGCTCAGGCCTGGCCGGACGCGGTGGACCAGCTGGCATCAGCGGTGCGCGCGGGCATGTCGCTTCCTGAGTCGGTCATCAGCCTGGCCGAGCACGGTCCCGAACCGCTGCGCGAACCGTTCGCGGCCTTCGCCCGCGACTATCAGTCCTCCGGCCGCTTCGTGGAGAGCCTCGAGTTGCTCAAGGGCCGTTTGGCGGACCCGACGGGTGATCGTGTCGTCGAGGCGCTCCGACTCGCCCGCGAGGTCGGTGGGGGAGACCTCGGACGAATGCTCCGCTCACTCGCGGGATATATCCGCGATGATCAGCGCACTCGGGGAGAGCTGGAGGCGCGTCAATCGTGGACCGTCTCCGGTGCCAGGTTGGCCGTCGCCGCTCCATGGCTGGTCCTCGTGTTCATGAGCGGCCAGCGCGAGGTGATCGGGCGGTTCGGGGAGCCGATGGGCGTCGCCGTGCTCGTCGGTGGCGCGTTCAGCTGTCTGGTGGCCTACCGATTGATGCTGCGCGCCGGCCGGCTCCCCTTGGAAGACCGGGTGCTCGCATGATCGGCGCGGTCATCGGCCTGCTGCTCAGCATGGGGCTCGTCCTGGTGGTCGTGGCGTGGCGCGAGAACCGTCGTCCGGCGCTGATGGCACGTGTCGGGCCCTATGTGCGCGATCTACGGGTGCACGATCCTGCGGTGGAGTCCCTCGGTCCTCGACTGACGTCGATCTGGCGCGCGAGCACGACCGCGGTGGGCGAGATCGTCGGCAGCGGGGCGAGCGTCTCCAGGAGGCTCGTGCGTGCGGGGGATCGGGGTGATCTCGAGGACTTCCGTATGCGGCAGGCCCAGTGGGGGTTGGCCGGCTTCGGCGTGGCCTTCGCCGTCGCGCTGGCGGCGTCCGCGCGCGGGGCGACCCTGGCGCCGCTGCTCGTGCTCTGCCTCGCCGGCGGCCTGGCTGGAGTCTTCGGCTGCGATCAACGACTGACCGCCCAGGTCCGGGACCGAGAGCAACGGCTCGTGCGGGAGTTCCCCGTCGCGGCTGATCTGCTCGCCCTGGCCGTCGCGGCGGGGGAGAGCCCACGGGCCGCGGTCGAACGGGTCGGCGCGCGGCTGCGCGGTCCACTCGGAGACGAGTTCGCGCGACTCCTCGCCGACATACGTTCGGGCACGCCGGTACCGGAGGCCTTCACCGCGCTCGGGCGCCGGACGGGGGTTCCGAGCATCGCGCGATTCGCCGAGGCGATGGCCGTCGCGGTAGAACGCGGCACACCGCTGGTGGACGTGCTGCATGCGCAGTCCGCCGATGTCCGCGATGCCGGGCGACGCGCGCTCGTGGAGTCCGCGGGCCGGCGGGAGATCACGATGATGATCCCGGTCGTCTTCCTCGTCCTGCCCGTCACCGTGATCTTCGCCTTCTACCCCGGGTGGGTCAGCCTCACCCTGACATCCGGTTTCTGACCCCGAAGAGAGGAAGAATGATGCTGCGACGATGGATCGACCGGCCCCGCGATGAGCAGGGGGACGTGCCCGGCTGGGTCATGGTCACGATCATGACCGCGGGCTTGGTGGCGGCGCTGACGGCGATCGCCGGGCCGCGGCTCAGTGCGATGCTCGACAGCGCTCTGAGCGCCGTCGGGGGATGACGCGTGAGCGCGGTGCCGCGGTGCCGGAGTTCGTCCTGGCGCTCGCATTGGTACTGCCGATCGCGATCGGCATCGTCCAGCTCGCCTTGGTCGCGCATGTGCGCTCGACGTTGACCGCGGCAGCCACCGAAGGAGCTCGTGCCGGGGCGCCGCTCGGAGCCAGTGTCGCCGATGCCGAGCAGAGTGCGCGACGTCTCGCCGACACGACGCTGGCGGCGCGCTTCGCCGAGGACATCGCTGCGACTCGCACCACGCTCGACGGGCTCCCCGTCGTCGAGGTCACGATGCACGCGGAAGTCCCGCCGCTCGGCGTGGCCGGCCCGGGTGTCCCGGTCACGGTGACCGGTCACGCCGTCATCCAGGGAGAGCCGTGACGGAGCGGGGGAGCGCGACCATCGAGCTGACCTGGCTCGTGGTGCTGTTGTTGGTCCCCTTCGTCTATGCCGTCGTGGCGGTCTTCGACACCCAGCGGACGGCGTATGCCGCCTCCACTGCGAGTGCTGCGGCGACGCGAGCGTTCGTCCAGGCGCCTGACGAGTCGACCGCCCACCAGCTGGCTCATCGCGCGGCGGATCTGACCTGGCGAGACTTCGGGGTCGACGTGCGGCCGGAGATCGAACTGCGCTGTGTTCCGGCGTGCTTCGAGCCGGGTGGGCGCGTCGAGGTGGTCGTGACGACGCGGCAGCCGCTGCCCTTGGTTCCCGATGCCTGGGGGAGCTCGCTCGCCGGTATCGACATCAGCTCGACCCACACCGAACCGTTCGGCACCTATCGCGGGGCACCATGAGGCGCGATGAGGGCAACACCACGGTCCTGGCCATCGGCCTGCTGCTGGTGCTCGGTCTGCTGACCGTCGTGGTCGTCAACGCCTCGGCCGCGTTCCTGGAACGGCGCGATCTGATGAACCTCGCTGACAGGGCGGCGCTCACCGCGGCCGATGGGCTGGCGCGTGATCAGCTGTATCTCGGTGGGGATGCCGGATCCACGATCGTTCTCGATCTGCGTGAGGCATCGGCATTGACGCGATCGGTGGTCCCCTTCGACACCGGAGTGGACGTGGTGGTGCAGGGCGACATGGTGACCGTCCGTCTCGATCGCCGCTATGTGCTCCCTCTCCGCCCACCGGGATGGAACGGAGAGGTGGACATCGCCGCCGAATCGACGGCGCAGTTACGCTTCGCCGGTCCGTGACCTTCCGAAGCCACGTGAGTGGCTGCGGGTTCACGCCAGGCGATAACCTGCCAGGGTGGCTCTTCCTGATCTGTCCGAACGTCTGAAGCATCTCGACGCGACCATGGCGTCGATCGAGAAGGTGCTCGATCTCGATGCGATCCGCGCCGAGATCGCCGAACTGCAGGAGCAGGTCGGCGCGCCGGACCTGTGGGACGACCAGGCCAATGCACAACGAGTCACCGGGCGGTTGTCCGTCCTCCAGGCCGAACTCGAGCGCACCACCTCCCTGCGGCAGCGGCTCGAGGACGTGGAGGTGCTCCTCGAACTCGCGGCCGAGGAGGGGGATGCCGATTCGCGTGCGGAGGCGGAGGCGGAGATCAACCGACTTGCCAGCGCGATCGAGAGCCTTGAGGTGCGCACCCTGCTCTCCGGTGAGTTCGACGAGCGCGAGGCTCTCGTGACGATCCGGTCCGGTGCCGGTGGTGTCGACGCCGCCGACTTCGCGGAGATGTTGCAGCGCATGTACGTGCGCTGGGCCGAGCGCCACGACTATCCGGTCGAGATCTATGACACCTCCTATGCCGAAGAGGCGGGGCTCAAGTCCACGACCTTCGCCATCAAGGCGCCTTATGCCTACGGCACGCTGTCGGTCGAGGCCGGCACGCATCGCCTCGTGCGCATCTCCCCGTTCGACAATCAGGGCCGCCGGCAGACCTCGTTCGCGGCGGTCGAGGTCGTGCCGGTGCTGGAGGCCACCGACGACATCGACATCCCCGATGAGGAGATCCGCGTCGACGTCTACCGTTCCAGCGGTCCGGGCGGGCAGAGCGTCAACACGACCGACTCCGCGGTCCGCCTCACCCATATCCCCACCGGCGTGGTGGTGAGCTGCCAGAACGAGAAGTCGCAGCTGCAGAACAAGGCCAGCGCGATGGTCATCTTGAAGGCCAAGCTGCTCGCGCTCAAGAAGGCCGAGGAGCGTGCCCAGCTCGATGAGCTGCGCGGCGACGTCGCCGCTTCGTGGGGCGACCAGATGCGCAACTATGTGCTCAACCCGTATCAGATGGTCAAGGATCTGCGTACCGAGCACGAGACCGGTAACACCCAGGCCGTGCTCGACGGCGAGATCGACGACTTCGTCGAGTCCGGCATTCGCTGGCGTCGCGGCCAGCAGACCAACGCCTGACCCTCCGAGTCCAGCTTTTGGCCGGTTGTGGCCCGTTTTGCCTCGGCGAGACGGGCCACAACCGGCCACATCCAGCGGGTCTCATGCCAGGAGTCCGGATGTCGAGATCGTCTCGGTATCCGGGCGGCTGGGGATCTGCCCTCGATATGTGGCCGCCTATGGCCCGTCCGGGGGCCGCAGACCGGGCCACAAGCGGCCACATCTGATCCGCGGGCGCGTAGGCTCGCGACATGGAGGACTCGGCTATCGACCGGGTGTTCGCCGAGGTCGATCGGGCGGACTTCCTGCCACCTGACCGGCGCGATGACGCCGGCCGTGACGAACCCATCGCCATCGGTCAGGGGCAGACCAACTCCCAGCCCTACACCGTGCGGGTGATGCTGGAGCTTCTGGATGTCCGCCCCGGTCACCGCGTGCTCGATGTCGGCAGCGGATCGGGATGGACCACCGCGCTGCTCGGATGTCTCGCCGGACCCGATGGGCTCGTCGTCGGTGTCGAGCTCGAACCGGAGCTGGTCCGCTTCGGCTCGGAGAACCTCGTCCGATACGCCATGGAGTGGACGAGCATCCGCCAGCCCGAGGCCGGGGTGCTCGGCGCACCCGACCTGGCCCCCTACGACCGCATCCTCGTCTCCGCCACCGCGCGCGAGCTGCCGTCCACCCTCGTGGGCCAACTGGCCGAGGACGGCGTGATGGTGGTACCCGTCGGCGCGGACATGCTCCGGGTGAGGCGTCGTGAGGGCGACGTCGACGTCACCCGCCACGGCACGTTCAGCTTCGTGCCGCTGCGCTGACGCTCAGCCCCCGGCGAGCCCGTGCTCGTAGGCCGCGATCACCAGTTGCGCGCGGTCCCGTGCGCCGAGCTTGGACAACAGGCTGCCGATATGGGTCTTGACCGTCTTGATCGAGATCGTCAGCTCGGCGGCGATCTCGTCATTGGACAGGCCGCGTGCCACGAGGGTGAGCACCTCGGTCTCGCGCGTGGTCACGGCCGGCAGGTCTCGCTGGATGCTCGCTGCCGGCCGGTCGAGGTAGTGGCCGACGATCCGCGCGAGGATCGCCGGCGCGAACAGCGACTCCCCGTCGTGGGTCCGGCGGATCGCATCGACGAGCTGAGCCGGTCCGGAGTCCTTCAGCACGAAGCCGCTCGCACCGGCGCGCAATGCTCCGCTGACGTACTCGTCCAGCTCGAACATGCTCAGCACCAGCACCCGCGTCCCGTCCAGATCGGGGTCGGCCCGGATTCGCCGTGTCGCCTCGATCCCGTCGACACCGGGCATTCGCAGGTCCATCAGGACGACATCGGGCCGCGACGTCCTCGCCTCGACCACGGCTTCCTCGCCCGTCGCCGCCTCGCCGACCACGGCGAGGTCGTCCGCGCCGTCGACGATCAGGCGCAGGCTGTGCCGCAGCAGGGCCTGATCGTCGACGACGAGCACCCGTACCGACGCGGTCACGATGTCCGCCCGGGACTGTCGGGGATCCGCGCCGTGACGAGAAAGCCCCCGCCGTCCTCCCGTGCAATCAGCAGCCCGCCGAGAGCCGCGACCCGTTCGCGCAGTCCGGTGAGCCCGTGCCCGGCCCCTCGGTGCGGCACCCATCCCGCGGCGGGCCCCTCGTCGCACACGGTCGCGACGATGTCGGCACCCTCGCGGCGCACTTCGACGGTCGCGGTCGTCGGCCCCGCGTGCCGGGCACTGTTGGCGAGAGCCTCACGCACCACGGCGCATAGCGCTATTTGGACGCCGGCCGATACGCGGCCCACATCCGTCGGTTCCAGCTGCGCCCGGACACCCGATGCCCGTGCCCCCTCGATCAGCTCGGGTAAGTCGGCCAGGGTGGCCGCGGGGCGCAACGGCGCCACATCGCCGGGGGAGCGGAGCACCGCCAGCATCCGCCGGAGCTCGGTCGTCGCTTCGTGTCCCGCCTGCTCGATATCGGCCAATGCCCGCGCCCGTTCGTGTTCGCCCTCCGGCCCCTCGAGTCCGCGCGCGGAGGCCGCACGCACGGTCATCAGGCCGAGGCCGTGGGACGCGAGATCGTGCAGGTCACGGGCGATGCGCAGCCGCTCGGCCGCGGCCGCCCGCTCGTGTGCCCACGCGGTCAGCCGGTCCTCATAGGCCCGGCGCTGGCGACGAGTCGCGATGAGGGCCCATGCCAGGACGACCGCGGAGGCGGCGAATGCCACCAGCGCCACCGTTACGGCACCCGCCCTGCTGTCCACACCGACCAGGAGCAGGCCGGCGGTCAGCAAGCCCAAGGTGCCGAGGGCGGCCGGCCAGGCCCGCGAGCGCCAGGTCGGCCGGTCGGCGGAGTCCACGCGCCTGATTCTAGGTCGCGCACCGACCCCTGACATCGGACCTGGGTCCGAGAGACCGTGGTCCGACGCCCCGCCACCAGGTCCGGTCGTCGGACCGATGACGGTACGGGTCCCGACGCGCTGGGATGGAGAGATGCTGCAGATCGAGCACCTCGTCAAACGCCACGGAGCGCGCACCGTCCTGGATCGCGTCGACCTCGAAGCCCGTCCGGGGCGGGTGACCGCGTTCCTCGGCCCCAATGGCGCCGGCAAGTCGTCCACCCTGCGCGTCCTTCTGGGCCTCGATCGTCCCGACGGCGGCCGGGCGCTCGTCGCGGGCCGGCCCTATCGGGAGCTGGCCGATCCGGCCCGCGTGATCGGGGCGATGCTCGACGGCTCCGGCGCCCATCGCTCGCGTCGGGCACGCCACCACCTCGCGTGGATCGCGCGTGCCGGAGGCATCGACCCGCGCCGCGTCGACGAGGTGCTCGAGCAGGTCGGGCTCGCCGACGCCGCACGGACGCGTGTGGGCCGTTTCTCGCTCGGCATGGGTCAACGCCTCGGTCTGGCGGCGGCGCTGCTCGGTGAGCCCGAGGCGCTCGTGCTCGACGAGCCCGTGAACGGTCTGGACCCGGAGGGAATCCGCTGGATCCGCGGCCTGTTGCGCGGACACGCCGACGACGGTGGGACGGTGCTGCTGTCCAGCCACCTGATGAGCGAGGTCGCGGGCATCGCCGACGATCTGGTGGTGATCGCCGGTGGCCGGGTCGTCGCCTGGGGCCCCCTCGCCGACGTGACGCGAGGCTACGAGAACCTGGAGGACGCCTTCTTCGCGCTCACCGGTGGATCGGAGGGAATGCGATGATCCGTGCGCTCCGGGCCGAGCTCCACAAGGCCGTGACCCTGCCCGCGACCTTGGTGGGCTGCGGCGTCATGGTGCTGAGCATGGTGGCCCTCACCGTGCTGAACGCGCTCTCGGCGCGTGGTGACGACGCCACCGACTCTGCCTTCGATGTCGCGTTCTACGGTGCACCGCTCGGCGTGGTCGGGTCGGTGGTCGTCGCGGTCGTCCTGGTCGGCAGCGAGTACACGGCCAACAGCCCTGACGCGGGCGGCGGCCGGCAGATACCGACGACGCTCATCGCGATCGGCTCGCGGACGCGGCTGCTCGTCGCCAAGGCGGTCGCGATGGTGGTCGTCGTCGTGCCATCGGCCGCGATCGCGATCGGGGTCTGCCTCGGTGTCGCCGCCGCGCTGTTGGGCGATTCCGCCGGCCCGCCTGTCGCCTTCGACGAGGGGCTGCGCCGCGCGGGCGCCGTAGTCGTCTACTGGCTCCTCATCTCGATCATGGCTCTCGCGGTCACCGTCCTGACGCGCAACGGCGTCATCCCGCTGGTCTTCTTCATCGTCAACAGCGCTGTACTGCCGCCGTCCTTCTTGCTGAGCCGCGTCACCGATCTCGCCTTCTGGCTGCCCGACACGTCCGGCTTCCGCCTCCTGAGCTACGGCATCGGACAGTCGATCGACGATGCCCAGCTGGCGATGGTGCCGGGAACGTTAGTGATGACGGCCTGGGCGCTCGGCCTGCTCGCCGTCGCCGGCATCGTAATGAACCGGCGGGACGCATGAGCGAGCGCAGCGAGCGACCGATGAATGGTCTCTCATGCCGCCTTCGGCCTAGTGTGTTTTTCTTTCAGGCGGTGGCGGCATGAGGGCGGTCGGTGCGGAAGTGGTCAAGCTGCGGACTCTGCCGGCCGCGGTCTGGACACTCCTCATCACCCTCGGCGCCGTCGCCTTGCTCGCGGCGGCGTTCGCGGCGACGCCCGATGCGAGCTCCTCGGCGGTGGACATCACCACGCAGACGGTGCGCTTCGCGCAGGTCGGCGTGCTGGTGATGGGGATCTGGCCGGTGGCGCAGGAGTACGCCGGCCGTCAGCGGTGCACGACACTGCTCGCCGTCCCGCGGCGCGGGACCCTGGTTCTGGCCAAGGTCGCCGTCGCGGCCGGCGCGTCGCTGATCACCGCTGCGACGAGTCTGGCCGCCGGGCTGGTCGCCGGCGTCGCGACGGGCGCGGAGCTGCGGATCGGGACCGACGAGGCACAGTCATTGGGTGGCGCGGTCCTCTATCTCGTGCTCATCGGTCTGCTCGGACACGGCCTCGCGCTCATCGCCCGATCCCTCGCCCCGGCGCTAGTCGCCGGCCTCATGCTCGTGCTGCTCATCCCGCCGCTGCTCCAGCAGGTGACCGAGCACGCGCGATGGCTGCCGAGCAGCGCCGGCGAGCTGCTATTCGAGTTCTCCGACCGCGTGCTCGGGCCCGTCGGTGGGGGAGCGGTCCTGCTCGCCTGGGTCGTCGTGGTGACGGCGGCCGGGGCGTTACAGCTGATCCGTCGAGACGCGTGATCGGGAGTCCCTCGACGACGCGGCACCGCGCGAGACGGTCGTCACATCGAGCCCGCGGACGCCACGGACGTTCCGCGCCTGCGTCGTTTTCTCAGGTCGTCCACCTACACTCGGTCGGGTGATTCGCTTCGACAAGGTCAGCAAGACCTATCCCGGGCAGAAGCGCGCGGCCCTCGACGGCATCGACCTCGAGGTCAGCAAGGGCGAGTTCGTCTTCCTCGTCGGCGCCTCCGGATCGGGCAAGTCCACCTTCTTGCGACTGATCCTGCGCGAGACGCGTCCCAGCACCGGACACGTCTACGTCGCCGGCAAGGAGATCGACAAGCTCTCGTCGTGGAAGGTCCCCAAGCTCCGCCGCGAGGTCGGCACGGTCTTCCAGGACTTCCGGCTGCTGCCGAACAAGTCCGTCACCGAGAATGTCGCCTTCGCGCTGCAGGTGATCGGCAAGCCGCGCGCTGAGATCGACCAGCTCGTCCCCGAGACGCTCGAGATGGTGGGCCTGGAGGGCAAGGGCCACCGGATGCCGGAGGAGCTCTCCGGCGGCGAGCAGCAGCGCGTCGCGATCGCACGCGCCTTCGTCAACCGGCCGAAGATCCTCATCGCCGATGAGCCGACCGGCAACCTCGATCCGACCACGAGCGTCGGCATCATGAAGCTGCTGGACCGCATCAACCGCACCGACACCACCGTGATCATGGCCACGCACGACTCCTCGATCGTCGACCAGATGCGCAAGCGCGTCATCGAGCTCGACGAGGGTCGCCTCGTCCGCGACGAGGCACGCGGCATCTACGGCTACCAGAACTGAGAACCATGCGAGCGATCCTTTCCGAACTGCGCGCGAGTCTGACCCGCAACGCGTCCATGACGATCTCGCTGATCGTCACCATGTCCGTCTCTTTGCTCCTGGCATCGCTGGGCCTGCTGATCCAGGCCCAGGCCGATCGCACCGAGCAGTACTTCGGCGATCGCCTGCAGTTGCAGGTGAACCTCTGCACGCAGAACTCACCGGCGGCCACCTGCGTCAACGGCGTGGCCACCGAGGAGCAGCAGCAGGCGGTGCAGGACGCCCTCGATTCCAATCCCGAGGTGCGCAGCTTCGAGGTGCGCAGCCCCGAGCAGAACTACGAGCAGGCCCGTGAGCTCCTCGGGCAGACCGAGACCGGCCAGCGTCAGCTGGAGACCCTCGGACCCGACTCGTTCCCCGAGTCCTACTACGTCACGCTCACCGATCCGCAGGACTTCGACGGCGTCGTGAGCCAGGTGTCCGGCATGGACGGCGTGGGCAATGTCAACTCGCTGCGTGAGCTCCTCGGCCCGCTGTTCGAGATGCTCGACAAGCTGCAGTGGGCCTCGCTGGGCACCGCACTGCTGCTGATCATCGCGGCGATCCTGCAGGTCTCCAACACGATCCGCATGACCGCCTTCGCCCGCCGTCGCGAGATCGGCATCATGCGTCTCGTGGGTGCCTCCAGCTGGCACATTCAGTTGCCCTTCGTGCTGGAATCGCTGGTGGCCGCGCTCGTCTCGGCCGCGCTGGCCGCAAGCGGGATGGCGGCTTTCATGTACTTCGTGGTCTACGGCTATCTGCGCGACACCCTCGGCACGATCACGACCTGGGTCCGATGGCAGGACGCCTTCGTGGTCATGGGCTGGACCACCGCCTTGTCCATCCTGCTGGCGCTCATCCCGACCCTGGTGATGACGCGCAAGTACCTCAACGTCTGACCGCAGGTCTCAATCTCGGGTAGAGAGTTTCCGCGCGCCCCTGGACGTCAGGGGGTGGTGATGACGTAGAGTCACACCAGTCACACGAGTTCGATTCCGTCCCGCGAGGGACCTTCCCCGGATCGAGGATGTTCAGACGATGCTTGCGACTGCTCGCAAACCGTTGCTCGCGGCGGTGCTGGTGCTCGGCCTTCTGGTCGGGTTCACGGCGCCGTCGGCTTTCGCCGACTCCAAGGACGATGTCCGTCGTCAACAGGGTCAGAACGATCAGAAGCGCCAGCAGGCGCAGGCCGCCCTCGAGCACTCCACCCAGCGTTACCAAGATGCCAGTTCGGCGTTGAACGCCGCGAGTGCTCGTCTCGCCGAGGCTGAGGGCGTGCTCAGCACCACCCGCGGTGAGCTCGCGGTCGCCCAGGCACGCGATGCCGAGCTGCGTGAGCAGCTGGCCAAGGCCGAAGCCGATCTCGAGGCCGCCGAGGCGCGCGTCGATAAGGCGGAGAAGGACTTGGCGGCGTCGGAGTCCGAGGTCGAGCAGTTCGCCGTCGACAGCGTCATGGAGGGCGATCGCGGTCTGCGCGCCTTCAGTGAGCTGTTACAGGGCGAGGACCCCAATACCTTCTCCAACCGCGTCCAAGCCAATGACTCGGTCGGCGATGCGCAGATCGGCAAGATGCAGGAGCTCGATGCTTCGCGCGTCATGCTCGAACTCGAGCGGCAGCGCGTGGAGGAGCTGCGTGACCAGGTCGCCGCGCAGAAGAAGGAAGCTGAGGCCAATGTCGCGCGGATGCAGGAGCTGACCGCTGCGGCCGAGGCGCAGGCGGCCGAGGTCGCCGAACTCGTCGACACGCGTCGCTCGGCTGAGCGTGAGGCGGCTTCGGCCAAGGCCGAGGACGAGCAGCTGGCGGCGGCACTGGAGTCCGAGCGCGCGTCCTTGGAACGTCAGATGCAGGCGATCGTGGCCGAGGAGCTGCGCAAGCAGCGCGAACGCGAAGCGGCCCAGAACCAAGGTGGCGGCGGAGGAGGCGGCGGCAACCCCGGTGGGGGCGGCGGCGGAGGCGGCGGCGGTGGTGGCAACACCCTGAGCCACCCGGTCAGCGGGCCGATCACCTCGCCCTATGGCATGCGCCGTCATCCGGTCACGGGTGTGTACAAGCTGCACGACGGCACCGACTTCGGCGTCGGCTGCGGCACGCCGATCCGCGCTGCCGCATCCGGCACGGTCATCCAGTCCTACTTCAACGGCGCCTACGGCAACCGTGTCATCGTCAACCACGGCGTCATGCGTGGTGTCAGCGTCATCACGACCTACAACCACATGAACTCCCCGTCGCCGATCGGCGTCGGCTCGCAGGTGCAGCGCGGCCAGGTCATCGGCTACGTCGGCACGACCGGTTACTCGACCGGTTGCCACCTGCACTTCATGGTGCTGCAGAACGGTCAGACCGTGAACCCGATGGGCTGGCTCTGATCCATCGCCTCACCCCGGCGCGGTGAGCAGTCAACCACGGTTCCTGGGTGACAGCGGTTGATGACGCACCGTTTCGAGGCTGAGGCGGATCGCGGTAAGTGGTCAACCACGTCGTGACCGTTGATGGTGGTTCATGCACCGCGATCATGCCGAGACACCAGGCGGTGACTCATCAACCAGGTGAACCGGCTCCCGGTGGTTGACCGCTCACCGCCCTCGGGTGGGGGTAGGTAGCGAGCGATCCAGGCCCCATGCTCGCCGCCGAGGTCTTCGTGGTGAGGCGGGCTTCGCGGCCTGGGCCTCTCTGAGAGAATGGTGGGTATGGCCAAGGAGACCGGTCGCAAGCTGATCGCGCAGAACAAGAAGGCACGTCACGACTACCACATCGAGGACACCTTCGAAGCGGGCTTGGTGCTGACCGGAACCGAGGTCAAGTCGCTGCGGGCCGGTCGTGCGTCGCTGGTCGACGGGTTCGGTGACATCGAGAACGGCGAGGCCTGGCTGCTGCAGGTGCATATCCCGCAGTACGACAACGGCACCTGGACCAACCATGAGACGCGCCGCCGGCGCAAGATGCTGCTGCACCGTTCCGAGATCGACAAGATCGAGCAGCGCACCCAGGCCAAGGGCCTGACCCTCGTGCCGCTCTCGCTGTACTTCAAGGACGGCCGGGCCAAGGTCGAGATCGCGCTGGCCCGAGGCAAGAAGGAGTACGACAAGCGCCAGGCGATCGCCGAGCGCCAGGCGAAGCGCGATGTGGAGCGGGAGTTCGGGCGCAAGTTCAAGGGCATGTGATGCGCGACGAGGACGTTGCGGCGTATCTCGACGCTCTCGGGCTGCCGGGCATCGTCGATGTGCACGTGCACTTCATGGCGCCTCAGGTGCTGAAGAAGGTCTGGGCCTATTTCGACGCGGCCGGGCCTTTACTGGGTCGCCCGTGGCCGATCACCTATCGGTGGAGCGATGAGGAGCGGGTGGAACGTCTCCGCTCGATGCGGGTCAAGGCCTTCGGCGCTCTGTCGTACGCCCACAAAGCGGGCGTCGCGGAGTTCATGAACGACTGGAACCGAGACTTCGCGCGACAGGTGCCCGACAGCCTGTGGTCGGGCACCTTCTACCCCGAGCCCGAGGCGGCCGGCTATGTGCCCGAGCTGATCGAGGCGGGGGTACGCGTGTTCAAGGCCCATCTGCAGGTCGGTGAGTTCGCGGCCGACGATCCGCTCCTGGACCCGGTGTGGACGGAGCTGGAGGCGTCGGGAACTCCGATCGTGCTGCACGCCGGATCTGGACCCGCGCCCGGGCCTCATACGGGACCGGCGGGAGTGGCAGCCGTGCTCGAGCGATATCCCCGGCTGAAGCTGATCATCGCTCACCTCGGCATGCCGGAGGTCCACGAGTTCCTGGACCTCGCGGAGCGGTACGACGAGATTCGTCTCGACACCACGATGACCTTCGTCGACTTCTTCACCGACCGGCAGATCCCCGACGGAGTGGTCCCACGGCTCGACGCGCTCCGTGACCGGATCCTGTTCGGCACCGATTTCCCGAACATCCCCTACGCCTACGCCCACCAGATCGAGGCACTCGATCGTCTCGGCCTCGGCGATGACTGGATGCGGGCAGTGCTCTGGGGTAACGGCGCCGATCTCTTCGATATCGACCCATGAGGCTCGCATCGGCCCAGGGCCGGTGGCTCGTCGCCGCGATGGTCCTCGGCTCGGGCATCGTCTTCCTCGACGGTTCGATCGTCTCGCTCGCACTGCCGGCGATCGACCGCGAGCTGGACGCGGGCGTAGCGGGGCTCCAGTGGGTGGTCAACGGCTACACGCTGATGCTCGCCGGACTCATCCTGGTCGGCGGGTCGTTGGGTGACAGCTGGGGCAGGCGCCGGGTGTTCGTGGTCGGCACCATGCTGTTCGCGACGGCGTCCGTGCTGTGCGCTCTGGCGTGGTCGGCCGACGTCCTGGTGCTCGCGCGAGCGCTGCAGGGCATCGGCGGGGCGCTGCTGACGCCGGGGAGCCTCGCGATCATCACCGCCTCGATCCATCCCGACGACCGGGGAAAGGCGATCGGCCTGTGGTCTGGGCTGTCGGGCGTGACGACCGCGATCGGACCGCTGCTCGGCGGATGGCTCGTGGACGCGGTCGGCTGGCGCTCGGTCTTCTGGGTCAACGTACCGCTGGCGGTCGTGGTCGTCGCGATCACTCTGCGCCACGTCCCGGAGTCACGCGGCGGCGTCTCACGGTTGGATCTCGCCGGTGCGGCGTTGACGATCGTCAGTCTCTCGGCGCTGACTTTCGGGTTCGTCGACCAGAACTGGTGGCTCGTCGGTGTCGGCGTGATCGTCCTCATGGTCTTCGTCTGGCACCAGGTGCGGGCGCCCGCACCGCTCGTGCCGATGACGCTGTTCGCCGACCGTGTCTTCGCGGCCGCCAATCTGTCCACCTTCGCGATCTATGCGGCGTTGAGCGGCTCGATGTTCCTGCTCGTGCTGCACCTGCAGTATGTCGCCGGCTACACACCGCTGCGGGCGGGGCTGGCGACCCTCCCGGTGACGATCCTCATGCTGTTGTTCTCAGCCACCGCCGGTGAGATCGGCTCGCGGATCGGTCCGCGGCTGCCGATGACCGTCGGCCCGCTGGTGGCGGCATGCGGGCTCTTGCTCTATCTGCGGATCGGCCGCGATGCTGACCTGCTGACAGAGGTGCTTCCGGGCACTGTCGTGTTCGGCGTAGGCTTGACGACTCTCGTCGCCCCACTGACGACCGCGGTTCTCGCCTCGGCACCGCCGGATCAGACGGGCATCGCTTCTGGCATCAATAACGCGGTCTCGCGCACCGCAGGCCTGCTGGCGGTGGCCGCGATCCCACCGCTCGTGGGGATCGCCGGCCCGGACTTCGCCCGCCCGGAGGTCTTCGCCCCGGGCTTCCGGGCGGGGATCGTGGTGTGCGCGGGACTGCTCGTCGCCGGTGCGATGGTCTCGGCCGCACTCGTACGGACACCGGGACGCGCGGACCGAGTCCAGCCGGGTGAGGAATAGTCGGCGCACGCCGTGGGTTGTAGACTAGGAGAGCCGGTTCGCCGGTGTTGATAACTCAAGAGGGGCTGATCGGTTTCGACTGTGGTCGTTCGACCTAGGAGAAGCGGGTAGAGAAGGCAACGTCATCTCTTAAACGATCGTTGCAAACCAATAAGTGCCGATTCCAAGCGCACTGACTTCGCCCTCGCTGCCTGACAGCGATTGGTGAAGGGCAGACCCGGGAGCGTCCCCGTTCCGGATCGTCTGTCTCATCAAGGGGACTTGCTGATCACTGCCTGCCGTAGGCGGTGATCGGGACTCAAGTACGGCTGAGCCCGTCGGTGACGTGTTTGTCCGAGCACCGGGGCTGAGAAAACGACTACCGACAAACTGCACCCGGAGAAGACCTAGCTCAGCGCCAGAGGACCCGGGTTCGATTCCCGGCAGCTCCACGATGGGACACAGCGCCCCACTTCCTCGTGAGGTGGGGTGCTGTGCTGTGTCCGGGGTGCTGTGTCCCATCGTGAATCAGGCAGAGTGAATCGAGTGGGCCCACGGCGAGCTCTGCGAGCCGGGGATCCCGGCAGCTCCACGGCATTACCCGGCACCCCACCTCCTTGCGAGGTGGGGTGCCGTGCTGTGTCCGGGGTGCCGGGTAATGCCGTGAATCAGGCAGAGTGAATCGCGCCCGACCGCAACATGTCGGTGGCCGGCGATAGGTTGTCCTTGTAGCGACGAAGCACGGCGATCGAGGCACAGAAGGCGAGTGGGTGATGACTGAGCAACCGTCCGGGGAGGTACTGCTCTACCAGCGCGACGACGGCGTGCCGGCGTTGGAGGTGCGGCTCGATGAGGAGACCGTCTGGCTGAATCAACAGCAGATCGCGGACCTCTTCGGGACGTCGCGCGAGAACATCACGATGCATCTGCGCCATGTGTTCGACGAAGGCGAGATCGATCCGGCGGCAACCTGTAAGGATTTCTTACGGGTTCGACAAGAGGGCACACGCACCGTCCAGCGGAAGGTGACCCATTACAACCTCGATGTCATCATCTCGGTCGGCTACCGGGTCAAGAGCAAAGTCGCCACGCAGTTCCGCATCTGGGCGACCGAACGTCTGCGCGACTACCTGGTGCGGGGCTATGCGATCAACGAGCAGCGGCTGGAACAGCTCGGCTCCATCGTGCGGATCCTCGGTCGTTCCAGTGACCAACTGGTGGCCGGAGTCGCCGATGTGCTCGCCGGGTACCTACCGCCCTCACGCTCCTGGTCGCCATGAGCGATCCGCGGGAGAAGGACCTCATGATCGCGCTGCTGATCCGGATGATCGGCGACGGTACTTGACCAGACGCTCAGGCCACGTGGTCGTCGAGCCATTGCACGACGACCGCCTGGATGATGCCCGTGCCCCATGTCGACGTGCCGAGCAGACTCCCGGCGCCGTGGTCCGTGGCGGGGATCGCGGTGTACCGCGTCGTCACCCCCGCTTCGCGGATCCTCGCTACGAAGTCCTCCACCGGTCCCGGAAGGACGAGATGGTCGCGCGTGCCGTGATAGACGAGGGTCGGTGGGGAGTCGGCCGCGACGTGCGAGGCCGGATCGATGGCCGCATAGCGGTCGGGGAACTCATCGGGAGCGCCGCCGATGTAGACCTCGCCCATCAGCCGGCCGAGACCGGTCCGCGCCTCATCACCGGCGAGGTCGACGACGGGATAGCCGCCGATCACCGCGCTCACCTGGGGAAGGTCGTCCGCCGATCCGCATGAGGGTTCGAGATCGCCGGACTGGCTCCGATAGGCGGCGTTGAGCGCGAGATTGCCGCCCGCCGACTCGCCCAGCAGGGCGACCCGGTCGGTGTCGAGCCCGAAGGCCGGCCCCTCGCGTCCCAACCACGAGAGCGCGCAGCCGATATCAGCCGTGGCGAGATCCCAGGTCGGTCGATCCGGCCGCGCCAGCCGGTAGTCGACATCGAGCACCGCGTAGCCGCGATCGGCCAGGTAGCGGTTGAGAGCATTCGGATTGCGGGCACCGCCGTCGAAACCGCCACCATGGATGTAGAGCACGACCGGGGCGTCCTCGTCGCCGGAGGGACGGTACAGGTCGGCGCGGAGAGCCTCGCCATCGGCGCTCCCGACGGTGAGCGTCTCATCGGGACCACCGTGGCCACCGGCGGTCGGGACCAGCGGCGCGAAGGGGCGGAAGCCCGCTCCCTGGTCGATCGAGGTGTAGAGGAGCAGCCCCGAGGTGACGGCTGATGCCAGAAGAGCGAGGCCGGCCACGGCACCCACCGACCTCCGCACGAGGGACCGGCGCGCGCGGAGCGCTCTCCAGGCCAGAAGTGCCGCGACGATCGCCAGCAGCACCACCCACCCGCCGAGCTCGTCGCGTGCCACCGAGATCGAGACGATGCCGTACTGCGACCACGGCGAAGCCAGCAGCGGCTGCAGCCAGGAGGACGGGAGGATCGCCGGCAGCTGACTCAGCGCGATGACGATCGCGAGCACCGTGGCGACGATGAGCGAGGGGAGACGACGGGGTTCAGCGGTCACCGGCTCGACGCTACCCGGCGCCCGAGATCCGCGCCGGTCGCGGAGCTGGGCCGGATGATCAGGCCCAGAGGGTGTCGCCGAAGACGAAGAAGATGGTCGCGGCGAGCGCGATGTACCACAGCGCGATGATCAACCCCGACCAGTTGCGCAGGAAGCGCCCGGGGACGTTGCGGGCGGTGACCAGGACGAAGGTCGGGATCATGACCGCCCAGACCACCATGCACCACGGGCAGAGCTTGCCGATATTGAAGATGCTCTGGTACTGCAACCAGGTCACGAACCCGATGCCGAAGATCACGCCGACCTGCAGGCCTCCCCACACCCAGCCGGGCAGTCGCGTGCCCGAGGCCAGCAGCACGCCCAGTGTGGTGACGACGGCGAATCCGGCGATGCCGATCAACGGGTTGGGGAAACCGAAGGCCGAGGCCTGATCGGAGGCGATGACGCCGCTGCAGCTGACGAAGGCGCTGAGATCGCATCCCAGGCTCAGGTCCTCGCCATCGACCTGGGACTGCAGCAAGGTGATCTTGTCGATCGTGAGGATCGACGACGCCAGCACGCCGATCGCGCCGGCGATCGCCAGGAAGGCGCCGAGTACGCGGTGCCCGCCGGGCCGCGAGGAGCTCTCCACCGCGGCGCCGCCTTCCGGCGTAGTGGGTTCCGTTGCCGTCGTCATGTGCACATCCTAGGCACTGAGGGGTCATCGCGGGCCACATCGAAGGACTTCCCGATACTCTCGGTATCTGTTAACGTGACATTGACGATGTCACATAAGTCCGATGGATCGGACCCCGTGGAGGGAGAACGAGGCACATGAGCACAGACCGCGTGGACGTCCTGATCGTCGGCGCCGGCCTCTCGGGGATCGGAGCCGCCTACCGCCTGCAGCAGATGAGCCCCGGCAAGACCTACGCCATCGTCGAGCAGCGCGAACGGACCGGTGGCACCTGGGACCTGTTCCGGTACCCGGGCGTGCGGTCGGACTCCGACATGTACACGCTCAGCTACCCGTTCCGTCCGTGGACCAATGAGAAGGCGATCGCCGACGGCGGTGACATCCGCCAGTACATCGCCGACACCGCGCGCGAGAACGGCATCGACCGGCACATCCGTTTCGGGCGCCGGGTGCTGACCGCCGACTGGTCCAGCGAGGACGCCACCTGGACGGTCACCTCGCGCCTGTCCGACGGCACCACCGAGACCACCGAGGCCTCGTTCCTCTACCTCTGCAGCGGGTACTACAGCTACGACGAGGGCTACACCCCGGACTTCCCCGGCCTCGAGAACTACGAGGGTGAGGTCGTCCACCCGCAGTTTTGGCCCGAAGATCTCGACTACACGAACAAGAATGTCGTCATCATCGGCTCGGGTGCCACGGCGATCACGTTGCTCCCGTCGATGGCGCGCGATGCCGCCAAGGTGACGATGCTGCAGCGATCGCCCACCTACATCCTCTCGCAGCCGGGTAAGGACCCGGTGGCGAATATCGCTCGCCGGGTGCTGCCGAAGAGCATCGTGCACCAGGCGACGCGGCTGAGGTACGCCGTGATGACCGTGGGCTTCTACGTCTTCTGCCGGGCCTTCCCGGCGCTGGCGCGCAAGATCCTGCTCGGCCTTGCCCAGCGTCAGGCGCCCAGCGTCGATCCGGTCAGCCTCACCCCGCGTTACAAGCCCTGGGACCAGCGGCTCTGCGTGGTGCCCGGCGGGGACCTGTGGCGGGTCGTGCGTGAAGGCAAGGGAGAGATCGTCACCGACCACATCGAGGAGTTCACGCCCAAGGGCATCGCCCTGGCCTCCGGCGAGCATCTCGATGCCGATGTCGTCGTCACCGCGACCGGTCTGCAGCTGGTCGCGATGGGCTCGATCGACATCTCGGTCGACGGGCGTGCCATCGACCCGCACGATGTCTACACCTACAAGGGCCTGATGTTCAGCGGCCTGCCGAATCTGGCCTGGTGCGTCGGATACACGAACGCCTCGTGGACGCTGCGCGCCGATCTGACGTGGAAATACGTCGCACGCTTTCTCAACCACCTCGACGCGAACGGCTACGCCTACGGCATGCCCAACCCCGAGGGCGAGAGCGGACCTTCGGCGCCGATCCTCGACCTCGATTCCGGCTACATCCAGCGCGTCGCCGACAAGCTCCCGCAGGCCGGCTCCCGTAAGCCGTGGAAGATCCGGCAGAACTGGTTCCTGGACGCGTGGGACGCGCGGACCACCGATCTCGACGAGGAGATGGTCTGGGTGAGCCGGCGCGAGCTGCCGGCCCGCGAGGGAGTCGCCGCGGGCTGATCGGCGGGAGTGATTTCGATACGCTCCGGTCGCTGAGCGACCTGCGCTACTCAATCACCGATGCGTGAGGGTCTCGCTCGGCCTGGCAGTTCGGACACCAGAAGCAGATGCGCTCGCGGGTGGGGGCGTCACCGTAGTCGCCCTCGGCGATCGGCGTGCCGCACCGGCGACAGGGCAGCCCGGCTCGTCGGTAGACCCAGCGTTCCTCGCCGTTCCGGGTGCTGCCGGTGAAGGAGCGCTCGACCCTGCGGGCGTTCGCGCCGATCACGCGTTGAGCCAGCGCGACGAGGCCCGTGAGGTCATCGACCTCGCCGACGGGACAGGTCGGGGCGACGCGCCGCATGAACAGCAGCTCGTTGACGTACTCATTGCCCAGACCCGCGAGATTGCGCTGGTCGAGCAGCGCGAGGAACACCGGACGCAGCGGATCGCGCCCGAGGCGTTCGACTGCGTCCGTGACATCGAAGCGCTCGCCGAGCAGATCGGGCCCGAGATACCCGATCGCGTCCAGTTCGCGTTCGCGCGGGAGCACCTCCAGGAGCCCCAGCGAGAACCCGACTGCCTGCCAGTCGGCATTCTCCAGCACGGCACGCGCCGAGTGTGCCGGGCGGCGCCACCGGGGCCGTGGCAGCCGGTACAGATGCCAGGCGCCCTCCATCTTCAGATGCGAATGCACCACGTATTCCGGTGTCCGCAGCAGCAGGTGCTTGCCGCGGCTGACCACGTCCTCCACGCGCTGCCCTCGTAGGTCGACGGTCGCGTAGGCCGGGACCCGGAAGTCGGTGACGGTCAGCTCAGTGCCGGCGAAGGCCGCATGGAGATGGTGCGCTGTGCGCCAGACGGTGTCGCCCTCAGGCATCGAATCGCAGACCCTTCAGATGCGCCTCGAAGCCCGCGGCGGCGAGCGCGCCGCCGGCCGGCGTGGAGGCCACCGGCTCGCCGTCGGCGGTCTGGACGGTGAACCGTCCGAGACGCAGCCGTCGCGCAGTGGCGACGAAGGACTGGGCTGCGCGCTCGAGGCGCTCGGGGTCGTCGGTGAAGGTCAGCATCGTCTTACCTCCTCGTTCGAGGAAGAACACGAGCGCACCGTCGTGGAGCACCACGATCGACCCCGCCTTGCGTCCCGGACGATGGCCGAGCTCCCGCTCGGGCCAGGGGAGAGCGGCACCATAGGGGTTGGCCGGGTCGGTGGCGGCGAGGACGACCGCATCGTCATCGCTGGGCTCGTCGTCATCGCGTTGCAGCGAACGGAGCCGGTCGATGGCCCCGTTGGCAGCGAACTGAGCGCCGCCGAGGCCGTCGACGAAGTACCCGCGCAAGGCGCCTCCCGACTGTTCGAGCTCTCGCAGCACGCGATACATCGCCGCGAACCCGCCCGGCTGCTGCTCGGCGGCGACCGCTCCCTTAGTGATGATGCCGTGGCGGCCGAGCGCGAGCTCGGTGCGCAGCAGGGCCGCCTGGGTGCTCTCGGCGGACGGCTCGAGGGCGAACCACCGGCCCGCGGCGACCGGCGGTAAGACCGGACGCGTCGGACGGACGCGCCGCCCTCGATGGAGGCGAGCCCGCGGCGGCGGCCGCTGACCGCGGTGGGCACCCCCTCCACGCAGCAGCGCGCGGATCGGGGCGAAGGTGTCATTGGAGACTGCGCCCGACCACGTCAACTGCCAGAGGGCGTCGACGAGCGATTCGTCCTCGGAGGTATCAACGAGATCGTGCAACTGCCCGAATAGGAAGGCTCCGGATCCGCGCATCGCGGAGAGCAGTCGACCCGCCATCGAGTCCGCTGCCGGGGCATCGGCCGCCGGCTCGGCGACCGGGTCGACGTCTGCGGGGAAGATCCGTACCCACCCGTCATTGCCGGCAAGGGTCCCGGCACCGGACCACCAGACCTCTCCGGAGGCGAGGAGCTCATCGAGCATCGGCGGCTGATAGTCGGCCACCCGCTGAGGCAGGACGAGGGTCTCCCAGGCCGAGGCGGGGATCGGCACGCCGGCCAGCTGATCGATCGCTGCCAGCAGCGCATCGGGGCCACGATGACGTGACCCGACCTGCTGCCAGGCCGGCAGGAAGCGGGCGAAGGTCTGCCGATCGACCGGTTCGACCTGATGCCTGGCCGCGGCGAGGGAACGCGCGCGCAAGCGACGCAGGATCTCGGCGTTGACCCATTCCTCACGTCCTGAGGCGGTCGGATCGAATTCACCGGCCACCACTCTGCGGTGTTCGGCCAGCCGGGCGAGCGCCGTCTCGGCGACAGCGCGTCCCAGACCGTACCGGCCGGCGACGCCCTCGGCGGTGAAGGGACCGTGGGTGCGTGCGTAGCGGGCCACGAGGTCGCCGAGCGGATCCTCCGGACTCTCCAGATGCGCGGCTGCGATGCCCATCGGCAGTGCTGTGCCGAGCGCGTCGCGCAATCGAGCGGCGTCCTCGACGGCCGCCCAGCGCGGTTCCCCGGCGATCGGTACCTCGATGAGACGCCGCTGATCGCGCAAGGAGCTCAGCCAGTCGGAGACCTCGCCGCGGTGCTCGATGTCCGTGCGGGCGGTGATCTCCTCGGCGCTGAGGGGGCCGATCGTGCGGACCAGGTCTGCCACGTGCTCGAGCGATCGTGCGGCGCGCTCGGGCACGAGTCGCTGCAACTCGCGTTCGGTGGTGGCGACGACCTCGGGATCGAGCAGCTCGCGCAGGTCGGTGCGGCCCAGCAGCTCGGCGAGGAGGTCGGGGTCGAGCGAGAGCGCGGCCGCTCGCCGCTCGGCGAGCGGAAGGTCGCCGTCGTACAGGAAGGCACCCACGTAACCGAAGAGCTGCGTCTGCGCGAAGGGGGAGGCGCGCTCGGTGATGACATCGACGACTGCGACCTCCCGGCTCTGGATGCTCCGTGCCAGCCCGGTGAGCGCCGGCAGATCGTAGACGTCCTGCAACACCTCGCGAGCGGTCTCCAGCAGGATCGGGAAGGTCGGATGTTTACGGGCGACGTCGAGCAGCTGTGCGGACCGCTGCCGCTGTTGCCACAGCGGCGCACGGGCACCGGGATTACGCCGAGGCAGCAGCAGGGCACGGGCGGCGCACTCGCGAAAGCGCGAGGCGAACAACGCTGACCCGCCGACCTCCTCGGTGACGATGCGCTCGAGATCATCGGGCTCGAAGACGAAGAGTTCCGTCCCCGGCGGTTCGGCGTCGGTATCGGGTACGCGAGCCACGATGCCGTCGTCGCCGGCCACGACCGATCCATCGATCCCGTACTGCTCCTGGATCCGAGCGCCGACGGCCAACGCCCACGGTGCGTGGACCGAGCGGCCATAGGGCGACAGGAGGACCACTCGCCAGTCGCCTAGCTCGTCGCGGAACCGCTCGACCACCAGCGTGGTGTCGGTGGGCACGCGGCCGGTGGCCTCGCGTTGCGCCGCCACCAGCTCGTTCAGATTGCCGCGGGCATTGTCATCGAGGCCGAGGCCCGCGTCGACGGCACCCGAGCCGGATTCGAGCCGCCGCAGGAAGGCGCCGATCGCCGCCCCCAGCTCGTAGGGCCTCCCGACCGCGTCCCCGCGCCAGAAGGGGAGACGGGCCGGCAGGCCGAAGGCCGGGGTGACGATGACGCGATCGTGGGTGATCTCCTGGATCCGCCAGCTCGTGGCACCGAGCGCGACCACGTCATTGACGCGCGACTCGTAGACCATCTCCTCGTCGAGTTCGCCGACCTTGCGGCCTCCTCGGTCGTCCTCGCCCGCGAGGACGACGCTGAACATGCCGCGATCGGGGATCGTGCCGCCGCTGGTCACCGCCAACCGCTGCGCCCCGGGTCTTGCGGTGAGCGTGCCCGCGTCGCGGTCCCAGACGACCCGCGGCCGTAGCTCGCCGAACTCGTCGGAGGGGTAGCGGCCGCTGATGAGATCGAGCGTGGCGTCGAAGGCCGAGCGAGGCAGTGCGGCGAAGGGTGCGCTGCGCCGCACGATATCGAACCACTCCTCGACGTCGAGGGGCTCGAGCGCCGTCGCGGCGATCGTCTGCTGGGCGAGGAGATCGAGAGGATTGGCCAGCACGCGCAGTCGTTCGATCGCTCCTTCGCGCATGCGTTCGGCCGTCACCGCGCCGGCGAGGAGATCGTGCCGGTTGGTGGGGAAGACCGACCCGCGCGAGACCTCCCCGACCTGGTGTCCGGCCCGGCCCACGCGCTGCAGGCCCGCGGCCACGGACGGGGGAGAGGAGACCTGGATGACGAGATCGACCGCCCCCATGTCGATGCCCAGCTCCAGGCTCGAGGTGGCGACGACGCAGCGCAGCCGACCGGACTTGAGGTCGTCCTCGATGAGCGCGCGCTGCTCCTTGCTGACCGATCCGTGGTGAGCGCGGGCGAAGGCGGGCGGCGCGCCGTCCGACTGCCCGGACAATCCGCCCATGCGTGCGGGACTGCGGGTCTCCGGCTCGATCCGTTCGCCCTCGATCCGCTCGACGTAGACCTCGTTGAGCCGAGCGGTGAGACGCTCGGCGACACCGCGCGAATTGGCGAACACGATCGTGGATCGGGCCTCGAGCACTCGGTCGACCACCGCCTCCTCGACATGGGGCCAGATGGTGTTGCCGGCCTGACGGTCGGCCTCCGGGTCGAGGAGCGATTGCGCGGCCGAGCCCTCCGGCGGCCCGGTCTCGTGGCGAGGCGCGATCTCGGTCATGTCCTCGACCGGCACCACGATGTCGAGCTCCAGGCGCGAGGGTGATGCAGGCGCCACGAGGCGGACGGGGGACTGACCGCCGAGGAAGCGGGCGACTTCGTCGTGGGGGCGCACCGTGGCACTCAGGCCGATGCGCTGAGCCGGACGTTCGAGCAGCGAGTCGAGCCGCTCCAGGGAGAGCGCGAGATGCGCGCCGCGCTTGGAGCCGGCGACGGCATGGATCTCGTCGACGATGACGACCTCGACCGTGCGCAGTGTCTCGCGCACCGATGCGGTCAGCATCAGGAACAGCGACTCCGGCGTGGTGATGAGGACATCGGGCGGGTGCGACTGCAGCCGGCGACGTTCCGAGGGAGGCGTGTCGCCCGAGCGGAGCCCCACCGTCACCTCGCGGAACGGCTCGCCGCGCCGCACGGCGGTATTGGAGATGCCCACGAGCGGAGATCGCAGGTTGCGCTCGACATCGACCGCGAGCGCCTTCAGCGGGGAGATGTACAGCACGCGCACACCGGCGGGCGCATCGTCGGGACGTGGCCGGAGCAGCCGGTCGATGGCCGAGAGGAAGGCGGCGAGGGTCTTGCCCGAGCCGGTCGGTGCGACCACGAGCGTGTGCTGACCGGCCCCGATCGCCTCCCACGCGCCACGCTGCGCAGGGGTAGGCGCGGCGAAGGAGTCGGCGAACCACTCCTGGGTGGCGGGCGTGAACCCCAGGTGCTGCAGCCCGGCCTCGGTCATGGCTCCCATCGTGGCAGGAGGGTCCGACACTCGCCCCTGAAAGTCGACCGGCTACCGCATCCGTCACCAGGGGTGCGGCATTCTGGCGCCTATGAAGTTGCGTGCTGTGATCGCCGCGTCGACGGCTGCCCTGCTGCTGGCGGCCTGCTCGTCCGGCGACGACTCCGAGCCCGACCCGGATCAGAAGGACGGATCCGAACTCGTGCAGTCCTCTCCGCTGACCGGTGAGCGCCTCGAGGACGGATTGCCTCAGAACGCCCCGCTGGCGGTCAAGATCGACAACACGTCGGCCGGTGCTCCCCAGGTCGGCCTCGATCGGGCCGACCTCGTGGTCGAGGAGACCGTCGAGGGCGGCGCCACCCGGCTCGCAGCGATCTTCTACTCCGATATGCCCGAGGAAGTGGGCCACGTGCGCTCGCTGCGCGCCACCGATATCGGTATCGCCAAGCCCGCCAACGCGCACGTCGTCGCCTCCGGCGGCGCCGGACAGACCATGGACCGGATGCGTCAGGCCGAGGTGCCCGTGGTCAGTGAGGACGGCGGCAACGGCGGCTTCAGCCGCCAGCCCGGCAAGGCTGCGCCCTACAACGTGCTGGCGAATCTCGCGCAGATCAGCGGGGACCTCGGCCCGATCGCCCCGACCGTCCCGTACCTGCCGTGGGCCGAGAACGAGGAGGACGCGACCTCCTCGGAGACGGCGGCGACGACCGCCACGGTGCGTTTCGCTCCGTTCCACACGACGGAGTGGGCCCACGGCGATGGCGGCTGGACGCGTTCCAATGGCATCGCGGATCCGGAGTTCACCGCACGCAATCTGATCGTGCTGTTCGCCGATGAGCGGGACGCCGGCTATACCGACCCCGCGGGCAACCCGGTGCCCGAGACCGACTTCGTCGGCGAGGGACGGGCCGTGGTGTTCGCCGGCGGCTCGGTCATCGAGGGCGCGTGGTCCAAGGAGGACCACGGATCGCAGATCCAGTTGGCCGACGGCGAGGGCAATGCGATCCAGCTCGCCCCCGGCAAGTCCTGGATCGAGCTGGTCAACAACAGCACCGCCGACGTCAGCTGGGGTTAGCCGGGAGACTCTCGGAACGCGATCCCCGATCCCGAGCCGTCGGTGGTCGAGTAGCCAGGCCGCGTTTGGGGTGGTTCCGATACGCGTCCTGCTCGCAGAGCTCGCGGTCGCTACTCAACCACCGGTCCCGAGCAGTCGGTGGTCGAGTAGCCAAGGGGCGTAGCCGCGCTGGAGGCTCGCCGTGCCTACTCGATCACCGATGCCCCGGTCCCCGCCCTCGGTGGTCGAGTAGCGGCGAGGAACGAGCCGCGTATCGAGGCCACGCTCGGGTGAGGCGGTTTCGATACGCGTCGCTCGCATGGAGCCATCGCGCGACGGTCGTAGCCGCGATGGAAGCGAGCTTCCTACTCGGACCACCGATCTGACCCCTCGATGGTCGTTCTAGTCGCCCATCTGCTGCAGCTTGTCGCCGATCTCGGTCTCGATCGAGGCACGCAGCTCGGAGCGGAAGATCGCGAGCATCACCTGGCTCGCGATCGGCAGCAGCTCCTCGACGGCGCCGAACACCCGCGGCCAGTCCTGCTCGGGGAGGCCCTCGTCGAGGAAGGGCTGGACGATCTCCTCCGACGTGCGGTGCACCAGGTAGCGGGCGGCCACGCCGAGGTGCTCGCGCAGCAGCGGCACGGCGCCGATGACCGTCTCCGGCGACAGGCCGAGGGCGACAGCGGCGGCACCGGGGCGGACGACCGCCGGGTCGAGGATCCGCAGCATCGTGTCATCGACCTTCTCGATGAGGTCGAGATCGACGAGGGCGTCGATGAGTTCGTCGTCCTGCGGTACCCCGGCCAGGGCCGCGAGGTCGGCGCGGGGCATGAGCACACTGGGATCGTCGGCGTCGTCGCCCGTCTCGAGCAGCGTCATCAACTCGAGCGCGTGGCCGGGAGCGGTGGTCGGCGAGCGCAGGATCGCGTCCTCGACGGCCGCGAGGGTGAAGCCGCGGTCCAGGAGCTGCCGGATCAACTGCAGACGCTGCAGGTGCGCCAGTGTGTAGTAGCCGGTGCGGCCTTCCAGCCGCGGGGGGTCGATCAGACCCCGGCTGGCGTAGGCCCGTACATTGCGCACCGTCATATTGGCGCGCTGCGCGAGCTCGTCGACGGTGAACTCCTCGGCATGGAGCGTGGGTTCACTCATGGTCGCGATCATAGGCGACGGCTCCGCCCTCTCCGATCTCCCGACCCGCCGTCGCGCGCGTCGATCGGCGAGCGAGGGTGATCGAACGAGGCATCATGGGGGCATGGAACCGGTGAGCATGCGAGGTTCGCTCCTCGTCGCCACGCCCGCGATCGATGACGGGCCGTTTCGCCGCAGCGTCGTGTTTCTGCTCGACCATGACGAGGAGGGTGCGCTGGGCGTCATCGTCAACCGCCCGCTGGACTCTGGTGTCGAGGAGGTCCTGCCCGAATGGGGCGGAGCGGTCGACGCGCCCGGGTGTCTGTTCGACGGAGGCCCGGTCGCGATGGACTCCGCGCTGGCCGTCGGGGTCGTCGACGGGTTCGACGTCCCGCCGCAGGGATGGCGGCACATGTCCGGACATATCGGCCTGGTCGATCTGGACGGCCCGGTGCCGGCCCATGGCGTGCTGCGTGGGCTCCGTGTCTTCGCCGGTTACGCCGGATGGTCCGCCGGGCAGCTCGAGGAGGAGATCGATGAGGGCGCGTGGCTCGTCGTCGAGGCGCGCGACCACGATGTCGTCTCACCGTGCCCGGACCTCTTGTGGGCGCAGGTCCTGCGTCGTCAGCGCGACGAGCTGCGCCTGTGGGCGACCTTCCCCGACGACCCCACGCTGAACTGAGGGTTCTCCCACGGGCGGTGAGTTATCCCGTATCCAGGTCCCGAAGCTCGTCGGGCGGTGAGCTATCACGCACCCGCGGCTGTCTGGTGCGTGACAGCTCACCGCCCACGCGGGTCCGCTGGTGATCGCGACGCAGGATGTACCGCGCCGCGACCGCAGGCGAGTCGAACGAGGGAGACCGCTGTCGGGTCAACCCCTTAGGATGGGTCCGTGGGATTCTTCGGACGCGGAACGCAGACCGTTCATGACGAGCGCACTGAACAGCGCACGGACAACGGCGATCACGAGCGCTTCAGTCACTACGTCCCCAAGGACAAGCTGACCGAGGCGATGGTCATGGGAACACCGGTCGTCGCCCTGTGCGGCAAGGTATGGGTTCCCAGCCGTGATCCGCAGCGGTATCCCGTCTGCCCGGAGTGCAAGGACATTTGGGAGTCCTTCTCCGATAAGAACAACGACGACGACTCCTCCGACGAGTGAGCGCGCGCCCGCTGCGCTCATGGCAGCGTGAGGCGTTCGAGCAGTACCAGCGCACGCAGCCGCGAGACTTCCTCACGGTCGCGACGCCCGGTGCCGGTAAGACGACCTTCGCGCTGACCATCGCCGCCGATCTGCTGCACCGTCGTGTCGTCGAGCGCGTCGTGGTCGTCGCGCCGACCGAGCATCTCAAGACCCAGTGGGCGCTCTCGGCGGCCGCGATGGGCATCTCCCTCGACCCGGACCTGACCGGCGCCCTGGCTCCGCAGTTCCAGGGCTACGCCGTGACCTATGCGGGCCTCGCCACCAATCCGATCGCCCATCGCGTGCGTGTCGAACGCCAACGGACTCTCGTCATCATCGATGAGATCCACCACGCCGGCGACGCGCTGAGCTGGGGCGAGGCCGTGCAGGAGGCCTGCGAGCCCGCCGAACGACGACTCGCCCTGACCGGCACGCCGTTCCGCTCCGATGACAATCCGATCCCGTTCGTCACGTACGCCCCGCAGGGTGACGGCTCGATGGCGAGCGTGGCCGACTACTCCTACGGCTACGGCGCCGCGCTGCGCGACTCGGTCGTGCGCCCGGTGTTGTTCATGGCCTACTCCGGCCAGATGCAGTGGCGCACGAGCGCCGGCGACGAGGTCAGTGCTCGGCTCGGCGAACCGCTCACCCGCGACCAGATGGCGCATGCGCTGCGTACGGCACTCGATCCGCAGGGCTCCTGGATTCCCGCGGTGCTCCAGGCGGCCCATCGGCGGCTGCAGGAGGTGCGTCGGGACATCCCCGACGCCGGTGGCCTCGTCATCGCCACCGATCAGACGACCGCCCGCGCCTATGCGGCGATTCTGCGTGAGCTGACCGGCAGTGACCCCACCGTCGTCCTGTCCGACGAGGCCGGATCGAGCCAGCGTATCCAGGACTTCTCGGCGGGCTCGGACCCGTGGATGGTTGCGGTGCGCATGGTCAGTGAGGGTGTCGACGTGCCCCGGCTCGCGGTCGGCGTTTACGCGACCACCACCGCCACACCGCTGTTCTTCGCTCAGGCGGTAGGCCGCTTCGTGCGAGCGCGCCGACGGGGCGAGACCGCGTCGATCTTCGTGCCGAGTGTTCCGGGACTGCTCGGGCTCGCTGCCGACCTGGAGGCCGAGCGCGACCACGTGATCGGCCGTCCGGTCAAGGACGAGGCCGACCTCTTCGCCGCCGAGGCCGAGTTGCTGGCCCGGGCCAATCGCGAGGAGCCGGCGATGCCCGAGGAGCTCGGCACCTACCGCGCGCTCGGCAGCGATGCGTCCTTCGATCGTGTGGTCTACGACGGCGGCGAGTTCGGGTACGACGCGATCGCCGACGACCCCGAGGAGCTCGACTTCCTCGGCATCCCCGGTCTTCTCGAACCCGACCAGGTGGCTGAGCTGCTGCGATCGGCTCGCTCGAAGAAGGCGCGCGACGAGATCGCCCAGCGCGCCGCTGCACCGAGCCCGGCCGATGAGGACGTCGCCTTCGAGCGACGCTCGGAATTGCGACGCGAGTTGAACGCCCTCGTCGGGTCATGGCATCACCGCACCGGCACGCCGCACGGGGTGGTGCACAACAAGCTGCGATCGGAGTGCGGTGGCCCGCCGGCCGCCGCCGCGACCACCGAACAGCTACAGCACCGCATCGACCGCCTCCGCGAGTGGGCCCTGCGCGCCTCCGGCTGACGCGGCAGTGATCTCGATGCATCGGGGTCGTCGGGACGACCTCGATGCATCGCCATCCGTCCGGTGTGGCACTGATGATGATGCGTTGAGGTTCCTATAGCGACCAGAATGCATCGTCATCAGTCCGCCGGGCGAGCCGCTAGGGTGACCGCCATGAACATGCCCTGGCGTCTGCGCGTCCTCGGGGCGGTCCTCAACCGGGCCGCCGAGCCGGTCGAGGAGGTGACCGACCACGCCGCCGCTCGAGCGCGTCGCCGCAAGCTCTGGGCCTCGCCCGCCGGCGCCGCCGTCTTCGGCCGGGCCGACAGCCGCGTCACGGTGGAGGATCTCGATATCGCCTTGCCCGGTCGCACCTTGCGAGCGCGGGTCTACCGGCCGAGCGGTGTGGGTGACGGGCTCCGTCCCGTGGTGGTCAACTACCACGGGGGCGGATGGGTTCAGGGTGAGCCGGAGCAGTCCGAGTGGTTCGCCAGCCGGGTCGCCGCGCGGACGGGTGCCGTCGTCATCTCGCCGTCCTATCGGCTCGCGCCGGAGTACCCCTATCCGGCGGCCGTGGACGACGCATGGGAGGCGCTGTGCTGGATCGTCGAGCATGCCGAGCGGCTCGGCGTCGACGCCGGCCGGGTCGCCGTCATGGGCGACAGCGCGGGCGGCAATCTCGCCGCCGTGACCGCGATGACGGCGCGTGACAAAGGCGGCCCGGAGGTGGGTGCGCAGATCCTGATCTACCCGGCGGTCGAGATGTACGAGAAGTACGCCTCGGAGATCGCGATGCCCGATGCTCCCGTGCTCACATCGGCGAACATGCGTGCCTTCGTGCGGCTGTATCTGCAGGACGCCTACGGCACCGACGACCAGCAGGCCTCGCCGCTGCGGGCGGGCTCGCATGAAGCTCTGCCGCCGGCGTTCATCCTCACCGCCTCCGCTGATCCGTTGCTCGACAACGGTGTTCACTACCGCGATGCCCTGCGCCGCGCCGGAGTGCAGGTCCGGTACCGCGAATACGATGCGGCCATCCACGGGTTCGTCAGCCTGCCGGGTCTCATGCGCGGCCCGGCTCACGCGGCGCTCGACGATGTCACGGAGTATCTCGCCGAGCACCTCGTCGTCGGCTGATGGCCCCACCCTCCCAGGGCGGTGGGTTACGCACCTCTCGTCACGGTGGGCGGTGGGTTACGCACCTCTCACGGCGGTCGAGGGGTGCGTAGGTCACCGCTCGACGTGGGGAGGGGCCCGGGAGGGGTGCGTAGGTCACCGCTCGACGTGAGGAGGGGTCGGGAGAGGTGTGTACGTCACCGTCCAGGTGGCGAGGGTGGAGCGTTGGTGCTCGGTGGGAGAGTGGAGGGGTGAAGCTCTCGGTCCTGGATCTCGTTCCCGTCCGCAGCGATCAGACCTCCGGCGACGCGCTCGCCGCGACGGTCGAGCTCGCCCGAGCCGCCGATGCCGCGGGATTCGAGCGGTACTGGGTGGCGGAGCACCACAACATGCCGGCGGTCGCGGCGACCTCGCCGCCGGTCCTCATCGCCCACCTCGGGGCCCACACCGAGCGGATCCGGCTCGGATCCGGCGGTGTGATGCTGCCCAATCACGCTCCTCTGGCGGTCGCGGAGCAGTTCGCACTGCTGGAGGCCGCGCATCCCGGACGGATCGACCTCGGCATCGGCCGCGCGCCCGGTTCGGACCCCGTGACCTCCTGGGCCTTGCGTGGCGCCGCCGGTCGCGATGACTCCGATATCGAGAAGTTCCCCCAGTACCTCGACGATGTCATGGCCCTCATGGGTCCCGACGGGGTGCGGGTCCCGGTGCCGCGTCAGCAGTACATCCTCAAGGCCACGCCCGCCGCCTCGGGCCGGCCGGTGATGTGGCTCCTCGGCTCCTCCATGTACTCGGCACATCTCGCCGCCGCCAAGGGGTTGCCTTATGTCTTCGCCCACCACTTCTCCGGACAGGGCACGGCCGAGGCGCTCGCGACGTACCGCAGCGAGTTCCGCCCGAGCGACTACGCGAGCGAGCCCCGGACCTTCCTGACCGTCAACGCGGCGGTCGCGGCGACCGAGGAGGAGGCCGCCGCGCTCATGCTCCCGAATCTCATCACGATGGCGCGCCTGCGCACCGGTAAGCCGCTGATCCCGCTGCAACTCGTCGAGGAGGCGCGGGCGATGGAGCTGTCGGAGGTCGAACAGTCGGTCGTCGACGCGGGCCTCGCTCGCGCCGTCATGGGGACGCCGGAGCAGGCCGCGGCACAGACACGCGACCTTGCCGAGCGCTTCGAGGTCGACGAGGTCATGATCCATCCGGTCGCCTCCGCCCACGAGGGCACCGACCCGCGGTCCTCGCCGGCGCGGGTCGAGACCCTGCGACTCCTCGCCGACGCCCTGGCCTGATCGATCCGGGCGAGCCTTGCGGGAGTCTTCTGCTCCCGTTCACCTGGCCATCGCCGCGCGTTCGTCCGAGCTCGCCAGGATGTGAGCATGACCGGCATCCGTCATCGTCATATCGCCCGGGCCTCCCGCACGGGCATGCTGCTCGCAGTCTCAGGAGCGACCGCCATGGCCGCAGCCGCGCTCCTCACGGTAAATCCGGCCAAGGCCTATGCCGAGCAAGCTTCCCCCACGGACGTCGACGGATCGTCGACCGTGAGGGTGCAGGTGCTCACTCCCCGGATCGAGGCGGGCGGCACGGCCCGGTTCGTCGTCGGGGTCAGCGCCGAGGGCGCGCGTCCCGACGGCGAGGTACAGCTGCGGATCGGGGACCGGGTCGTGACGAGGGAGCTCGTGGTCGGTACCGCGAGCGTCAACGTCCGCCTGGACGAGCCCGGCGCCGTCGAGGTGCGTGCGCGGCACCTCGATGACGCCTCCTCGCACGCACGATGGAGCGACGCCACCGTCATCGCCGTGCGGTGAGTAGCGGGTCACCGCGGCCTGGTCGCCTTTCCGTCGAGCCAGAGCGTGTCTGAGTCGTCCCGGTGCGAGCCGGTGGTGCCGACGTGTGTGCTGTCGATCTTCGGACCCTTCTTGATGACATGCACGAGCGCCATGCCGTGGCCGCGTCCGAGCTGGTAGTCGTCCTTCAGCCAATCGAGGATGACGGCGGCTTTGACATCGGGGGCGTCGTAGCCGCGACTCGTGGCGATATCGAGGAGTTCGCGGGGAGTGAGCCCTGTCTTGTCCTCGATCGTGTCGAGATAGGCCTGGAATGACATCTGATGGCTCCTGCTTCACGGCGGAAGGCCGCCGCCTCCCTGGTTGAGTACTGATCGGTACTCGGAGTGTACGGTACTGTTCGGTACTGGTGTCAAGCGATGTCATCGATCCGACGGGAGGCCTTGGGTGGATTCGGCTCAGAAGCGTGAGCTCATCCTCGAGCGTGCGCTCGAGGTGTTCGTCGAGCACGGCTACGTGGGCGCCACCACCGACCAGCTCGCCGCCGCCGCATCGGTCTCCAAGCAGACGCTCTACAAGGAGTTCGGCGACAAGGAGGGTGTATTCGCCGCCTTGATCCAGTTCGCCTGCGACCGAGTCGATGACCCGTTCGCTCCGCTGATCGACCAGCTGCGCAGCATCGCCTCCGCCGACGAGGCAGTGCAGTTGATGGCGGCGCAGTTCACGCGGTCGATCATGTCGCCCTCCGTACAGCGACTACGTCGTCTGGTCATCGCCGAAGCGACCCGGTTCCCGCGCCTGGGGCAGCTGTACTGGGAGGAGGGATTCCTCCGTGTGGTGGATTCGGTCGCCCGCTGCCTATCGGTCCTCGACGAACGAGGCATGCTGGAGGTGCCGGACGCGCGTCTCGCGGCCCACCACTTCGCGGGGGTCCTGTTATGGATTCCCAGCAACCAGGCGATGTTCGCCGTGTCGTCGCCCCTCGACGAGACCGAACTCGTCGAGACCATCGCCGCAGGCTGCAGAACCTTCCTGCGCGCGTACGGCCCCGATTGGTAAGCGCGTCGCTCACGTGAAGGCGATGCCGGCCTCGGCCCATTCGGCCTCGACCCGGTCGAGACGATCGGGATGGACGGCCGCGGTGTAGTCGCGCAGCACCGTGACCGCTAGCCCGGCCTTCGCGGCGTCCAGCGCTGTCGCCCGCACGCAATAGTCGGTGGCGATCCCGGCGATGTCGACCGCCTCGATCCCGTGCGCTCGCAGATAGGTCGGGAGCTCGGTTCCGGTCGACGTGACTCCCTCGAAACCCGAATAGCCCGCGGAGTACTCGCCCTTGTCGAAGATCGCGTCGAAGCTCCGTGAAGTGAGGGGCGCATGCAGATCGGCTCCCGCAGTGTCCGCGACACAGTGCGGCGGCCATGAGTCGACGAAGTCCGGGTGCTCTGAGAAGTGCGGGCCGGGATCGATGTGGTGATCGCGGGTGGCGATGACGGTGGCGTAGTCCGCCCGGGACTCGTCGATCAGCCCGGCGACATCCTGGGCGACCTGGGCCCCGCCGGTCACGGCGAGTGAGCCGCCCTCGCAGAAGTCGTTCTGGACATCGACGACGATGAGGGCCTTGGTGGGCATGTCAGCGCTCCTCGTACTGGGTGGGGATGGCGGGGTCGCCCTTGCTCAGGCGCAGACCGGTGGCGGGCAGCTCGTGCAGTGCGGCGTGGCGTCGGGCACGCGCGTCATCGAGCGTGCCGAGATCCTGCGGCACTCCGCCGCGCACCAGCGGCACGAGCAGTTCGCGGTCGTCGTGATCCGTGGCCGGCGGCTCGCCGATGCCGATGACCTCGGCGGTGGCCACGTCGTTCTCGCGCCGGCGGACCGCGTACTTGCGTCCGCCGACGGAGATCTTGTCCTTGCTCTTCTTGGCCACAGGAACCATGGTGCCCCCGTCGTCCTCGCGGGCCACGAGCTTGTAGACGAAGCCGCTCGTCGGGACCCCCGAGCCGGTGACGAGGGACGTGCCGACCCCGTAGCCGTCGATCGGTGCCACCGCCAGAGCCGCGATCGCGTGCTCGTCGAGATCGCTGGTCACCGTGATGCGGGTCGAGGTCGCGCCGAGCCTGTCGAGCTGTGCGCGGACCTCCGCGGCGACCTGGGCGAGATCTCCCGAATCCAGCCTCACCGCCCCCAATCCGGTCCCGCCGGCGGCGATCGCGTTGCGGACGCCCTCGGCGATGTCGTAGGTGTCGACCAGCAGCGTCGTGTCGCTGCCCAATGCGGCGATCTGCGCCTCGAAGGCCTCGCGCTCGGTGTCGTGCACGAGGGTGAAGGCATGGGCCGCGGTGCCCGTGGTGGGTATTCCGTAGGTGCGGCCGGCCTCGAGATTGGAGGTCGCCGCGAAACCGGCGATATACGCCGCGCGAGCAGCGGCGACAGCGGCATCTTCATGCGTGCGTCGTGAGCCCATCTCGATGCAGGGACGGTCTCCGGCGCTCGCGATCATCCGTGCCCCGGCGGTCGCGATTGCGGAGTCGTGGTTGAGGATCGACAGCACCAGGGTCTCCAGGACGACGCACTCGGCGAACGTGCCCTCGACGACGAGGACGGGAGAGCCGGGGAAGTAGAGCTCGCCTTCCGGGTAACCCCAGATATCGCCGCCGAACCGGAAATCGGCCAGCCACGCAGCGGTGGTCGCGTCGATCACGCCGCTGTCCCGCAGGAACCGCACCTCGTCATCGCCGAAACCGAAGTCCGCGATCGCCTCGAGAATCCTTCCGGTGCCGGCGACGACGCCGTACCGTCGGCCGCCGCTCAGACGCCGGGTGAACATCTCGAAGACACTGCGCCGGGAGGCGCGGCCATCGGCGAGCGTGGCGTGCAGCATCGTCAGCTCGTAGCGATCGGTGAGCAAGGCCGTCGAACGGTCCGGGTGCGTCCCCATGCGCCCGAGCATAGATCGGTGTGCCGTGCGGTGGTGGCGCCGTGGTCACCGCGCGTCCGCCACAATGGGGTGGTGACCGTCTCAGCCACCGGCCCCGCGCCCGCGGAGATCGCTCCCGACACCGATCTCGAGTTCGGCGTCGAATTGGAGGATCCCTGGGTCACGATCGTGTGGAACGATCCGGTCAATCTGATGTCCTATGTCGCCTTCGTGTTCCGGACCTACTTCGGCTACACCGAGGAGAAGGCGACCGAGCTGATGCTCGCGGTGCATCACGAGGGCAAGGCGATCGTCTCCAGCGGTCGGCGCGAGGAGCAAGAGCGTCACGTCCAGGCGATGCACGAGTACGGATTGTGGTCCACCTTGGAGAGGGCAGAGCTGTGACTCCGTTCATCAGGCGACGGGGTAGCGTCGTCGGGAGCTTCGAGCAGAACGAAGCCCAGCTGCTGGCCAATCTGGCCGCGCAGGTGGTCGAGCTGTTGCGCGACCGCAATGGCGAGTCAGAGTCGTCCGCGGACCCGCTCGCCGCGATGGTCGGCATGAACGGACCGGTGCTGCCCCCCGAGGACCCGGTTCTCGCCCGCCTCCTGCCCGATGCGTATGCCGATGACCCCGAGGACGCCGCGGAGTTCCGGCGTTACACCGAGCAGACGCTGACCTCGGCCAAGGTCGCCAATGCCGAGTCCCTCATCGGGACCCTGGCCGAGGGCGGCATGGGAGCCGGCGAGGATGTCGATGTCGAGGTGGAGCTGGACGAAGGACAGACGCTTGCCTGGTTGCGGGCCTTCACCGACGTGCGCATCGCACTGGCGGTGCGATTGGGCATCGAGAGCGATGAGGACGCCGAACGCCTCGCCGAGGACGACGATCCCGCCACGGCCGCCATGGCCGATGTCTACGACTGGCTGGGGTTCGTCCAGGAGACCCTGGTCCAGGCCGCCGACTGACACCGGCCTCGTCCGGCGTCCGGCAGGCGGACACGATGCCGGGGCCCGTTTCGGCGCCGATAGGCTGGGCGATGTGTTGACCATCGACCGCGCCACCTACGACGCGATCATCGCGCACGCGCGTCGCGACCATCCCGACGAGGCCTGCGGTGTCGTCGCCGGCCCCATCGGGTCCGATCGTCCCGCGAGGTTCATCCCGATGCTGAACGCCGCGATGTCGCCCACGTTCTACGAGTTCGACTCCGGTGACCTGCTGAAGCTCTACCGGGAGATGGACGACAACGACGAGGAACCCGTCGTCATCTACCACTCGCACACGGCCACCGAGGCCTATCCCTCGCGCACCGACATCAATCTCGCCGCCGAGCCGGGCGCGCACTATGTCCTCGTCTCGACCCGCGACGGAGCCGACGCCGAGGGCACGCCGATCGACTTCCGGAGCTACCGGATCTCGGGCGGCGAGGTGACCGAGGAAGAAGTCCAGGTCGTCGAGCGTTACACCGACAGCAGCACCCCCGAGTAGTCCAGCACCCACAGAGAAGGCAGAAGTCTGATGGCCATCGAGGTCCGTATCCCCACGATCCTGCGCACCTACACCGACGGTGAGCGTGCCGTCGACGCGTCGGGCGATTCGATCCAGGCGTTGATCGAGGATCTCGAGTCACGCCACGCGGGCATCGGTGAGCGTCTGCTGGAGGACGGCGAGGTGCGCCGATTCGTCAACATCTATGTCAACGACGAGGACATCCGCTTCACCGGTGGCCTGTCCACCGAGCTCTCCGACGGCGACACCGTCGTCATCCTGCCGGCCGTCGCCGGCGGCGCGCGCTGACGTGTCGCGATACGACTCGCTGGTCGACTCGGTCGGCCGCACCCCGTTGGTCGGTCTGCCGACGCTCTCGCCCTCGCCGGAGGTGCGGCTGTGGGCCAAGCTCGAGGATCGCAACCCCACCGGTTCGATCAAGGATCGGGCCGCCCTGGCGATGATCGAGGCGGCCGAGGCGGACGGCCGGCTGACGCCCGGCTCCACGATCCTGGAGCCGACGAGCGGCAATACCGGCATCTCGCTGGCGATGGTCGCCTCACAGCGCGGTTACCGGCTGATCTGCGTCATGCCGGAGAACACCTCCGAGGAGCGGCGTCTGCTCCTGCGGATGTGGGGCGCGGAGATCATCGCCTCCCCGGCAGCCGGTGGCTCCAACGAGGCCGTGCGCGTGGCGAAGGGGCTCGCCGCGGAGCATCCCGACTGGGTGATGCTCTACCAGTACGGCAATCCGGCCAATGCGGAGGCGCACTACCGCGGCACGGCACCGGAGATCCATGCCGACCTGCCGGAGATCACGCACTTCGTCGGCGGGCTCGGGACGACGGGCACGTTGATGGGCGTCGGCCGCTACTTCCGTGAGCACCGGCCCGAGGTCCGGATCGTCGCCGCCGAGCCGCGCTATGGCGAGCTGGTCTACGGGCTGCGCAATCTCGCCGAGGGCTTCGTGCCGGAGCTCTACGACGAGTCGCTCATCGACTCCCGGTTCAGTGTCGGGCCGCGCGACGCGGTGCGGCGCGTGCGGGAACTGGTGGAGCGTGAGGGCATCTTCGCGGGCATCTCGACGGGGGCGATCCTGCACGCCGCGCTCGCCCAGGCGGCCAAGAGCGTCACGGCGGGGGAGCGGGCCGAGATCTGCTTCATCGTGTGCGATGGCGGCTGGAAGTACCTGTCGACCGGCGCCTACGAGGGCACCCTCGACGAGGCCGAGGATCGCCTCGACGGCCAGCTCTGGGCCTGATCTCGCGTCGCCGGGTTCCGTCAGCGCGAGGCCCGGGCGGCGCGGACGGCACGCTCGAGCCACGGCTCGAGGGTCTCCGCCGCTGTGCTGGCATCGGCCTCGATTCGCAGCCAGCCACGGAGCTCGCTCCCGCGCATGATCCACGGGCCCGCGAGTGGATCGGTCGCGAGCTCGTCGCGTTCCTCGGGATCCACACGCAGCAGCAGACCGTCATCGGTCGCCGCGACGGCCATGGCGCCTCCGACGAGGAAGGCCAGACCACCGAACATGCGCTTCTCGGTGAGATCCGGCTCGGCGATCAGCAGATCGCGCAGACGGTCGGCGAGTTCGAGGTCGTAGGCCATGGTCACAGGATGCCGTGTGCGGAGGGAGTCCACCCGCTTCCTGTGCTCGGGCCGCTCCGTTAGCCTTCGGAGCGTGAACCAGATCGCCGTGTTCTCCGGTAGCGCCCATCCGCAGTTCGCCGACGCGATCTGCGACAACCTCGGGATCACGCGGTCGCCCGCCGATACCCAACGCTTCAGCAACGACTGCCTCCAGGCGCAGTTGCTGGACAACTGCCGGCAGCGCGATGTCTACATCGTCCAGCCGCTCGTTCCGCCGACCCAGGACCATCTGATGGAGTTGCTCCTCATGGTCGATGCCGCGAGGGGCGCCTCGGCGGCCTCGGTCACAGCGGTCATCCCGCACTACGCCTACGCCCGATCGGACAAGAAGGACGCCTCTCGCATCTCGATCGGCGGCAAGCTCGTCGCCGATCTGCTGATGACCGCCGGGGTGAGCCGGGTGATGACCATGACCCTCCACGCACCCCAGGTGCACGGCTTCTTCGGCGTTCCGCTCGATCATCTGACCGCTCTCGGCGAGATCGCGGACTATTACCGCGGGACGGACCTCTCCGATGCGGTGATCGTCTCTCCGGACTTCGGCAACGCCAAGACCGCCTCGCAGCTCGCTCGTCTGCTCGGTATCCCGGTCGCGGCGGGCAGCAAGCAGCGCGAAGCCGACGATCGGGTCGTCATCGACGCGATCGTCGGCGATGTCGCCGGCAAGCGGGCGATCGTGCTCGACGACGAGATCGCGACCGGAGGCTCCATCGTCGAGCTCGTGGCGATGCTGGAGCAGCAACAGGTGAGCGATGTCAGTGTGGCGTGCACACACGGGCTGTTCACCGGCTCAGCGGTCGAGCGGCTGCGGGGCCACCCGGTCATCCGCGAGGTGGTGACCACCGACACGGTTCCCCGTCCCGATGACTGGCCAGAGCTCCGGGTCCGGTCCGTCGCACCGCTGTTCGCCGAGGCCATCGCGCGGGTGCACGCCGGCGAGTCCGTCTCCAGCCTCTTCGATGGCGTGGACCCGACCCACGCCCCGCCGCAGCCCAAGTTGCCGCTCTGACCAGCACCCGCGATGGTTCTGCGAGCCTCGATTTTCGCATCGTGTGCCCGGGGTCGTACGCTCAGATGTTGTGGCGGACGCACCCATCGGCATCTTCGATTCCGGCTTCGGCGGACTGACGGTCGCCCGAGCCGTACTCGACCAGCTGCCGCACGAGCCGATCGTGTACCTCGGCGACACCGCCCGGCAGCCCTACGGCCCCAAACCGATCGCCGAGGTGCGCGAATACGCCCTCGACTGCCTGGACCATCTCGTGCGTGAAGGGGTGAAGGCGCTCGTCATCGCCTGCAACTCCGCCAGCGCTGCCGTGCTGCACGATGCGCGCGAGCGCTACGACGTGCCGGTGATCGAGGTGATCGTGCCCGCCGCCCGGCGAGCCGTGAACGCCACCCGCAACGGACGGATCGGCGTGGTCTGCACCCAGGCCACCGCCATCTCGCGGGCCTACGACGATGCCTTCGCCGCCAACCCCGCGATCGACGTGATCACCCAGCCGTGCCCGCGTTTCGTCGACTTCGTCGAGGCCGGCGTCACCAGCGGGCCCGAGCTCATGTCGGTCGCGGAGAGCTATCTGCGTCCCGTGAAAGAGTCCGGCGTCGACACGCTCGTGCTCGGGTGCACGCACTACCCGCTCCTGACCGGGGTACTGTCCTACGTCATGGGAGACGGCGTGACCCTGGTGTCCTCGGCCGAGGAGACGGCCAAAGACGTCTTCCGCCTGCTCGTGCGGGAAGGTCTCGAACGCGATCGCTCCCTCGCGCCGCCGCGGCACCGCTTCCTCACTACCGGACAGCCGGAGGAGTTCGCGCGGCTCGGTCGCCGGTTCCTCGGCCCCGAGATCGATTCCGTCGACCAGTTTGCGTGGGTGACAGTGTGAAACTGACGATCATCGGCTGTTCGGGCTCCTTTCCCGGTCCCGACTCGGCGGCGAGCTGCTATCTCGTCGAGGCGCCGTACGAGGGGCGCACCTTCCGTATGCTGCTCGACCTCGGCAGCGGTGCGCTCGGGCCCTTGCAGACCTACATCGATCTACGGGAGATCGACGCGATCAGCCTCTCGCACCTGCATCCCGACCACTGCTTCGACATGAGCGGGCTCTATGTGGTCCGCAAGTACCATCCGACCGGGCTCCTGCCGCGGCTGCCGGTGTACGCGCCCGCGGGGAGCGACTGGCATCTGTCCGACGCCTATGGCACGACCAATCCGAACGGCATGACGCTGCCCTTCGAGTTCCGCGATCTGACCGATGGACTCGAGACGACGATCGGACCGTTCACGCTGCGCGCCATGCTGACGAGCCACCCTGTCGCGGCCTATGCGGTCCGCCTCGAGCACGAAGGGCACTCGATCGTCTACTCCGGCGACACCGGCCCGATGGACGAGCTCGCCGGATTCGCCGACGGAGCGGACCTGTTCCTGTGCGAGGCGTCCTTCGTCGACTCGGCCACCAATCCACCCCACCTGCACCTGACCGGATCCGAGGCCGGTCAGATCGCCGCGGAGGCGGGCGTCGGACGGCTGCTCGTCACCCACATCCCGGCGTGGACCGACCGGGCCGAGGTCGAGCGCGACCTGTTGACGACCTATGACGGCGACTACGAGCTGGTCACGGCCGGCCAGGTCTTCGAGCTGTCGACCACACGATGACGGGGGAGGACCCGCGACCGACATGACGTTCAAGGAAACATTGACCCGCCGCTGGCCCTGGTTCGCCGGCGGCGGACTTCTCACGGTCGTCGTGATCGCGGTGCTCGTCGCCGCGCTCGCCGGCGTCTTCAGCTCATCGGAACCGGAACCGGCTCCTCGCGCCTCGGCGGAGATCGCCACGCCCACCACTCCCGCACCGGAGCCGGAGGTCGACATCGAGACCGTCCAGACCATGCCCTACAGCCCGGTGTGGAATCCGCCGGACGCCGGCGAGAACTTCTGGCAGGTCGTCGATCCCGAGAACGGCTACCCCGAGGACGGCGGGACGGACTATGTGCTCGCGCACGCGTGCGAGGACCAGGGATGCGCCGGCGACGAGGTGCGTACCCTCGATGCCGGCGACGAGCTCACCTATCGCGGCGAGCCGTATGTCGTCGAGGAGAAGCTCGAGATCGCCAAGACCGAGATCGCCGATCAGGACATCTGGACCCACGACCCGGCGCGGCTCGTGGTGATCACCTGCATCCTCGACCCGGAGACCGGCGAGTACCACGAGAACGACATCATCGTGGCCACACGAGCCGCCTGATAGTGGTCCGGTCGTCCCAAGATATGGACCCGATGTGCATATGACGGCTTCCTCATGTTTTGCTAAGTGCGCGGGGTGCGGTCCGACGACCGGCCTCGTCCATTTGCTGAACTCGGCCGCGCGGTGACGTGTGGTCGCACGAAAGGACCACATGCGCATCATCACACGCGCCGCCGTGGCACTGGCCGGAGCGGCGACGCTCGGCCTGGGTCTGGTGGCAGTTCCGGCGACCGCTGCCGAGCTCGGCGACGATCTCGTCGTCGATTTCGGAAACACCACCTTCAAGGCCGGCAGCTGGGGCGAAGGCGTCACCGCCACCGTCGAGGAGGTGCCCGAGGAGGTCGAGACGCTCACGGTCGCCATCGGCTCCATGGGTGAGAACGGCGGCGGTCTCGTTGACGAGGCCGAGGTCGTGCAGCAGGAGGACGGCTCGTGGGTCGGCACTGTCCGGCCGAGCGACGAGTACCCCCCGGTCGCGCCCAATGCCGACGGTTGGCCGAAGTACACCGCGAGCGTCGGATACCAGTACGAGGATGAGGCCGGCGAGACTCAGTACGTCAACGAGAGCATCGAGTTGACGATCACCGAGGGCGTCTCCGTGACCGGTCCGGAGGAGGCGACCGTCGCCGAGCTGGCCGCCGGCATCCCCCTGCAGTTCGCGGGATTCAACTCCGGTGAGGTCGTGACCGGCGATATCCGCTTCTTCAATGAGGACACCGGCGAGGAGGAGTCGATCGGCGACTTCGAGACCGAGCCGCTCGGCCAGGACGGTGCCGGCGAGGGTGTCCTGACGATCACCGGTGCCTCCGTGGGCCAGCAGTTCCGCGTGGTGGCCAGCGGCGAGGCGGGCACTGTGAACTACTACGTCAGGGTGGTCGAGGGCGGCGACGCCCCCGAGGAGCCGCCGGCTCCCGAGCAGCCCGGGCCCGAGCAGCCCCGCAAGCCCGAGCGTGTCGACACGGGAGCCTGAGCACTAGCTCCCTGACACCCGTCGGCTGACGGACTCCGCACGAAGGCTCTGGACCTCACGGTCCGGGGCCTTCGTCGATCCCGGCCACCGCGCGGGATCGACAGCGCGACCCGATACGGTCGGAGTATGACGCGTGAAGACGGCCGTACCCCCGATCAGCTCCGCCCCATCACCATCACCCGGAACTGGCTCGACCACGCCCAGGGCTCGTGCCTCGTGGAGTTCGGACGCACCCGCGTGCTGTGTGCCGCGAGCGCGAGCGAGGGAGTGCCGCGCTGGCGCAAGGGATCGGGACTCGGCTGGGTCACCGCCGAGTACGCCATGCTGCCGCAGGCCACGCACGAGCGGTCGCCGCGTGAGTCCGTCAAGGGCAAGGTCGGTGGCCGCACGCACGAGATCAGCCGGCTCGTGGGCCGCTCGCTGCGCGCCGTGATCGACTACGGCGCGCTCGGCGAGAACACCATCGCCCTCGACTGCGATGTCCTCCAGGCCGACGGGGGCACGCGGACCGCGGCCATCACGGGAGCCTATGTGGCGTTGGCCGATGCCGTGGCCCATCTCGGCCGTGCGGGGGCCCTCACCGGCGACGCGCTCACGGGGTCGGTTGCCGCGGTCAGCGTCGGCATCATCGACGGCACGCCGATGCTCGACCTGCCGTATGTCGAGGATGTCCGCGCGGAGACCGATATGAACGTCGTGATGACCGGTGACGGCCGCTTCGTCGAGGTGCAGGGCACCGCCGAGGGAGCGCCGTTCGACAAGGGCGAGCTGGATGCCCTCCTGGAGCTCGCCGGCAAGGGCTGCGCCGATCTGACCGCTCTCCAGCGCGAGGCCCTCGCCCGATGAAGGTCGTGCTGGCGTCGAACAACGCCAAGAAGCTCGATGAGCTGCGGCGCATCCTCGCGCCGCTCGTCCCGGAGGTCGAGGTTCTCGGACTGCGCGATGTCGCCGACTACGACGAGCCGGCCGAGACGGAGCCGACCTTCGAAGGCAACGCTCTCATCAAGGCGCGCGCGGCGCTCGCCGCCACCGGCCTGCCCTCGCTCGCCGACGATTCGGGTATCTGCGTCGACGCGCTGAACGGCATGCCCGGCGTGCTGTCGGCACGGTGGTCCGGTGTGCCGAAGGATGACGGCGGCGACGCGGCCAACAACCGTCTCTTGCTGGCCCAGCTGGCCGATGTGCCCGACGAGCGCCGGAGCGCCTCGTTCCGGTGTGCGATGGCGTTCTGCGCGCCAGGTGTGGAGATCGTGGAGATCGGCGAGATGCCGGGTCGCGTGCTGCACGAGGAGCGTGGAGCGGGCGGCTTCGGCTATGACCCGCTGTTCGCGGCCGACGGCTACGAGGTCTCCACGGCCGAGCTGAGCCGCGAAGACAAGGACGCCATCAGCCACCGCGGTCGCGCCCTGCGCGCCATCGCTCCCCGCATCGCCGACCACCTGCGCTGACCCCACCTGCGATGGGCGGTGAGTCATCCCGCACTCTCGCGGTGGGCGGTGAGTTATCCCGCACTCTCACGGTGGGCGGTGAGTTATCCCGCAGTTGACCGCGCTGGGTGCGGGATAGCTCACCGCCCGGGCGGCGGCTAGAGGTCGCGCCTACGGTGAGCACTATGGCACCTCTCGTCGAGTTCAAGGATCTTGTCGTCGATGCGGTCGACCCGCTCGCCCTGGGGCGCTGGTGGTCCTCACGACTGAATCTCGAGGTGGAGGCGCTCAACGACGGCGACGCGCTGTTACGCGGCGCACGGCCCGAGCAGGCGATCTGGCTCAACGCCGTGCCGGAGCCCAAGGCGGCCAAGCATCGGGTCCACCTCGACCTCAATGCGCGCGACCTCTCTGCCTTCGAGGACTCGCCCCGGCTCAGCGAGGAGGGAGAGTTCGGCTGGATCGTCTATGCCGACCCCGAGGGTGGCGAGTTCTGCGTCTTCCTCAATCCGGCGCAGCCGGTGGGACTGAAGGACATCGTGGTGGACGCCGTCGATCACGCCGCGATCGCCTCATGGTGGCAGGACGTGTGGGGCGGCGTGCTCGGCACCGATGACGGCTACACGTACCTCGACGAGATCCCCGGCGCGCCGGTCGAGTCTTTCGACTTCGTGCCGGTCCCCGAGCCCAAGACCGTCAAGAACCGTGTCCACTGGGACGTCTGGCTGCGGGGCGGAGCCCGTGTCGAGGACATCGTCGAGCGCGGAGGCCGGATCCTACGGCCACGCGGCGACGATCTGGAGTGGACCGTCATGGCCGATCCCGAGGGCAACGAGTTCTGCGTCTTCGAGCGCTGACGACGAGGTGGGCGGTAGATCCTCAACGTTATGACCGGTCGATGAGGTTGATGGCCTACCCCTACCCGCGGGGTGAGGTTGATGAGCTACCGCCACCCGCGGGGTGAGGTTGATGAGCTACCGCCACCCGCGGGGTGAGGTTGATGGCCTACCCCTACCCGCGGGGTGAGGTTGATGAGCTACCGCCACCCATGAGGTGAGGTCGATGGTCTACCACCGCTGACGGTGGGAGCCTCTAGGGTGGTCACGTGCCTGAACTGGACCTGTCCCTGGACGTCGTCGACCTCACCGCGGCGCTCGTCGACATCGCCTCCGAGAGCCTGCACGAGGCGAAGATCGCTGACGCGGTCGAGCAGGCCCTGCGCGCGCTTCCACATCTGCGGGTGGAACGTGATGGTCACTCGATCGTCGCCTCCACGTCACTCGGACGCAGCGAACGCGTCGTAATCGCCGGGCATCTTGACACCGTGCCGGAGAACGGGAACCTTCCGTCGCGCCTGGAGGGCGACACGCTGTGGGGCCTCGGCACCTGCGACATGAAGGGCGGCGTCGCGATCGCGCTGAAGCTCGCCGCACAGCTCACCGAGCCGGTCCGCGACATCACCTTCGTCTTCTACGAGGCCGAGGAGATCGCCGCTGTGCACAACGGGCTCGGACGGCTCGCCCGCGAACATCCCGAATGGCTCGCGGGCGACTTCGCCATCCTCATGGAACCGTCGAATGCCGGTGTCGAGGCCGGATGCCAGGGCACGATGCGCGTCGACATCCGCACGGTGGGCGAGCGATCGCATTCGGCGCGTTGGTGGATGGGCAGCAATGCCATCCACGCGCTCGCTCCGGTGCTCGACACCCTGGCCTCCTATGCGCCGCGTGAGGTCGAGATCGACGGCCTGGTCTATCGCGAGGGGCTCAACGCGGTCGGCATCAGTGGGGGAGTGAGCGGCAACGTCATCCCCGACGAAGCCGTCGTCACGGTGAACTTCCGTTTCGCGCCCGATCGCAGCGAGGATGACGCGTTCACCCATCTGCAGGAGGTCTTCGAGGGTTTCGGGCTGACGGTGACCGACAGCGCCCCCGGTGCCCTCCCCGGGCTCGACCGGCCGGCCGCGGCGGACTTCGTCGAGGCCGTCGGCGGCGAGGTCGGCCCCAAGTACGGCTGGACCGATGTCGCGAAGTTCACTGTGCTGGGAGTTCCCGCCGTCAACTACGGTCCCGGCGACCCTTCCTTCGCGCACAAGGCCGATGAGCACGTCCCCGTGGAGCATCTGCGCACGGTCCACGAACGATTGACGAGGTGGTTGACCCCATGAGCAAGCAGCGACCCGCGGAGTGGCGACGCGGCCCCATGCGCCTGCGCCGTGACGCGGTGCCCGAGTCCACGACCGATCAGCGCCTGCTGGATCATCGTGGCCCGCACGACTGGCTCCATACCGACCCGTGGCGCGTCATGCGGATCCAGTCGGAGTTCGTCGAGGGATTCGGCGGTCTCGCGGAGCTGGGCGCCTCCGTCGCGATCTTCGGCTCGGCGCGCACCTCGCCCGAGGATCCCATGTACGACGCCGCTCGACGCATCGCCGAGGGCCTGTGCGCGGCGGGCTATGGCGTCATCACCGGGGGAGGCCCGGGCATCATGGAGGCCGCCAATCGCGGGGCGAGCGAATGCGGCGGCGTCTCGGTCGGTCTCGGCATCGAGCTGCCCCACGAGCAGACCCTCAACGACTGGGTCGATATCGGCATCAACTTCCGGTACTTCTTCGTGCGCAAGACGATGTTCGTCAAGTACTCCCAGGGCTACATCGTCATGCCCGGCGGCTTCGGCACGATGGACGAGCTCTTCGAGGCGCTCACCCTCTCGCAGACCGGCAAGATCACGACCTTCCCGATAGTGCTCTACGGCTCGGAGTACTGGCGGGGCCTGGTCGACTGGTTGCGCGACACGATGCTGCCCGCCGGAATGATCGCCGAGGAGGATCTGGACCGTGTCCACCTCTGCGACGATCCCGAGGACGCGGTCCGCTGGTTCGTGGCGAACGACTGATGGTGACGCGGTGCGCTTGGGCAGAGGGCTCCGACCCGCTCATGCAGGCCTACCACGACGAGGAATGGGGGCGTGAGCTTCACGGTGAGCAGGCGCTGTTCGAGCGGATCAGCCTCGAGGCCTTCCAGTCGGGACTGAGCTGGTCGATCATCCTGCGCAAGCGCGAGGCGTTCCGGGCCGCCTTCGCGGGCTTCGACCCGGAGACGGTCGCGGGCTTCGGTGACCGGGACGTCGAGAGGCTGATGGACGACGCCGGCATCGTGCGCAATCGGCGCAAGATCGAGGCGACGATCGCCAATGCCCGCGTGGTGAACGAGTTGGACGGAGGTCTCGACGCCCTGCTCTGGTCGTTCCGTCCCGAGGTCGCGGTCGTGCCACGCGACATGGGCGAGATCCCCGCCGTGACAGAGGAGTCGACGGCCATGGCACGCACGCTGAAGCGCGCTGGCTTCCGTTTCGTCGGGCCCACCACCGCCTACGCCCTCATGCAGGCCACCGGCATGGTCAACGACCATCTGGCGGACTGCGTGGCCCGTTAGCGGTCCGTCGCGGCCAAGGCACGGTCTTGGCGACGCCGGGCACGCATCCGAATGCCGCCATACCCCATGTATCAGCCACGACAGGCCACGAGACGGCGGGTCCGGCTGATTTTCTCGAACCCTGTCGCCGATCGCCGTCGAGATGAGCGATAATAGATCGACACGTCCGGCGCATTCGCCGGACGTTGATGACGAGAGGGGAACACATGGCGGCCATGAAGCCTCGGACCGGCGACGGACCGATGGAGGTCACCAAGGAGGGACGCTGCATCGTCATGCGCGTCCCGCTCGAGGGCGGCGGACGTCTGGTCGTCGAGCTCACCAATGACGAAGCCGAGACCCTCGGCGATCAGCTCAAGGCCATCTGAGCTCGGATGTTCGGACTCTCGGTCCGTTGGTCACTGGCCGGCGCCGGTGATCGGGCCCTCGACGGCCTGCGCAGCTACGTGGAGGAGGAGTCCTTCGCGAAGTTCGCGGGTCTCGAGGGCCTGCGCTTCAAGACCTGGCGCGCCCGTGAGGGCGAGTGGTTCGAGGGCACCTATGTCTTCGTCTCCGATGAGGCTCGCGCGGCCTTCCAGCAGGATTTCGAGGCGAAGGCGTCGACGGCCCCGGCCACCGAGCGGCTGGGTGTCACCCCCACGATCGAGCCCTTCGAAGTCGTGGCCGTCGTGCGCGGGCCGGCCGGCTTCCGCTCCGCGGCCCGCTTCGAGTCGGTGTGATCTCGCTCCGTGACGGCTGCGCCCCTTGGCGTCACCGATCTCGGTTGTTCGGTGGTCGAGTGCGAGGGAGCGCTAGCGACTGAGCGTATCGAGACCACGCTTGCGGAACGGTGGTGTCGATACGCGTCCTGCTCGCAGAGCTCGCGGTCGCTACTCAACCACCGATCTCTTACCTCGGTGGTCGAGTGCGAGGGAGCGACTGAGCGTATCGAGACCACGTCACGTGGTGTGATCTTGCTCCGCGTTGGAGGAGTTCGGCTCAGGCCCCGACCTGCACCGCGAGGAGACCGTCGCCGAGCGGGATCACGACGCTGCGCAGTGTCTCGTCGGCCTGGACTCGGGCGATGAGCTCGCGGATCGCGGTGGTCTGCGGATCGCGCTGGGACGGATCGGCCACGCGGTCGTGCCACAGGGCGTTGTCGAACACGATCATGCCACCGGGGCGGATGAGGCGGAGGGCTTCGTCGAAGTACTCGCCGTACTCGACCTTGTCCCCGTCGATGAGGACCAGATCGTAGCCGTGGTCGATGAGCCGAGGGAGCACGTCGAGGGCCGAGCCGGTGATCAGCCGGTAGCGCTGCGGAGGGAACCCGGCCGCGACGAAGGCCTCACGTGCGAGCCGTTGGTGCTCCGCCTCGAGGTCCACGGAGGTCAGCACGCCATCGGCCGCCATGCCCCGCAGCAGATAGAGTCCTGAGACGCCCGCGCCGGTGCCGATCTCGGCGACGGCCTTGGCGTGGACGGCGGCCGCGAGGAAGGTGAGCGCCGAACCGGCACCGGGGCTCACGGGGACGGCGTCGAGGTGTTCGCCATGGGCGCGTGCCGCGGTCAGGTGATCGTCTTCGGGATGCAGGTCTTCGGCGAAGGCCAGGCTCGCTGCGGTGGTGATGATGCTCTCCTCGTCCGAACCGTTGTCGTGGTTCAGCCTAGCGTGCCGCTTCCGTCCTGCCGTACGGACTCGCGCGCGAGGGCATAGTCGTGTCAGACTGGTCGTGAAGAACGTCACAAGTGCTGAGGGCGAACCGTCAGGAGTTTTTGGGGGTGCTCTCAGCATCGGGGCCGAGGATCTAACCATGGAGTCGAACACCGTGCAGTGGGACGCGATCGTCCAGGAGCACTCAGCGCAGGTCTACCGCCTGGCCTACCGCCTCACCGGCAACCGCCAGGACGCGGAGGACCTCATGCAGGACGTCTTCGTGCGCGTGTTCAACTCCCTCGAGACCTACGAACCGGGCAACTTCGCCGGCTGGGTCCACCGCATCACCACCAATTTGTTCCTGGACAAGGCCCGCAAGGCTCAGCGCCAGAAGACGCATCCCTTCTTCGACGGCGCCGAGGAACGCCTGCCCAGCGCGGAGATCCTGCCGGAGTCGATCGTCCACGACGCCGGCTTCGACCCCGATGTCGAGGCGGCGCTCGCCTCCTTGCCGGCCGACTTCCGCGTGGCGGTGATCCTGTGCGATGTCGAAGGACTCAGCTATGAGGAGATCTCCGACGTGCTGGGCGTGAAGCTCGGCACGGTGCGCTCGCGAATCCACCGCGGTCGCGGGCAGCTGCGCGAGGCCCTCGCGCATCGCGAGCCGCGCAGGGGACGCACCCGCTTCCTGGGTCCGGTCAGCGTGTGACGATGGGGGCATGACCGAGCGCAGCGAGGGAACGATGGGGGTTGTCATGTCGGTGCCCGCGTATCGTGTGGTTCTTCTTTGGCGGGTGCCGGCATGACCGAGCGCAGCGAGGGAACGATGGGGGTTGTCATGTCGGTGCGCGCGTATCGTGTGGTTCTTCTTTGGCGGGTGCCGGCATGACCGATGATCCCATCGTCGATGCCCTGACCACCGTTCTCGACGACGTTCGCGATGACACGTCCGGCGACGTCGCGGACTACATCCCCGAACTGGCGTCAGCGGATGCCGATGCGCTCTCCTTGGTGCTCGTCTCACCGCACGGCGGCGTCCATGCGGCCGGGGATGCCGGCCACCGCTTCACCCTCCAGTCGATCTCCAAGCCGTTCGCCTTCGCTCTCGCCCTGCAGACCCTCGGCCGCGATGAGGTGCTCGAACGAGTCGGCGTCGAACCCAGCGGCGAGCCGTTCAATGCCATCAGCCTCGAGCCGGGGAGCGGCAAGCCCGACAACCCGATGATCAACGCGGGGGCGATCGCCACCACCGCGATGGCACCCGGCGAGACCATCGAGGAGAAGACCTCGAGCCTGCTGACGCTGATGTCGGCATGCGCGGGCCGGGAGCTGAAGGTGGACGAGGATGTCTACGCCTCGGAGTCCGAGACGGGGGAGCGCAATCGCGGTATCGCGCACCTGCTGGCCTCCTATCGGGCCTTCGACTGCGGGGTCGACACGGCCGTCGAGAGCTACTTCCGCCAGTGCTCGATACAGGTCGATGCGAAGGATGTGGCGACGATGGCGGCCACCTTGGCCTTCGGCGGGCGCAATCCGGCGACGGGCGAGCAGGTGCTGGCGCCCGAGGTGACCCGCGATGTCGTGGCCGTGATGTCCTCCTGCGGCATGTACGACGCGTCGGGACGGTGGACGGTCCGCGTCGGACTGCCCGCCAAGAGCGGCGTCTCCGGCGGCATCATCGCCGTCGATCCGTCGGAGTTCGGTGTCGCGGCGTTCAGCCCGCGGCTCGACCGGTTCGGCAACAGCGTGCGCGGGGTGCGTGCGCTGGAGGAGATCTCGCGTCGCTTCGGCCTGCACATGCTCGCCGACCGCCCGGAGACCTCGTCGCCGGTCGTGGATGTCGATCACCGCGACGACGCCACCGTCGTCCGCCTGCACGGTCACATCAACTTCGGCACGGCGGCCCAGGTCGCGCATCGGATGCGTGAGGAGGCCGCCACGGCGCGGCTGATGCTCGATCTGCGAGACACCGAGAGGCTCGACGAGTCCTGCGGCGTGGTCCTGCGTCGAGTCGCCGCCGACCTCGACGCCTCCATCGAGGAGTGACCCTCCGCCCCGGTAGCGGTAGACCATCAACCTCACCTCTCACCGGGCGGTAGACCATCAACCTCATCAAGGCTCGATGAGGTTGACTGTCTACCTCCCACGCGAGGGAAGGGTTGATGGCCTACCGCCAACAGGTGAGCAGGCGGGGGAGGTGAGCGAGGTCAGGTGGCTTCGTCGTCGTACGGGGGGATCTCTCCGGGGCGCAGGATCCGCGCGGGCGGTACCGGCGGCGGCGTGGCATCGCGGTCCTGTTCGGCGAGGACCTCGCGCACCGCCTGGCGGGGGTCGAGGTCCTTCCAGTCGTCGCCGACCTCACGCTGCAGATCCGCTTTGGCGTTGTCGGCCATCTGCTTGACGGTCCGCAGGAAGCGGGCCGACTGGCGGGCCAGCTCCGGCAACCGGTCCGGACCGAAGACGATCATCGCCACGATGAGGATGACCGCGATCTCCGGCCATCCCATCCCGAACACGGGTCAGGCTCCGCGGGTCACAGCCGGCCGGCGGGGGACAGCCCGAGCTGCATGCCCGCCAACCCCCGCTGCCGACCGCTGAGGGCATCGGCGACGCCCTGCAGCACGACGGCCGAAGGGGCCGAGGGATCGGCTCCGACGATGGGATCGCCGGAGTCCCCGCCCTCGCGGAACTTCTCCTCCAGCGGCACCCGGCCGAGCACCTGTACGTCGTAGCCGAGACGAGAGCTCAGCTTGGTGGCGACCTCGTCGGCACCACCGGATCCGAAGACCTCCATGCGTTCGCCGCTCGGCAGCTGGAGATACGACATGTTCTCGATGACGCCGACGACCCGCTGGTGCATCATCGAGGCCATCGTGCCGGCGCGCTCAGCGACCTGCGCGGCCGCCTGCTGCGGTGTGGTGACGACGATGACCTCCGCACCGGGCAGATGCTGCCCGAGGCTGATGGCCATGTCGCCGGTGCCGGGGGGAAGGTCGAGGAACAGCGCGTCCAGATCGCCCCAGTACACATCGGCCAGCATCTGCACGAGTGCGCGGTCGAGCATCGGTCCGCGCCAGGCGACGACCTGGTCCTTGCGAGGCTTGAGCATGCCGATGCTGATGACCTTCATGCCCTCGGCCGCGGGCACGGGCATGATCATCTCCTCGACCTGCGTCGGACGCTGGTCGCCGAGCCCGAGCATGTCGGGAATCGAGTGGCCGTAGATGTCGGCATCGACGATGCCGACCTTGAGTCCGCTGCGTGCCATCGCGAGCGCCAGGTTGACGGTCACCGAGGACTTGCCGACGCCGCCCTTGCCGGAGGCGATGGCGTAGACCTTGGTCAGCGAGCCCGGCTGGGCGAAGGGGATCTCGCGCTCGGCGCGGCCACCGCGCAGGTGCTCCTGCATGGCCTTGCGCTGCTCATCGGTCATGACGCCCATGTCCACGGTGGCGAGGTGCGCCGGGGCGACCTTGGCGACCGCGGCCGTCACGTCACGGTTGAGCGTGTCCTTGAGGGGGCAGCCCGCGACGGTCAGCAGCAGACGGACGGTGATCGTCTCGTCGGTGATGGTGATCGTGTCGACCATCCCCAGTTCGGTGATGGGACGCTTGATCTCCGGGTCGTTGACGGCGGAGAGCGCCTCGCGGACCTGGTCCTCAGTCACGGCAGCCATGATTCCTATCGTACGTGCCGCCGAAACCGCCCCGACACCCCGTTGAGGGTGCGGGAGGTGCCCCACACTCAACGGGTACCCGGTCAGCGCGGGGTGTCGGGGGCGTCGTCCTCGGGCTCCTTCATCTCCGCGATGAGGGAGCGGAGCTCGCCGCGCAGGAAGTCGCGTGTCGCGACCTCGCCGAGGCTGAGTCGCAGGCTGGCGACCTCGCGCGTGAGGAACTCCATGTCGGCATGGGAGCGGCTGGCGGCCTCACGATCCTGTTCGGCGGTGATCCGGTCCCGCGCCTCCTGGCGGTTCTGCGCGAGCAGGATCAGCGGGGCAGCGTAGGAGGCCTGCAAGGACAGCATCAATGTCAGGAAGATGAAGGGATAGGAGTCGAAGCGCCAGGACGGCGGCGTGAGGATATTCCATGCCAGCCACGCCGCGATGAACATCGTCATCCAGGCGATGAAGGTCGCCGTGCCGAGGAATCGCGCGGCCCCCTCGGCGAAGCGACCGAAGCGCTCGGGATCGGGGTCGCGGCGTGGTCGCAGCGACCGGCGCAGGTCGCGTGGTTGGTCCAGGCGTGCGCGCTCTCGTTCGGTCATCGGACCAGGCCCCCTTCCAGTGCGGTGTCGTCCTGTTCGCGCCATCCTTCGGGCAGCAGATGGTCGAGGACGTCGTCGATGGTCACGGCGCCCAGCAGATGCTGGTTCTCGTCCACCACCGGGAGCGCCACCATGTCGTAGGCCGCGAGCAGACTCGAGACCTGAGCCAGCGACGTCTCCGGGCGCGGCCAGTCGATGTCATTGTCGACGATCGCTCCCACGAGGGTGGAGGGCGGTTCTCGCAGCAGCGCCTGGAAGTGCACGACACCCAGGAACCTGCCCGTGGGCGTCTCCACGGGTGGACGGCACACATAGATCATCGCCGCCAGCGCCGGCGGGAGCTCCGGCTCGCGGATCAGCGCGAGTGCCTCGGCGATGGTCGCGTCCGGGAGCAGCACGACCGGCTCGGTGGTCATCATGCCGCCGGCGGTGCGGTCCTCGTATTCCATCAGTCGCCGGACATCGTCGGCGTCCTCGGGCTCCATGAGCAGCAGCAGCTGTTCGGCGGTCTTCGCGGGCAGGCCGCCGAGCAGGTCGGCCGCGTCGTCCGGGTTCATCTCGCCGAGGACGTCGGCGCCGCGGTCCGGATCGAGGACGCCCAGGATCTCGGCCTGGAAAGCGTCGGGCATCTCCTCGAGGACATCGGCCAGGCGCTCGTCCCCGAGCTCGGCGACGATCTCGAGCCGGCGCTTGGGGGTGAGATCGCGCAGGGCGCTTGCGAAGTCGGCGGGCCGCATCTCGTCCATGGTCGCGAGCAGATGCGTGGCACCCTGCCCGCTCTCGTCCTGGGCGAGACCGCTCACCTCGTCCCACTCCAGCACGTGGCTCGCACCGCGTCGGCTGAAGCGCTTGCCCTTCTCCTGCACCGCGACATCCGAGACGTACCAGTCTCGTCGCGGATCGGACTCGATCGCGAGATCGTAGACCGTGCCCTCGAGCCCTTCGCCGAAGGACACCGTTCGGTCGAACAGCTCGTGGACGGCGAGAGTCTCCGTGCGGCGTTGCTCGAAGCGGCGCAGGTTGAGGACACCGGTGGTGATGATCTGGCCGGAGTCCATCGATGTGACTCGCATGATCGGCAGGAACACACGTCTGCGGCCCAGGATCTCGACGACGAGACCCAGGACACGAGGTCGTTGGCGGGCGGTGCGGACCGCCAGGACGACATCGCGGAGTTTGCCGACCTGATCGCCCACGGGGTCGAAGACCGCCTGTCCGACGATGCGGGACAGGAAGATGCGTCCGGTGGTCGTACTCACGGTAGAACTCTAGCCACGGGTCCCGATGGGCGGCGATGTGAAGGAGGCGGGATCCGGTGCTCCGCGCGCGCCGGGGAGACTGTTCCCGTGAGCGTGTTCCTGCTGGCGGTGGCGATCCTCGGCGTCTCGGCCTCGGGACCGCTCATGGCGGCCATCGCGGCACCGGCGCTGGCCATTGCCTTCTGGCGCAATGCGGCCGCCACGGTGTTGTTGGCGCCCTTCGCCCTGACGGCCGGCCGTCGTGACCTGATGCGCCTGGGACGCAGACGGTGGGGGCTCGTGGTGTTCGCCGGCGTGATGCTGGCCGGACACTTCGCGACCTGGATCGCCGCGCTCAAGCTGACCTCGGTGGCCGCCGCGATCGCGCTGGTCTCCATGCAGGTGCTCTGGGTGGTGGTGATCGAGGCCTTCCGCGGCACGCGCACCGCACCGGTCGTCCTCGCCGGGTGCGCGCTGGCGATCGCCGGGGTACTCGCGATCACCGGTGTCGACCTCGGTGTCTCGCGCGATGCGCTGATCGGCGATGCGCTCGCGCTCGCGGGAGGGCTGTTCGCGGCCCTCTACGTCGTCGCCGGCGGTCGAGCGCGAGCGAGTATGAGCACCACGACGTACACCTTCTGCGTCTACGGGGTGTGCTCGGTGACGACCGCCGCGCTCTGCGTGGCTCTCGGGGTGGGACTGACGGGGATCTCGGGGCGCGACTGGTGGTTGATCGCCGGTGTGGTGCTCTGCGCGCAGTTCCTCGGCCACTCGATCATCAACCATCTGCTGGCGGTGATGACGCCGGTGGTGATCTCCTTGGCGCTGCTCCTCGAAGTGCCCACCGCGGCGATGCTCGCGGCCGTCTTCCTCGGTGAGGCGTTGCCGTGGGGCACCTATGTCGGGCTCGCGCTCATCCTCGGCGGACTGGTGGTCGTCATCTCCGCGCAGGGCAGACGGGTGCCGCCGCCGGCACCGGCGTAGAACCGAGACGTGCTCCCCGTTCGTCAACCGAGAGCTCCGGTGGTCGACGAACGGGGAGCACATCTCGGTCGAGGTGGGCGAGGCGTGAGGCGGAACACGCTACTCGCCGGTCACTCGCGGTGCCGCTCGCGGTACAGTCGCGACGATCACACCTGACACCGAGGAGGATCCCCATGGGTCGTCTTGTCCGTACCGAAGGCCTGACCGATGAGCAGGAGGAGATCCTCAAGCTCGTACGGCAGTTCGTGGAGAAGGAGATCCTGCCGGTCGCGACGGACCTGGAGCATAAGGACGAGTACCCGACGGACATCGTCGAGGGGCTCAAGGAGCTGGGCATCTTCGGGCTGATGATCCCCGAGGAGTACGGGGGCCTCGGCGAGTCGCTGCTCACCTATGCGCTGGTGGTCGAGGAGATCGCGCGCGGCTGGATGAGCGTCTCCGGTGTGATCAACACGCACTTCATCGTGGCGTACATGCTGATGCAGCACGGCACCGAGGAGCAGAAGCAGAAGTACCTGCCGAAGATGGCGACAGGCGAGGTGCGGGGCGCGTTCAGCATGTCCGAGCCGTCGCTGGGCTCGGATGTCTCGGCGGTCTCCACCAAGGCCACGAAGGTCGACGACGGCTATGAGATCACCGGGCAGAAGATGTGGCTGACCAATGGCGGCTCGTCGACGCTCGTCGCGGTGCTGTGCAAGACCGACGAGGGCGCTGACAGCGTCTACCGGAACATGACCACCTTCCTGATCGAGAAGGAGCCCGGCTTCGGCGAGACGGCCCAGGGGATCACGATCCCGGGCAAGATCGACAAGATGGGCTACAAGGGCATCGACACCACCGAGATGATCCTGGAGAAGCACCGGATCAGTGCCGATCAGGTTCTCGGCGGCGAGCCCGGCAAGGGCTTCTACCAGATGATGGACGGGGTCGAGGTCGGCCGCGTCAACGTCGGTGCCCGCGCGGTGGGCATCGCCAATCGCGCCTTCGAGCTGGGTGTGGCTTACGCGCAGCAGCGCGAGACCTTCGGTAAGCCGATCGCGCAGCATCAGGCGGTGCTGTTCCGGATCGCGGAGATGGCGACCAAGGTCGAGACCGCGCATTCGATGGTCGTGCGGGCGGCGCGGCTCAAGGACGCCGGCGAGCGGATGGACGTCGAGGCCGGCATGGCCAAGATGGTCGCGAGCGAGTACTGCAATGAGGTCGTCGAGGCGTCGTTCCGTATCCACGGCGGCTACGGCTACTCCAAGGAGTACGAGATCGAGCGGCTGTACCGCGAGGCCGCCTTCATGCTGATCGGCGAGGGCACGTCCGATATCCAGAAGATGATCATCGGGCGCAGCCTGCTCAAGGACTACAAGCTCTGAGCCAGGTGCCCTACGCGCTCCGGCGCTTCCAGCGCGAGGCCCTCGCGACGTTGACCGAACGACGTCGCGAGGGCCGCCGCCGTCTCTGGGTCTCCCTGCCTCCGGGAGCGGGCAAGACGGTGCTGGGGATGGAGTTCCTCCGCGAGCTGGAGCAGCCGGCCGTCGTCTTCTGTCCCAATACCGCCATCCAGGGTCAGTGGACGCGGACCTGGGAGCGCTATGACTCACGGCCGGTCTCGACGGCCCGCGATCTCGACGGCCCCTTCACCGCCCTCACCTACCAGTCGCTCGCGAGCTTCGACCCCGACGAGCGGACCGGGGAGGAAGCGCCCCTCGTCGACCGGCTGCACGAGAACGGCAAGGCGCTGGTGTCCGCGCTCCACGCCGCCGGCCCGGTGACGGTCGTCCTGGACGAGTGCCATCACCTGCTGGAGACGTGGGGTGCACTGCTCACCGAGGTGCTGGCGGAGATGCCGGAGGCGCACGTCCTCGGCCTCACCGCCACGCCTCCGGGCACCCTGTCGAAGCGGCAGGCGGCGCAGGTGGAGGAGCTGTTCGGCGACATCGTCTACAGCGCGTCGATCCCGGCCGCGGTGCGCGAAGGCGATCTCGCGCCCTTCGCGGAACTGGCGTGGCTCACCACGCCCGATGCCGACGAGGACCGCTGGCTGGATGACTCCTCGCGACGTTTCGCCGAGCTGACGACCGAGCTGCTGGACCCGGATTACGGCACGACACCGCTCCTGATGTGGTGTGACCGCAGATTCGGCGAGCTGCCGGTCGGCTGGAACACCTTCGCGCGGGAGGAGCCCGAGCTGGCGCGGTCGGCGCTCCGCCTCGTTCATGCGGGTCTGCTGGCCCTTCCTGAGGGTGCCCGTCTCACCGAGGAGCACCGGGTCCCGCTGTCGACCGATGACTGGTCCGCGCTCCTCGACGACTGGGTCGGCGGCTGCCTCCGGCACAGTGAGGACCCGGTGGACGAGGCAGTGATCGACGATCTGAGGGCCGCACTGCCCGGTATCGGGCTGCAGGCCTCACGCCGTGGGGTCTCGCGTCCCGCGCAGTCGCGGGTGGACCGGGTGCTGAGCCGGAGCGTGAGCAAGATGCGCGCCGCTGCCGAGATCGTGGGGATCGAGCACATCGCGCTGGGGGAGCGGCTGCGGGCGGTCGTGGTGTGCGACTTTGAACGCGCGAGCGCGACGTCCGCGGCGGCTCTGCAAGGGGCGCCGGCCGAGCACGGGTCGGCCTTCGAGGTGATGGCCGGCCTCGCTGATGCGCCCGTCGACGCGGTGCTGATGACCGGACGCACGGTAGCTGCGCGACCGCCCGTCGTCGACCGCCTGCTGACGTTCATCGCCGCGCGGCAACCGGAGATCGCGGGCCGGCTCGAGACCAGGGAGATCGAGGGTGCACCTGATCTGGTCGAACTCGCCGGGCCCTGGACGAGTCGGCGGTGGGTGCCGCTGGTCACGGACTTCTTCGGCGAGGGCCACTGTCAGGTGCTGGTCGGCACCCGAGCGCTGCTCGGCGAGGGGTGGGATGCCCAGCAGGTCACGACGTTGATCGATCTGTCGACGGCGAGCACGAGCTCCGCGGTCATCCAGACCCGAGGCCGGGCCTTGCGTATCGACCCGGACTGGAGCCGGAAGGTGGCGCTCACCTGGAGCGTCGTCTGCGTCGCCCACGATCACCCCGGCGGTGACAGCGACTGGCGGCGCTTCGTGCGGAAGCACGATGGCTACTTCGGTGTCGACGATGACGGTCAGATCGTCTCGGGCGTGCCCCATGTGGACGCCCGGTTCTCTCCCTACGTGCCGCCGGACCTCACTGATCTGGCGGCGATCAACGACGCGATGGCGGTACGTGCGCAGGACCGCGAGGTGATCGGCCGGCGCTGGCGGGTGGGTGAGCCCTATGAGGACCGGTCCCGCACGGTCCTTCGGGTCGTCGCGGACGGGGGCGCGTCCGTCCCGATGGTCGATGCTCCCCGAGCTGATCCGGCCCCTCCGTGGGCCCGGATGGGTGAGCACGGCGTCGAGGGCGAGAAGGTGCGACGGCACCCCTGGCGCGCCGCCCGCGAGGCCGCGCGGGACGACGGCCTGGTCGCGCACGCCTACCTCGTCGCCGACGCACTCGCTCTCGGTGGTCTGTACGCGCCGGGTGCCGCCGGAGTCGAGGTCCTGGTCGACGCGACCGGGGCCTACCGCTTCTCACTGCGGGACGAGCCCGAGGACGGGATCTTCGCGCAGGCCCTCGAGGAGCTGCTCGCTCCGATCACCGTCCCGCGCTACCTCGTCGCTCGTCAGCTCGCACCGCCCGCCGGCGCGGCAGCCGGATGGGCGGTGTTCTTCGGGCGGGCCCGTCCGGTCGGTCACACCTGGTACGCGGTGCCCGGAGAGTTCGCCCGTCGTCGCGATCGGCGCGAGGCGTTCGCCCAGAGCTGGGCGCGCTGGTTCGGTCCGTCCACGCTGCACGCTGCCGACTCACCGGAGGGAGAGGCGGCCCTGGCGGCCAGCGCGGGCCTCGCTCCCGCCGCCGTGCACACTCTCGTGCGTTCCGCCTGGTCCTGACCCCTGCCCGCGTTCCACGGGCTCGAGAGGTCACCGGCTCCTCGCGGGCAGGATTGCACCACTCGCGGGGAGCGGAAGTGGGATCGTCAGCGATCCGTTCAGGTCAGGAGCCCAGCCGCCTCCGCGCGAGGAGACCGCCGCCGGCGAGTAGGGCAGCGCCGAGCGCGAACCACCAGGGCGAGACCGTGGCACCGGTGCCCGGCAGATCGCCGGTGGGCTTCTTCGCGGGAGAGTCTCCCGGCGGGTCGGTCCCCGGTGCGTCTGTGGGCGCCGGTTCGGAGGGCGGCTCGGTCGGTGCCGGCTCCGTGGGCGCGGGCTCGGTCGGCTCCGGGTCCGGTCCTGGACCGGACCCGTCCTCGTCGTCGACCGTCACGGCGAAGAAGGTCGTCGAGCCCGAGACCTCGTTGCCCGTGATGACGAGCGGCTGTTCGGTGGGGGAGTCGGTGGCGTCCACGAAGGCCACCCCCTCGGGTCCGAGGTCGCCGGCGCGTCGCAGCACATCCGCGGGGTCGGCTCCACCGTCGATCTCCTGCTCGGCCGAGACGGAGAAGTCGCGCTCATTGGTGTAGCGGACGAACTCCGGTGCGGTGGGGTCGGTGATGTCGTAGACGATCACCCCGCCGACCCGCTCGAAGCCGATGAAGGCATAGGTCCGGTCGCCGACCTGACCGATCGCCAGGTTCTCCGGCTCGGGACCTTTGTCGTCGCTGCGGCCGTCGAAGTTCGACTCCGAATGGTTGGAATTGAAGTGCTCCGGGAGCGCCTCGGCCACGATCCGCTCGAACTCATCGCCGGAGTCGAACACGAGATCGCCCTCGGGGGTCCAGATGGAGAAGGACCGGCTGCCGAAGGAGTACAGCTGCTCGTAGCAGGAGCCGTCCTCACGCAGACCGTTCTCCAGCGTGACGTTCAGGCGGCCGAGGTCGGCATCGCCGGTCAACGCGGCGGCGGGAGCATCCTCGCAGATCGGCGCCAGGCCGTCCTTGCCGAGGTTCTTGACGCGGGCGCCTTCTGCGTAGTCGCCCCATTCCCTCGAGTCGCCTTCGTTCGCGGTCACGAGATAGGTCTGTCCGCCCGCGGAGTAAGCACCGATGCCGTCGGGTTGATACATGCCGAGCACCGGCTGAGGCTCGATCGCGATCGCGTCGTCCCGGTCCGAGGCGTCGAAGCCCATACCCGGCTGGCTGTGATCCTTGAAACCCATCGGCCAGAGGTCGGTCACCTGGGCGCCGATGAGGTCGACCACCGCGATCGCGTTGTTCTCCTGCAGAGTCACGTAGGCGGTGGTGCCGTCGATGGCGACGTACTCGGGTTCGAGATTGGCCGACACGGGACGATCGGCGTTCACCTCGGGTCCGAAGATCCGGACCTCCTCGGGCAGGTCGCGTGGGCCGTTCTCCTCCCAGTTGTGGAAGGTCGCGGTGCGAACGGCCTCCTGGCCCGGGGCGGTGAGCTCATCGGGCAGCGTGACCACGCTGACCGTCCCCTCCGGGTCGGCGCTGTAGTCGTCGGCGGGTTCGCCCTCGTCGGCCGAGACTGCGTAGGCGCCGTCGGGCGAGATGCTGACCATGTCGGGTTGTGCGCCGACCTCGACGGTGCCGAGGTTCTGCAGTGTGGTCGCGTCGGCGAACAGCAGGTGTCCGGGATCGGTCTTCGTCGGTGCCTCGATCGCGGCGACCACGAGGCCGTCCTCGCGTACCGAGAGGGAGTTCACCACCCCCTCCGGTGCCGCGATCGTGCCCACCTGGACCGGTGAAGTCGGATCCGAGGCATCGAGCACGTCGATCTGGCCGGACAAGGCGTTGACCACGAAGGTGCGCTGCGTGCCGGCGTGGAAGGCCACGATCTCCGCGGCGCTCTCGTCGAACTGGCCGCTGTGATGGGTGCCGAGCGGGGTCAGCGATCCGGCCGGATCGGTGTCGGCGGGGTACTGAGTGGTGGCTGCGCCCGCGGCGGAGGTCCCGAGGACCAGAGCCGCCGCGGCGGTCAAGGAGAGAAGTCGTCGATGCACGTGGCGAGACGCTAAGCACGGCAGACGACGATCGGACAGCGCTCGCGTGAACACGAGGTGGCTGCGGGGCGAAGCCTTCCGCGCCGGCCGTGTTGCCTGCGAGGATGGTGGACGACTCAGAGAACGACCGGATGAGGTGCAGCGATGCCGTTCGTCGAGCTGGAGGCCGGACCCCTCGCTTACGAGGACACCGGCGGAGACGGCCCTGTGATCGTGCTCTGCCACGGCGTTCCGATGGACCACCGGGTCTGGCGCAAGGTCGTCCCGTTGTTGCCGGGCATGAGGATCATCGCGCCCACCTTGCCGCTCGGTGGTCATCGCCTGCCGATGCGTTCCGGTGCCGATCTCTCGCAGCGTGGCGTGGCCGGTATCCTCGGGGACTTCCTCGATGCGCTCGACCTCGACGACGTCACGCTCGTGCTGAACGACTGGGGTGGGGGTCAGTTCCTCATCAACGACGGACGCAGCGACCGCATCGGTGGCCTGGTGCTGGTGGCCTGCGAGGCCTTCGACAACTTCCCGCCCGGTCCGGCGAAGATCATGAACATCGCGGGCAGGATCCCTGGTGGCTTCTGGCTGCTGTTGCGGTTGATGGGCCTGCGGGTCTTCCGGCAGATGAAGCGCGGCTACGGTGGTATGTCGGTCGTCGGTCTGCCCGATGAGCTGATCATCGACTGGTTCCGTCCGGCGATGGCGGATCGGCGCATCCGGCGTGACTTCATCGCCTTCGCGACCGGCAACCCGTCTCGTGCCGAGCTGCTCCGGCTATCGCAGCAGTGGAGATCGTTCACCAAGCCGGTGTTGATCGTCTGGGCCGCCGAGGATCGGCTGATGCCCGCCGTCCACGGCCCCCGGCTCGAGGCGCTCTACCCCGATTCCCGGCTGGAGGTCATCGAGGACGCGGCGACGCTCGTGGCAGAGGACCGGCCCGAGCTTCTCGCGGAACTCATCGCGGACTTCGCCCAGCGCGAACGTTAGGTTTCCAGGCCGACCGCGAGCTCAGCCAGACGTCGCGCCAGCGAGGCGGCCTCGCCGGTGAGACCGCTCCAGTCGTCGTCGACGATGCCGCGATAGCCGTCCCGTGCCCGTTCGAGCAGTGCTCGGTCATGTCCGTCGAGATGCGCGGCGACCCGGTCAGCCGCGGCGTCCTTGGACACGATCCGGCCGTCGCGGGCCGTCACCACGGCGCGCGCGAGGGTCAGCAGGACATTGCGCTCGTCGCCGTCGAGGTCGTCGAGCAGTCCGGGGATGCTGGCGACGACCGCGCGGCGCAGCATGTCTGGGTGGACGGCTTGGACGAGCTCTTCCAGGGGCGGGCCGAACAGCGCTCGATGCCCGGCGTGGGCAGTGGCCAGCAGTGTGACGATGTCGGGATCCCTCGTGGGCGGTGACAGTGCTCCGTCGATGAGCTCGGCGCGCTTCCACTCGCCGTACTGGAAGTCCCGCGACGGCCATTCGAGCAGAGGAACGATGTCGTCGAGGACCAGGCTCGTGAACTCGAGCGGACGTCTGTCCGCGGCTTCTGGGAAGCGCTCCGCGTGGCCGGGCCAGCCGGAGTGAGCCAGCAGCAGCGTGATCAGATTGGCGCGCTCGTCCGCGGTGAGGGAGCGGCGTGTGAGCAGCAACAGGTCGACATCGCTGTCGGGGCGGAGCCGGGAGATCGCCGAACCGTAGAGGTAGAAGCCGGCGACCGTCCCGGGATCATGCCGTCGCACATGGTCGATGACGGGCGCGATCAGCTTCTCGGTGATGGCATCCACAGGCGACTCCATTCCTCGAGACGGTAGCCGATCCCCGTCTGATCTACTGGGCTCATGCACCCCGCGCGCACGAGCGAACTGGCCCGCGAGCCACTGCCTCTACGTGGCCGGTCCGTGGTGGTCACCGGGGTCAGCCGCCGCGCGGGGATCGGCTACGCCCTCGCCTGCCGGCTCGCGGCCTATGGTGCGAGCGTCTTCTGCCACCACTTCTCGCCACATGACGACGAGCAGCCGTGGGGCTCCGATGACCTCGGCCTCGTGCTCGACGGTGTGCGCACTCACCTCGTCGGCGATGCGCGGGTGGTCGATCTGCACGCCGATCTCGCCGAGGAGGGCGTGCCGGAACACGTGATCGCGGCCGCTGTCGAGGAGTTCGGGCGCGTGGACGCGCTGGTGTGCAACCAGGCGCTCAGCGGCTCGGACGGTGCTCTCGGCGAGCTCACGGCGGTCGAGCTCGACCGTCATTGGGCGGTCGACGCGCGCGCGTCGATCCTGCTGGCGCAGGCCTTCGCGGCGCAGCACGAGGATGGAGCATCCGGCTCGATCGTCTTCCTGACATCGGGCCAGGGACTCGGGCCGATGCCGGGCGAGGTGGCTTACGCGGCGGCCAAGGCGGCGATCGCCGGAGTCACCACGACCATCGCGGACCAGCTGGCCGATCGCGGCATTCGAGTCAACACGGTCAATCCCGGTCCTGTCGACACCGGTTATCTCACCGAGGACATGATGCGGTCGGTCGGACCGATGTTCCCCTTCGGTCGGTACGGCGAGCCGGACGACCCGGCTCGGCTGATCGCGTGGCTGCTGACCGATGAGGCTCGGTGGATCGTCGGGCAGACGATCAGCACTGAGGGTGGTTTCGGCCGCTGGCGTCCGCGCGGCTGAGCCGTTTCACGATGCGGCCGCCTGGTCTGGTGGTGACGAAGGATGTGCCTCGGCGGTTGCTATGACTGCCAGGGAGTCACATCTTCCGTATCCCGGCAGGCCAACGAAGAAAGTCGCCACCATCTCTTGATGTTCGAATTTTTGTTCGATACTATAGGTGTATGAGTTCGGGGGATCTGGCGCAGCGGCTGCGGGAGACCGCGGCGTTGTTGGAGGCGTTCGCGCCTTCGACGGATGCGTTGCGGGCGTTGGAAGAGGTGCGGAATGCGGTGGACGCTGCCCAGGCTCAACTGACGGCTGAGATGTCCGAGACCCTCGAGCACGAGGGTGAGGGGTATAGCTCGGTGAAGGCGTGGTTGCGTGATCAGTTGCGGGTGAGCTCGCGGCGGGCGAGTGAGTTGGTCAGGTCTGGGGTGACCCTGAAACAGATCCCCGAGGCCGCCGAGCTGGCCTCAGCGGGTGGGATGTCGTTGGAACACGTCAAGCATCTGTCGTATGCGGTCACGCATGTCGGTCCGGGACACACCCGTGACCTGCTTCCGGAGCTGTTGGACGTGGCCTCGTCTCACGAACCGGCGGCTCTGCGTCAGGTGGTCCGTGCGTTGCGGGATGCGGTGTATCCCGATGAGTTGGATCAGGCGTGGATCGATGGCATGGCCCGTGAGGATATCCAGGTGAATCCGGTTCCCGACGGTGTTCACATCAACGGGTTCCTCAATTCGACCACCGGCGCGAAACTCACCGCCCTCCTGCAGTCGCTGTCGGCACCATCGGGTGCCGATGATCCGCGCACGAGTGCCCAGCGGCGGGTCGATGGGCTGGAACGACTCCTCGACTCGGTGTTGGAGAGCGGGCTACCGTGCGATAAGGGGGTGCGTCCGCACCTGGCCCTGACGATCGACGCGTCGACGTTGATGGACGATGCCGGGTCTGGGGAGTTGGTGGGGTTTGGGACCATCGGCATCCGCCAGCTGCAGGAGATGATCTGCGAAGCAGACATCACCCCCATCGCGGTCGGGGGTAAGGACGGAGTCCTGGACGTCGGCAGATCCAGCCGGTTGGCGACGCCCAGGCAACGGACTGCGGTCCTCGCCCGACAAGGACACCAATGCGCCTCACCTGGCTGTCGGGCGCCCGTGGTGCATATCCATCACATCATCTGGTGGTCCCGCGGCGGACCCACCAACCTGGCCAACCTCATCGGACTATGTCCCAGATGCCATAGAGCGGTCCATGCCGGGAGCCTGGTCATCGACCCCACGACCCACGAGTTCACCGACCGCCATGGCCGCCTCCTCCCCGGAGCCGACCCACGCCACCGACGACGACGCCTCCCCACACACCCACCGGCTACCCGTCTTCCACGAGCCGGCTGAACCGCGCTGTGATTCAGCGATGCGATGCGGCGTGCACCGCAGCCTTGATCCTCCGCATCGACACGATGACCGTGATCGGTGACGACGCTCCGACTGGTCGATCCCGGACCACCGCCCTGGTCGCACACCGGGTCCTCGGGGACCCCCAGCGTCCCGGCGGGCGTCAGGCGTTCTCGATGGTGTCGCCGGTGGGATCGTCCGCGGCGGGAGCCGTCAGATGTGCGCCGCCCACCGGAGTCGTGCTCCAGTTGACCAGACGCCAGCCCGAGCGGGGGTCGCCTTCGATCTCCACGAGCCCGGTGTTCGCCAGGGGCGTGCGCTCGACCGTGTCGATGTCGACCCCGGCGACGCGCGCGCTCGCCCAGCAGCGGATCGCCGCGCCGTGCGAGACCATGACGACTCGCTGCCAGCCTGCATCGGCGATCTGGGCGATGGAGCGATCGAAGCGGTCGAAGAAGGCGTGGCCGTCGTCCCCTCCGGGCATCTGCTGGTTGAGACGTCCGCGGCCCCACGAGAACACCGTCTCGAGATAGGCCCGATGCGAAGCACCGTCGGTCCTCATCTCCAGATCGCCGGCCTCGACCTCCCGGATGCCCTCGAGGGTCTGCGGCTCCATGGAGAGTGCCCGGGAGAGGGGCGTGGCCGTCAAGGAGGTGCGGACCAGAGGCGAGATCATCAGCGCGTCGATCGACAGGTCGGAGAGCGCCCCAGGGACGGCCTCGGCCTGTGACTGTCCCAGGGCCGTCAGCCCAGGGCCCGGAGCACCGGTGTCGAGGGCGCCCGCGACGTTCGCCGGGGTCTGGCCGTGACGGAGCATCAGCAGTCGCATGATCCCATTCTCCCGTCCGAGGTGGCCGTCACCCCAGCGGGCCGGGGGAGACGCTCGACTCACTGCCCGGACCCGCTCGACGGACTAAACTGATGGCATGGCACAGATCTTCTCCCTCGAGTACCCGCAGTCGCTCGGCGTCTTCGATGATTACGCCGACGCGCAGAAGGCGGTCGACTACCTCTCGGACAATGAGTTCCCCGTCGAGAACGTTCTCATCGTCGGTACCGAGCTCAAGCAGCTCGAGCGCGTCACCGGACGCATGACCTGGGGTCGCGCGATCCTCGGCGGTGTCGGGGCCGGCGCCTGGCTCGGCCTGCTGGTGGGCCTGCTGCTGGGCATCTTCGCGGCCGAGGGCCAGTGGTTCGGTGCGGTTCTCACCGGCCTCGTGCTGGGCATCGTCTGGGGTGGCATCCTCGCCGCCGTGTCCTATGCGATGCAGCGCGGACAGCGCGACTTCTCCAGTGTCAAGACCATCCTGCCCAGCAAGTTCGAGGTGCTGGTGGAGCACAAGTTCCTGGCCCAGGGCCAGGAGCTGCTCGCGCACCGACCGGGTGCGGCCTCGGCGTTCTGACGCCCCGAGGTGACGGGGCAGTAACTTTCTCGCGTCCGCGATCGGCCATGATGTGTGCCGTAGGCCACCGAACGCGAGGATGACATGACCAAGACGAATCCGGGCAACTTCTTCGAGGACTTCACCGTCGGGCAGGTGATCGAACACGCGACTCCGCGGACCGTCACCGAGGGCGACCGGGCGCTGTACCAGGCGCTGTACCCGACCCGCTTCGCGATCCCGTCATCGGTCGAGTTCGCTGCCTCCGTGGGACTGTCGCCGGCACCGGTCGAGGATCTGGTGGCCTTCCACATCGCCTTCGGCAAGACCGTCCCGGATGTCTCGCTCAACGCGGTCGCCAACCTGGGTTACGCCGAGTGCCGCTTCCACCGTCCGGTGGTCCCCGGAGACACGCTCTCGACGCGTTCGGAGGTCATCGGCCTCAAGCAGAACTCGAACGGCAAGAGCGGCGTGGTCTATGTGCGCTCGACCGCCACCAACCAGCGGGGCGAGATCGCACTGGAGTGGGCCCGCTGGGTCATGGTGCACAAGCGCGATATCGACGCTCCGGCCCCCGAGACCCTCGTCCCCGAGCTCGCCACGGTGGTCGCCGCGGATGATCTGATCATCCCCGAGGGCCTGGACTTCACCGACTACGACCTCGTCGCCGCCGGCGAGCCGCACCGCTTCGACGACTACGCGGTGGGAGAGAAGATCGACCACGTCGACGGCGTCACCCTCACCGATCCCGAGCACATGATGGCGACGCGGCTCTGGCAGAACACCGCCAAGGTGCACTTCAACACCGAGGCGCGCCCCGATGGCCGCCGGCTGGTCTACGGAGGCCACGTCATCTCGATGGCCCGGGCGCTCTCCTTCAACGGACTCGCCAATGCGCAGCTGATCGCCGCGATCAATGCCGGGGCACACACATCGCCCGCCTTCGCCGGCGACACGGTCTATGCCTGGTCCGAGGTGCTCGACACGGCAGAGACCACCGCACCGGGTGTCGGCGCGCTGCGGTTGAGGCTCGTCGCCACCAAGGGGCGTGACGAGTCGATGACGCTTCGTGGCGAGGATGGCAAGTACCTGCCGCACGTGCTGCTCGACCTCGATTACTGGGTGCTCGTTCCCCGGTGAGCCTCGCCGGTGCGCCTCCTCCCGGCCACCCCGTGCCGGCGCTCATGCGTGAGATGGCGGCGGGGGAGGTGACGCTGGTCTGGCAGAACGAGGTGGGCGGGCTGACCGGCCGAGTCGGCGGTACGCGCCCTCGGTACCTCAAGTGGAACCCGGCGGGCTCGGGCGAGTCCCTCTCAGCCGAGGCTGAGCGACTCCGCTGGCTGGCGGGCCGGCATCCGGTTCCCGCGGTGCTCGATCTCGTCGTCCGGGGCCACGAGGAGCTGTTGGTCACAGCAGCTCTCCCGGCGCGCTCGGCGGTCGACCCGACGTGGACGCGTCGTCCCGAGGAGGCCGTCAGGGCCGTGGCCGAGGGGCTGCGGGCCCTCCACTCCCTACCGGTCGCCACGTGCCCCTTCGACTGGGGTGTGGAAGCTCGGATCACCGAAGCGGTGTCGGCGGGGCGCGAGGTGCCTGCTTCGCTCCTCACCGCCCCCGACGTCGACTTGCTGGTCGTCTGTCACGGCGATGCCTGTGCACCGAACACGCTCCTCGGCGACGACGCGCGTTTCGCGGCGACCGTCGACGTGGGGCGATCGGGGGCGGCCGACCGATGGGCGGATCTGGCCGTCGCCACGATGTCGCTGGCGTGGAACTTCGAGGACCCCGATGAAGGCCTGTTCTGGGAGACGTATGGCCTCGAACCCGATATCGAGCGCATCGATTACTACCGGGCGTTGTGGAATGCCACATGAGCCGACCGCCGTCCCGCGCAGTAGCGTGGCGGCGTGAACGTACTCGCTCCCGACGCCGAGCTGTGGATCGTCCGACATGGTCAGACCGAGTGGAGTCGTGAGTGGCGGCACACGTCGTTCACGGATCTGCCGCTGACCGAGGAGGGCGAGCGGCAGGCCGAGACGCTGCGGCCGGCCCTCGCCGATATCGCCTTCGACCGGGTGCTGACGAGTCCTCGGCAACGCGCCCAGCGCACGGCAGAGCTGGCCGGCTTCGACGAGGCGATCGTCGACCCGGACCTCGTCGAATGGGACTACGGGGACTACGAGGGCCTGACGACCGAGACCATCCGTGAGAGCGTCCCCGACTGGACCGTCTGGACCCATCCGTGCCCGAACGGCGAGAGCGCGCGGGAGGTGGGGGTGCGGCTGGACCGTGTCGTCGACCTCGCACGGGAGCCGGGCCGCACGCTCGTCTTCGCTCACGGCCACAGCCTGCGCGTCCTCGCGGCCCGCTGGCTCGGCCTCGTCGTCGAGCAGGGCCGGATCTTCGACCTCGACACCGCCACCTACTCGGTGCTCAGCGCCGATCGCGGCACGCCGGTCGTCAAGCGGTGGAACGTCACCAGTTGGTAGCGCATGCCCTAGCCTGGGGGCGTGCGCATCGACCTTCACACGCACTCGAATCGTTCCGACGGCACGGACACTCCTGCTGAGCTCGTCCGCAACGCGCGTGAGCGCGCCGGTCTGGACATCGTGGCGTTGACCGACCATGACTCCACCGCGGGCTGGGAGGAAGCCCAGGCGACCGCCGATGATGTCGGCGGTATCCGGGTGGTGCGAGGGATCGAGATCTCCACGCGATACGCGGGTGCGAGCGTGCATCTGCTCGGCTACGAGTTCGATCCCTCCTATGAGCCCCTTGTCGAGGAGCTGGAGCGAGTGCTCGGTGGCCGCGATGACCGCCTTCCGCTGACGATCGCGCGGTTGAACGAGCTGGGCTATGCGATCACGGAAGAAGACGTACGCGCCGTCGCGGCCGATGCGATCTCCTCGGGGCGTCCGCACATCGCCGACGCGCTGATCGCCAAGGGTTACATCGCCTCGCGTGAGGAGGCCTTCGCCACCCTGCTCTCGCCGGGCAAGCCCGCCTATGTCGACCGCTATGCCGCCGATCTTCCGCGTGCCATCGAGCTGCTGGTCGCAGCGGGTGGACGTGCGGTGATCGCCCACCCGTGGGCGCGTGAGAGCCGTGAGGTGCTCGACCTGCGGGTGTTCGCCGATCTTGCGGACATCGGTCTCGCGGGCATCGAGGTCGATCACAACGATCACGATGCGAAGGATCGCGAGGCGCTCGCGGGCATGGCGGACGAACTCGGCCTCATCCGGACCGGGTCGAGCGACTATCACGGCACGGGCAAAGTGGGCTTCCCCCTCGGCGCCAATCTGACGGATCCCGAACAGTTCGCCCGGCTGCTGGGCTGAATCCATCACTTGAGCAACCGCTCAATATCTTGTAATCTCCTTTTTGATCGACTGCTCAAAAAGGAGATGTTCATGTACCGGAGGATCTACGTCGAGACCCGGATCGACGCTCCGATGGCCCGGATCTGGCACCTCACGCAGGTGCCGAGCAATCACGCGCGATGGGACCTGCGATTCGGGAGCATCGTCGCCACGGCGCCGGGCCGGTTCCGCTATTCGACCTTCGGCGTCCACGGCCTCGGCGCTCATGCCGGGACTCGCGAGCGTGCGGACGGAGGAGCAACCTCCTCACTGCGCTTCGCCTCCTCGCATCGCCTCTCGCCGATCGCTCAGGGGTCGGGCTACTGGCGTTACGTGCCCACCGGCGAGGGCGGGGTGAGGTTCCTGACCGGTTACGACTACGAGCCCCGCTATCGCGGTCTCGATCGTCTGGTGCGACCGCTCATGGGGTGGGCGACGGCATGGTCCTTCGATCGTCTGCGACTGTGGGTGCAGACCGGCCAATCGCCGCGGCTCTCGCTCGTCTTCGCGTTGCTGGACGTCACCGCCAGGGTGATGCCCGTCCTTCTCCTCGCCGCGTGGTCGGTGCCCGCGGCCGCCGTGGTGGCGCTGCTGGCGTTGCGCCCGGTGCCCTCCCGCGTGCCCTCGGCGCGCCGGTGCCTGCGGACACCTCCCGACAGGGCCTCGGCGTCCGCGCCGAGGCAGTCGGCCCAGGTGGAGGCGCCGCGATGAGCATCTTCCGACAGGCGCTCGGGGACGCCTTCGGCGAGCTGCATCCCGCGATGCAGCGGCGTTTCGCGCTGGTCCCCGGTCAGCGCAGTATCGGCCGGGGCGTCATGAGCCGGATCTGGCGAGGCCCCGCCTATATGACACCGTTCCTCGCCCTCGGGGCAGGTCGCCATCTGTTGTTCCCCGAGTCCGGCACCGAAATCCCGTTCACGATCGAGAACTGCGGATATGGGGACGCCTTCGGTCGCGAGGCCGTGTCCTTCGTGCGGACTTTCGAGGTGGCGCCCGGCCTGCGGCGGCGTTTCGACGCGGCGATGGTCCTCGATCCCGAGCGCGGCATCGTCGACTTCCTCGGCACCCACCACCATGTCGCCGCGGCGCTCGAACTCGAGGTCCGCGACGGTGGTCTCGAACTGAGCAGCACGGCGCAGTCGATCGCCCTGGGTCGCTGGTGGCCCTTGCCCGCGTGGGCGACGGGGCACGCTCGGGTGCGCGAGTCCTACGACGAGAGCTCCGGGCAGTACGTCATCGCGGTGCGGGTCGACCATCCTCTCTGCGGTCCGATCTTCGGCTACGAGGGCCGCTTCACGGCCGAGTTCGACACGGGACCGCCGCCGACCTCCCTGCTACCGACCCGAGAACGGTCCCTTCCGCCCGCGCGAGAGGCGTCCTGGCCGTGATGCCGCGCTGGGAGATCGCCGGTCGGGCGCTGATCGCCGGATGTGTGACAGGCGGGCTCCTCGGCGCACTGCTGGGCGCCCTCTCCGGGATCGGTGAGCACGGGACGATCGTGACAGCCGTCGGTTACGCCGTCGCCGGTGCCGTGTACGGCGTTCCTGTGGGGGTAGTCCTGTGCCTGCCGGGCATGATCGTCGCGACCGTGCTGTATCCCTTGCTGGCCGAACGTCACGATCATGCCGACGCCCGGGCCGGGGTCGCGGTGGCTGTCGGCCTCGCCACCGCGATCTGCCTTGTTCCCACGGCGGCAGCGCCGTTCATGATCGTCGTCGTGCCGGTCGCGGTGATCGCCACGCTGCTCGGACTCCGGTTCGGCAACGGGGGTCGGAACGGGAGCGGGCGAGCTCCGGTCCGCCGCGTGCCGCCAGGTTGGCGACGCGAGCCTCGTCGCGGCTCCCTGGGGCGGTGTGCCGGCTCCCGGTTCTCGTGGTGGCCATGACGGTGTCCCTGTCGGGGGTCGTCGTGATCGTGTCCGGTGGTGTCGAGTGGATGCAGGCTCGTGGAGCTAGTTCCTTCGATCCCACCTTCACTCGATATCTCATCGAGTTCATGGCGCTGTCGCCGCTCGAGGTCGGCGTGCGTGCCGTGTTGCCGAGTCTGCCGTCCGTGGCGCTGGTCCGTGCTGTTCTACGAGGGCATCGCGCGGCGGCAGGGCCCGTGGGTGTCGGCGGCGTTGCTCACCATCTGCGGTCAGGTGGTGGCGGGGTCGAGCGCCGTTCTCATCTGGGCGGCTGGGTCAGGGCTCTCCCTTGCCGTCGCCCTGGCGGTAGTCGGCGGTGTTGTCGCGGCGATCGGTGCGGCGGGTGCGTGCACGGTGTTCTGGCTCCTTCGACCTAGGCTGAGCGGGTGACCACGCCGAAATCGCAGGAGACCAAGCGCCGGCTCGTGCATGCCACCATCGAGGCCATGCGCGTGGACGGCATCGCGAAGGTGTCTGCTCGGACGGTGGCCGAGCGAGCGGGGCTCGCACAGGGGCTCGTCTTCTACCACTTCGGCAGTGTCGCCGAGCTGATCGGCGCGGCTTGTCTGGCCGCCACGCAGGAGCGGGTCGACCGCTACGCCACGCAGTTCGACACGGTCGACAGCTTCTCCGGGCTGGTGGACCTTGCCGTGCGCGTGCGGCGTGAGGAACGCGAGGCGGGCAGCGTCGCGATCCTGGGGCAGGCGCTCGCCGCGGCGCAGACCGATCCGGCGATGGCGGAGGTGTCGAGGGCGGCGCTGGACCTGTGGACCGAACGCGTGCGAGAGGTCGCCCAGCGCCTGCTCGTGGGCTCGCCCTTCGGTGAGCTCGTATCGGCCGGCGAGCTCGCGGATCTGGTCTCGTCGTCCTTCATCGGCATCGAGCTCACCGCACCGGTGCGCGCCGCGGAGTCGGACGGGGCGCTGGCGACGCTCAGCTCGCTGGCCAGCACGCTCGACGGCCTCGGGCCGGTCGCGCGGCGGGCGATCCGGGCCGCACTCCGCTGACTTTCCTCATCGGCTTGCCGTTATGGAAAGTCAGCGTTAGAGTTTCCGGTATGGAAAGTCAAGATGCATTCGACGACGACGCTGCGGCGCGCGAGGCGCTGGCATCCATCGAGGACGTTCGGGCCGGGATCGCCGATCGCGCGGCCGCCCCGACGGGCTTCTACGCCTACCTCGGGGTAGGCGCGGCCCTGCTGACGGTGTCGATGGCGGCACGCGGGTGGCAGCCCGTGATCTTCGCGGTAGCCCTGGCGATCGTGCTCAGCTCTGTCTTCTGGTATCGACGCAGCACCGGTACCTGGGACTTCGGCAATCCCTTCGTTCGCGAGGCATGGCGCTACTGGCTGATGATCGTGCCCTTCGCGGTCGGTCTCATCGTCGCCGCCATCACCCAGAGTCTGGTGGTGGCCACGGTCTTCGCGGTGGTGACCGTGCTGCTCTGGACCGTCGTCGGGCCGCAGTGGGATCGCGACTACCGGCGCGCGCTGCGGGAGGCCTCATGAGTACCGGCGTCGAGGGCTTCGACACCGTGATCCACGCGCCGCACCGGCTACAGATCTGTGCCGCCCTGGACACGGTCGGCCAGGTGGAGTTCGCGGCTCTCCGCGAAGTGCTGGGGGTGAGCGAGTCCGTCCTCAGCAAGCAGGTGAAGGCCCTCGACGAGGCCGGATACGTCACCGTCACCAAGGGCACCCGGGACCGGCGGGTCCGCACCTGGGCATCCCTGACCACAGAGGGCCGGCGCGCCTATCGCGATCACGTCGCGGCCCTGCGCGCCATCGTCGGCTGATCCCCGGGCGGAAACGAAGCCGGGCGAGTCTCGATGCTCAGCTGATGAGGAAGGGCAGCCAGGCGTCGATCAGCGCCCCGGGAGACTCGACGGCGGGCGAGTGGCCCGCGTCGGGAACGATGACGACGTGGGTGCCGAGCCGTCGCGCCATCTCCTCCTGCGCCTCGAAGGACCATGCGTCGTCGTCCTCCCCACGGCCGACCCACGTCCGCACCCCCGTGCGCGCGACATCGTCGATGATGTCCGGCGCGTCGATCAGCGCCTGGGTCATCGCCGCGAGGGCCGCCTGCGACTGCGAGGTGAAGCGACGCGCGAGGAAGGCGGTGATCTGGGCCGGCCGCTTGATGCCCTGCTCGCGCAACTGATGGATCTTCAGCAGCGGAAGCTGGCCGATCGCGGCGATGACGTGTTTGAGCGGACGGGTGGGGGAGTCCCCGAGCGCACCCGGACCGGTGCACAGCAGGCTCAGCGAGGCGGCGAGCTCAGGGGCCGTCACTGTGGCCTGCTGGGCCACGAGGCCGCCGAAGGAATGCCCCAGGAGATGGAACGGGGCGGTGCCGAAGGCAGTCTCGGCAAGGGCCAGAGCATCCTGGGCGAAGCCGTCGAGGCTGTAGTCGTCATCCGGCTCGCCGGGGGTCTCGTACTGGCCGCGCTGGTCGTAGGCGAGGGCATCGAAGCCGTGCGCCGCCAGCAACGGCAGGATCGGAGTGAAGTCCTCCTTGCTCCCCGTCCACCCGTGGACCAGCAGGATCGACCCGCGCACCTCTCCGGCAGGAGCCGCCCGATGCACCGCGTGCTCGCAGCGTTCGGACGCGATCCGCGTCACCTCGACACCGTCCGGGATCGCCAGGGTCTGCGGGACGCTCATCAGCGACCTCGCTTCGCTGCGGCCGCGACGAGCCGGATCGGCGCGTGCCTGGCGAGCGTGGACAACGCCCGGTACCTGGCGGTCGGCACCGACAGCGCCTTCCCGCGACGCAGATCGCGGAGCGATGCCGCCGCGACCTCGTCGGCTTTCAGCCACATCCAGTCCGGGATATCGGAGATATCGGCGTCCATGCGCTGATGGAACTCGGTGCGGGTGAAGCCGGGGCAGAGCGCCTGCACGACCACACCGGCGTCCGCGTACTGCAGGTGGGCCCACAGCGAAAGATTCACCAGCCAGGACTTGTGGGCCGAATAGGCTCCCCGCGGGGTGAAGGCCGCGACGCTCGCCACGTTGACGATCGCCCCGTAGCCGCGCCGAGACATCGCTTTGAGCGCCGCGTCCATCAGGTGCATCGGAGCGCGCACCAGCAGATCGAGCTGGCGATCCTCCAGGGCGATATCGGTGGCGCCGAACCAGCCCGCGATCGACGCGCCGGCGTTGTTGACCAGCAGGCCGATCGGCCGCGAGTCGTCGGCCAGCCGCGTGGCGACCCGGTCGAGCGCGCCGGAGTCGGTCAGATCGGCCGGCAGGATCTCGACGTCGACGCCGTGGGCGCGGCGCAGTTCGTCGGCGAGCTCGGTCAATCGATCCTCATCGCGCGCGACCAGAACGAGGTCTACGCCCTCCTTGGCGAGTTGCCGGGCGAAGGCCTTACCGATCCCCGCTGTCGGTCCGGTGACGAGGGCACGCGCAGTCATGGCGCCAGCATGCCACCCGCGCGATGCGGTGTCCGATGTGGATCGACCGCGCGACCGGTGGCGACGATGGCACAATGGGCACGTGACGACGACCATCGCGTTGGCGAACCAGAAGGGCGGCGTGGCCAAGACCACGAGCGTCGCCTCCCTCGGTGCTGCGCTCGCGGAGGAAGGCCAGCGGGTGCTCGTCGTCGATCTCGATCCCCAGGGGAGTCTCACGTTCTCGCTGGGCATCGATCCTGAGGAGCTCGATGTCACGGTCGGGGAGGTTCTGCTCGGCAAGGTGCCCGCCATCGAGGCCATCCTGGAGACCGACGACGGCGTCGATCTCCTGCCGGCGAGCATCGCGCTCACACAGGCCGAGGAGCAGCTCGTCACCCGGACGGGTCGCGAGCAGCGGCTCAGGGTCGCGCTCGATAAGGTGCGCTCGGACTACGACTGGATCCTGCTGGACTGCCCGCCGGCGCTCGGCGTGCTGACGGTAGGTGCACTCTCCGCCGCCGACGAGGTCGTCATCCCCTTGCAGGCTGAGACGCTCTCCCACCGCGGCGTCGGCCAGCTGCTCGACACGATCTACGACGTGCGTCAGTTCATCAACCCCGATCTGGTCATCCGGGGCGTGCTGGCGACGATGTACGACGGCCGCACCCGACACGCACAGAATGTCCGCACGGCGATCGCCGAGACCTACGATCTGACGGTCCTCGAACCGCCCATTCCCAAGTCGATCCGCTTCGCCGAGGCGCCCGCGATCGGCCGCTCCATCCTCGCGACGTCGGTGAATCACAAGGGTGCGGACGCCTATCGAGCGATCGCCCGGGGGTTCCTGGATGGGTAAGCACCGTCGCAACTCCCACCGGATGCGGGCCCGCGGAACCATGTTCTTCGGCTCGGTGACCGTCTCTCTCGCGGTCGGGCTGACGGCGATCCTCGCTCCGTCGTCGAGCGCCGGTGACGCCGACGAGACTCCCGCGCTGGTCCGTGCGACGCTGCCCGTGCTGGCCGAGGAGGTTGCCCCGCCGGCCGAGCCGCAGCCCGAGGAGCCGGCCGCGGAGGACGCGGTGCCGGCCGTTCCCGCCGACTCGGGCGAGGGGCGCCGGGTCGTGTTCAGCCAGGACGATCAACGGGTGTGGCTCGTGGAAGACGATGACACCGTCACGTCCACGTATCTGGTCTCCGGCAGCCGCTTCGACAACCTCGACCCGGGATCCTATGAGGTGCGCGCCCGATACCGGAACGCCACGAGCTTCGACAACTCGGGCACGATGGAGTACTTCGTGGAGTTCACGACCGGCTGGAGCGAGCCGATCGGCTTCCACGCGATCCCGATCGATCACGACGGACAGCTCGAGCAGTCCCTCGACCAACTGGGCGAGGCGCTCTCTGCCGGCTGCATCCGGCAGAACATCGAGGATGCCGCGTTCCTCTGGGACTGGGCCCCGATGGGCACGCCCGTCATCGTCGTCTGATCCCTTCCGCCGCATGGGCGGTGAATCATCCCGTACCGCCGCGCTGGGCGGTGAGCCATCAACCACCGACTCTCGTTGCTCGCGATAGGTGAGGCGACGAGGGATGTGACTCTAGGGCTGCTATAGCAACCGCAGAATCACATCTCTAGTCCCACGGAGACGAAGGATGTGACTCTGCGGTCGCCATGACGACCACGGAATCACATCCTTCGTCGCCGGATGGCCGAATGGCGCGAGTGGTGCAGGTATGTGATGGCCCACCGCCGTCGAGGCGGGAGGCGTCAGTCGTTGGAGCTGGACGCGGGAGCCGAGGCGGCATTCCCCTCGCCCGAACCACCGCCGGAACGACGGCGACGACGACGCCGGCGTCGCGGCTGCCCGTCCTCACCGGTACGCGGCTGCTGTGCGTCTCCCGAAGAGGCCTGTGCCTTATCCGTCGGCGCGGCCGACGACCCGCCTGAGCTCCCGGACGTACGACGGGTGCGCTGACGATTACGCGACGATGCGCCGGACCCCGAGCCCGAGCGGTCGCCCTGTTTGGGCTTCGGCTCTCTGGGGGCGGCGGGCTTCAGACGTCCCTTGACGTTCGGGTCGATGCCGAGATCGCGGAAGAGGTGCTCGGAGGTCGAGTAAGTCTCCTCGGGCTCCTCGAAGGGCAGATCGAGCGCGGTGTTGATGAGCTTCCAGCGCTGGATATCGGCCCAGTCGACGAAGGTCACGGCCGTGCCGCTCGCGCCCGCGCGACCGGTGCGGCCGATGCGGTGCACATAGGTCTTGTCGTCCTCGGGGCACGTGTAGTTGATGACGTGCGTGATGCCCGCGACATCGATACCGCGGGCGGCGACATCGGTGGCGACCAGGATGCTGACTTCACCGTCACGGAAACCCTGCAGGGCCTTCTCGCGTGCCTTCTGCGCCATGTCGCCGTGCAGGGGCGAGGCGGGGAAGCCGCGATCGGCGAGATCATCGGCGATGCGCTGGGCCTGGCGCTTGGTGCGGGTGAAGACGATGACCCGGCCGACATCGTCGGCCTGCAGGATGCGCGCCACGATCTCCGGCTTGTCCATGTCGTGGGCCTGCCAGACGAACTGATTGGTGGCGGGAACCGTCTGGTTGGCCTCGGCGGACTCCGCGCGGATGTTCATCGGGTGATGCATGTGCTTGCGAGCCAGCGACACGATCGCGCCGGGCATCGTCGCACTGAACAGCATCGTCTGGCGGGTCTCGGGGGTGCGCGCGAGGATGGCCTCGACATCGGGCAGGAAGCCCAGGTCGAGCATCTCGTCGGCCTCATCGAGGACCAGCGACTTGACGTGGCTGACGTCGAGGGCGCCTCGGTTGATGAGGTCGAGGATGCGCCCGGGAGTACCCGTCACGATGTCGACACCGGTCTCCAGCGCCTCGAGCTGGGGCTCGTAGGGGACGCCGCCGTAGATGGTGAGATTGCGGGTGCCGCGGTTCTTCGACGCGGTGTCGACGTCCTTGGCGACCTGCAGAGCGAGCTCGCGCGTCGGGGCGACGATGAGGGCCTGAGGCTTGCCCGGGGCGGCGAGCTCGTCATAGTCGGCATCGCCGGGGACGATGGTCCGCTGGATGACCGGAATGGAAAAGGCGAGGGTCTTGCCGGTGCCGGTGCGCGCCTGGCCGATGAGATCGGTGCCCATGAGCCCGACCTGCAGGGTCATCTCCTGGATCGGGAACGCGGTGGTGATGCCGACATCAGCCAGGGCATCGGTGATGGCGGTTTCGACGCCCAGCTCGGTGAAAGTAGTCAGGGTTCTTCTCGGATTTCTTCTCTGACGTCCGCGGACGTCGCACGTCTGTATCGTTCGGGCGGCCTCACATGGCGCGCCGTGCCGCGCTACGCTGCGGTGCATGACCGCCGCCGTACCGAACGCCTTCGATGACCCAGCCTACCGTCAAGGCGTCGTCGAGTTGCTGGGCCTGCTGGCCTATGGCGAGATCAGCGCCTGGGAGCGGCTCGCCGAGGACGCCAAGATGGCCCCGACGCTGGCCCAGGAGGCCGAGGTCGCGGCGATGGCATCCGCGGAGTGGGAGCACTTCGCGCAGCTGCGCGATCGGCTCGTCGCGCTGGGGGAGGACCCCTACGCCGCGATGCTGCCGTTCCAGCCGATCTTCCAGCGTTTCCACGCCCGTACACAGCCCCAGGACTTCCTCGAAGGACTGCTCAAGGCCTATGTGGGGGACGGCCTCGCGGCCGACTTCTATCGTGAGATCGCCGCGTTCCTGGACGCCGAGACGCGTGAGCTCGTGCTCGACACGCTGAGCGGCACGGGACACTCGGAGTTCGTCGTCGATGTCATCCGCGATGCCATCGCCGAGGAGCCTCGGGTCGGCGGCAAGCTCGCGCTGTGGGGCCGCCGGTTCATGGGTGAGGCGCTGAGCCAGGCCCAGACGGTGGTGGCCGAGCGTGACGCGCTGACCGCGGTGCTCGTCGGCAATGCCGACCGGCCGGGCGCCGTCATGGACCTCACGGTCATCGGGCGCATGTTGACCCGCTTGACCGAGGCCCACACCGAGCGCATGGACAAGCTCGGCCTCGCCGCCTGACCTGACTTAGAGGTTCCGCCAGTAGATGAGCTTGATTTCTCGGTGGTCGAGTGCGACCGAGGGACGAGGGAGCGTATCGAGACCACATTCCGGGGGTGATTTCGATACGCCGCTCGTTCCTCGCGGCTACTCAATCACCGAGATGTCCTGCCTACCGCCGCCCGACGCAGGGGGTCAGCCGCCGATGCCGAAGCCGACCTTGCGACCGCTGTCGGAAGTGAAGTACAGGTAGGCGACCTTGTCGGCCGGGACGGCGACCGTCCGCCCCTTGGCATCGCTGAGGGTGAAGACCGTCTCCTTCTCGATCGCGGTGTTCAGCTCGCCCAGCACCTCCTCGGGCGCGGCGTCGGTCTCGACGGACAGTTCACGAGAGGCGTTCTGGACGCCGATCTTGACCTCCACGGTCATTCTCCTTCAGTGGGTTGGCGATGAGGATTGGGGAAGCCGCCGATACCGCGCCAGGCGAGCGCCGAGACGAGCTGGACGGCTTCCTCGCGGCCGAGGGTGGACTCGGCGGAGAGCCAGTTGCGGGCACCGACGTGGCCCATGCCGACGAGGCTCACCGCGAGCAGCTGAGCGGCGGCATCGGGCAGATCGGTGTCCTCGCTGATGACCTCCGCGATCGCCGAGGCCGATTCGCTGATCACGCGGTCGACGATGTCGCGGACCTCGGGATCATTGGTCAGGTCCGAACCGAACACGAGGAGGAAGGACTGCCCTTGAGCGTCGACATAGTCGAACCACAGCTCGATCGTGGCCTGTACGCGCCGGCGGTTGTCGGTGGTGGAGGCCAGGGCCGTGGTGACGCCGGCGATGATCTCGTCCGCCGAGGTGGTCAGCAGGGCGAGGTAGAGGTCGAGCTTGCCGGGGAAGTGCTGGTACAGGACCGGTTTGGAGACACCGGCACGCTCGGCGATCTCGTCCATCGACGCGGAGTGGTAGCCCTGCTCGACGAAGACCTCGCGCGCGACCCCCAGCAGCTGCGCTCGACGGGCATCGCGAGGCAGTCGGCTGGTGCGGGGACGGGCATCGGCGGGGGAACTCACCACGCCAGCGTAGTGGGTGGGCGTTCATGATCCGGACAGCCTCCGGCCCGTGCTCGCCGGCAGGGAACAATAGGCACGTCCGCATGGTTGTACCGACATCAGCACCCCAGGGGAGAAGGAGAGACCTTTGGTAGCCCCACTCGTGGAACCCGCCGACGAACTCACGATCGACGAGGTCCGCCGTTACAGTCGCCACCTGATCATCCCCGATGTCGGGATGACCGGCCAGAAGCGCCTCAAGAACGCCAAGGTCCTCGTGATCGGCGCGGGCGGGCTCGGCAGCCCTGCGCTGCTCTACCTGGCCGCCGCCGGTGTCGGGACCCTCGGCATCATCGACGACGATGTCGTCGACGAGTCGAATCTGCAGCGTCAGGTCATCCACGGCCAGTCCGATATCGACAAGCCCAAGGCGCTCAGCGCCGCGGAGTCGGTGGCCGAGACCAACCCGTATGTGAAGACGATCGTGCACCAGGAGCGCCTGGACAACGACAACGTCCTCGACATCTTCAGCCAGTACGATCTGATCCTCGACGGCACCGACAACTTCGCCACGCGTTATCTCGTCAACGACGCGGCCGTGATCCTCGGCAAGCCGTACGTGTGGGGCTCGATCTACCGCTTCGAGGGCCAGGTGTCGGTCTTCTGGGCCCAGGAGGGTCCGCAGTACCGCGACCTGTATCCCGAGCCGCCGCCGCCGGGCATGGTCCCGTCGTGCGCCGAGGGCGGCGTGCTGGGCGTCCTGTGCGCGTCGATCGGCTCGATCATGGTCACCGAGGCGATCAAGCTCATCACCGGCATCGGCGATCCGTTGATCGGCCGCCTGATGGTCTACGACGCGCTCGAGATGCGCTACACCACCCTCAAGATCCGCCGCGATCCCGAGGGCGTGCTGCCGACCGAGCTGATGGACGACTACGTCGCCTTCTGCGGCGCGGTCAGCGAGGAGGCTGCCGAGGCGGCCGCGGGCTCGACGATCAGCGTCCAGACCCTCGACGGCTGGCTCAAGGAGCGCTCCGACGGAGGACGCGACTTCGCGCTCGTCGATGTCCGTGAGCCGAACGAGTACGAGATCAACAAGATCCCGGGCTCGGTGCTCATCCCCAAGGGAGACGTGCTCTCGGGCAAGGCCTTCGAGCAGCTCTCGCAGGACACCCCGGTCGTGCTGTACTGCAAGTCCGGTGTGCGATCGGCCGAGGCGCTCGCGGTGCTCAAGGGCGCGGGCTACTCCGATGCCGTCCACGTGGGCGGCGGAGTGTCGGCGTGGGTCGACCAGATCGACCCCTCGCAGCCGGCCTACTGATCGGTGAGTGAACGGCTCTGAGCGAAGAGTTCGATGAGCGTGTCCTGGCCCGGGTGGAAGCGATTCCCCCGGGCCAGGTGCTCACCTACGGCCTGATCGCCGAGGAGATCGGTCAGGGCGGACCGCGTCAGGTCGGCCAGGTGATGTCGCGACTCGGTCACCTCGTGTGCTGGTGGCGCGTGGTGCGCGCCGACGGCACACTCCCGGCGCCGCTGATGATGGAGGCGCAGGAGCACTGGGCCCGCGAGTCCACCCCCGTGAAGCGGGGACGCGTGGATGTTCCCCGCGCTGTCGGTGGCATCTGATTGCATGTGAGCATGCCCCTGGAGTACCGCGTCGTCGCACCCGACGACACCCCCGCGATCGCCCCGCGGCTCGATGCCAGCCAGCAGGCCGTCGTCGATCATCGCGGCGGGCCGTTGCTGGTGCTCGCCGGTCCCGGGACAGGCAAGACCACCACCATCGTCGAGGTCGTCGTCGATCGTCTCGAGCGCGGTGAGCTGAGTCCCGACGAGGTCCTCGTGCTCACCTTCAGCCGCAAGGCCGCGGAAGAGCTGCGCGCGCGCATCGGTGCTCGCCGCACCGCCACCGCATCGGCCGTCTCGGCGCTGACCTTCCACTCCTTCTGTTACGCACTGGTCCGCGAGTTCAGTGACCCCGAGACGTACGCGGCGCCCGCCGACCTGCTGACCGCACCGGAACGCGATGCGGTCATCACCGAGCTGCTGGCGGGCCATGACACCGCCTCCTGGCCCGCCGCGCTCCGCGAGGCGCTCCGCACGCGTGGCTTCGCTGCCGAGATCGACGGGTTCATGGGTCGTCTCGCGGCTGAGGGCCTGACCGTCGACGATCTGCGGCAGCTGGCGGCCGAGCGCGATAGGTCGGACTGGGCGCGCCTCGCCGAGGCCATCGAGGAGTACGAGCAGGTCACCGCCCTGGCCAACCTCGCCGACTACTCGACACTGGTCACGTCGGCGCGGCGGATGCTGGACGATCCCCGTACCGCCGCTGAGCTGCGTCGCCGTTTCAAGCTCGTGGTGGTCGACGAATATCAGGACACCGATCCGATGCAGGTGGATCTGCTGCACGCGCTCACCAGCGGCGGACAAGGGCTCATCGCGGTCGGCGACCACGACCAGGCGATCTACGGATTCCGCGGGGCCGATCCCGCCGGGATCCTGCGTTTCACCGATCAGTTCGGGGTGCCGGGTGCCGCAGCCGAGGTCATGGCGCTGCGCGTGACGCGCCGGTTCGGCCCACGGGTGCTGGCGGCCGCACAGACCGTTCTCGGCGGGAGCGGACATCCCGGGAGCCTCGACCCGCAGGTCCTGCGCCGGCACCGGGAGGTCGCATCGGAGGCTCCCTACGAAGGCGAGGTCCTCGTCGAGACCTACGCTTCGGCCACCGCGGAGGCCGAGCACATCGCGGAGGTCCTGCGCCATGCTCATCTCGAGGACGGCTGGGCGTGGTCGCAGATGGCCGTGCTCGTGCGTTCGGGCAGCGATCTGTCGAGGCTGCAGCGAGTCCTCGTCCCGGCCGGTGTCCCCGTCGAGGTCGCCGGCGACGAGGTGCCCCTGGTCGCCGAGCCCGCCGTGCGGGCGCTCTTGTCGGCGCTGGAGGCGGCCGACCTCGTGGCACGGGGTTTCCCCCTCGATCCCGAGCATGCCCAGACCTTGCTGACGGGTCCGCTCGCCGGCCTCGATGCTCCGGCGCTCCGCCGGGTCGGGCGGGCGCTGCGCCGCCGCACCCCGGATCGCCGTTCACCCGAACTGATCGCCGATGCCCTGCTCGATCCGGCGATGCTCGGTCTCGGTCGGCTGGAGCCGGCTACCTCCGAGGCGGTGGAGCTCGCCCGTCGTCTCGCCGTCCTGCTGCGTCGCGCGGCTCGGCAGATCGACGAGGGCGAGCCGCCCGAGCAGGTGCTCTGGACCCTCTGGGACGGGACCGGTTGGCCGGCCCGCCTGCGCGACCAGTGGGAGGAGGGCGGCGAAGGCCGACTGGCGGCCGACCGCGATCTCGACGCGGTCGTCGCGCTCTTCCACCACGCGGCTCGAGGTGAGGAGCGCAAGCGGCGGGTCGGAGTGATCAACTTCATCGCCGATCTGCGTGCCCAGCAGATCCCTGCCGACCAGCTCGTCACCAGCCAGATGCGTCCCGATGCCGTCCGGCTGATGACGGCGCACCGGGCCAAGGGGCTCGAATGGCCGCTGGTGATCGTCGCCGGGGTACAGGAGGAGCGCTGGCCGGATCTGCGCTTCCGTGGATCGTTGCTCGGCGCGGAGAACCTCGCGGGGGAGCATGCCGGCGAGCGGTCCGAGAGGCTGCGCGAGGAGCGGCGGCTGTTCTATGTCGCCTGCACGCGGGCGAGTCGTCGCCTGGTCGTCACGGCGGTCGAGACCCCCACCGACGACGGCGATCAGCCGTCTCGCTTCGTCCGCGAGCTGCTGGCTGCGGGTTTCGGCCCGCAGGATCGGGCCGAGTTGCCCCGCGCTCGCCCGCACCGCCCGCTCTCACTGCGAGCGGTCATCGCCCAGTTGCGACGCTACGGCGATGCGAGCGACCCCGCCGTGAGGTCCGAGGCAGCCGCGATGCTGGCCGAGATCGCGCGGCACGATCTCTGGTCCGGTCGCGCCGCGCATCCGGATCGCTGGTGGGGTGTGCGGGAGCTCACCGTCAATGAGGAGCCGATCAAGGACCCGGAGTCGCCCCTCGGACTGTCGGGCTCGTCCGTCGGCGACATCACGAGCTGCTCGCTCAAGTGGTTCCTCTCGCGTGAGGTGCGCGGCTCGCGTGCCAGCTCCACGGCTCAGGGCTTCGGTCTCATCGTGCACGCGCTCGCCGCCGACATCGTCCGTCGCGGCGAGGATGCCCCCGATGTCGAGGCGATGATGGGTCACCTCGATGCCGTCTGGGGGCAGTTGGATTTCGCCGCTCCGTGGATCAGCGAACGCGAGAAGGGCGCGGCCCGTGAGGCACTCGTGAGGTTCGCGCGTTGGCACGCAGCCAATCCCCGCCGGGTGATCGCCGCGGAGCACGAGTTCTCGGTCGAGCTGGAGCTGGACGGTGAGCGCGCGGTCTTGCGTGGGTCGATGGACCGTGTCGAGCTGGACGCCGACGGCCGAGTGCACGTGATCGACCTCAAGACCTCCAAGAACCCTCCTCGAGGTGCCGATGTCGCCGAGCATCCGCAGCTGGGCGTCTACCAGCTCGCTGTGCAGCACGGTGCGGTCGGCGATCTCGCTCCCGGGGCGCCGGCAGGCGGGGCCGAGCTGGTTCAGCTGCGTGCGGCGGCTGGAGCCAAGCATCCTGATGACCCCAAGGTGCAACCCCAGGACGCCCCCAGCGGCGACGAGCCGTTCTTCGCCCTCGACCTCATCCGCACGTCGGTCGAGACCATGCGGTCCGAGCGCTTCGCGGCGATGCCCCAGACCTGTTCATTCTGCGAGTTCGAGACCGTGTGTCCGGCCAAGACGACGTTCACGATCGGCGGTGACACATGAGGCTGCTGACATCGCCGGACCAGCTGCGTGAGGTCCTGGAGATCCCCTTCAGCGACGAGCAGATGGCGGCCATCGTCGAGCCGCCGCACCGTCAGCAGGCCATCATCGCGGGCGCGGGGTCGGGCAAGACGGCGGTCATGGCGGCTCGGGTCGTCTGGCTGGTGGGGTACGAGGAGATCGACCCGGCGACGATCCTGGGCTTGACCTTCACCGCCAAGGCCGCCGGTGAGCTGGCCGCGCGAGTCCGCGCCTCGCTGGAGCGGATCGGCGACTTCTCCGAGCACGGTGAGCCGACGATCTCGACCTACCACGCCTTCGCCGGCACGCTGATCGCCGAGCACGGACTTCGCCTGGGGGTCGAACCGGATCTGCGCGTGCTCGCCGACGCCACCCGCTTCCAGATCGCGGCGCGCGTCGTGCGCGACCACACCGGCACCCTCACACATGTCTCCGCGTGGATGCCTACCACGATCACCGATCTTCTCGCCCTGGACGGGCAGCTGTCGGAGCATCTGGTGAGCACCGGGCAGCTGCGGGCCTTCGACGAACGCGTGATCGCCGAGGCCGAGTCGGTCGCCAAGCAGCTCAAACTGCACCGTGACGTGGTCGCCACCTCGCGCAAGCGCATCGAGTTGTCACGGCTCGTCGACGACTATCGTGCGGCCAAGCTCGAGGCCGGGGTGATGGACTTCTCCGATCAGATGGCCTGGGGGGCGCGGCTCGCTCAGCTCCCGGAGGTCCAGCAGAGCCTGCGCGACCGATTCGACGTGGTCCTGCTCGATGAGTACCAGGACACCTCGGTCGCGCAGCGCGATCTGCTGCGAGCCGTCTTCGCCGGACAGGGCATCAGCGCCGTCGGCGATCCGGCGCAGGGGATCTATGGCTGGCGGGGGGCCGCATCCGGCAATCTGGCGGCTTTCCTCGACGACTTCGCCGGTGAGAACGAGCTGCCCGGCACCCGGCATGCTCTGTCGGTGACCCGACGCTGCGCCCCCGAGATCATCGATCTCGCCGCGGTCGTCGCTCGCGAGTACTACGAGGACGATGCCGTCAAGCCGATCGTCACCCCGTTGCGGGCAGCTCCGGAGAATCCGCCGGGCGAGGTCACGGTCGCCCTGCACATGGGTGTCGCGGAGGAGATCGACGCCCTGGTGGATGCTGTCGCGGCCGCGGGGGAGCGCGCGCGAGAGACAGGAGCCGATCACCTCTGGCGTGACATCGCGATCCTCGTGCGGGCCACCGCCGAGAACACCGAGATCGTCCGAGCGCTCCGGGCCCGGCAGATCCCCGTCGAGATCGTCGGGCTGACCGGCTTGCTGAGCCAGCCGGAGATCCTCGATGTCCTCGCGGTGCTCGAGGTGCTCGACGATGTCACCGCCAATCCGTCCATGCTGCGCCTGCTGGCGGGCCCGCGTTGGCGCATCGGGGATCGCGATCTCGCCCTCCTGGGCCGTCGCGCGGCCGATCTCGGTCGCGTCTGGACGGCCTCGGGGGCTGACGCCGAGCAGCCCGACGAGCGACTCCTCGCCGATCTGGCGGAGGCGACCGCCGGAGCCGATCCCACTGAGGTCGTGTCGCTGGCCGAGGCCGTCGAGGACCCGGGCGATCTGCCGTATTCGGACGAGGCGCGGCGGAGGTTCGCCGATCTCGCGTCACTCCTCGCGAGACTGCGCCGGCATGTGCACGAGCCGCTCTCGGATCTCGCTCGACGGGCGGTCGCCGAGCTCGATCTCGACGTGGAACTCGCGGTCTCGGAGGCGGGTTCGGACAATCTATCGCTGCTGCTCGACGCGATCGGCGACTACGCCCAGCACGACCGCTATGCGTCGCTCACCGGGCTGCTGGCGTATCTGCGCGCCGAGACCGATTTCAACCGGGGCATGGAGCTGTCGGCTCCCTCGGAGGCCGACTCCGTCAAAGTGCTGACCATCCACAAGTCGAAGGGCCTGGAATTCGACGAGGTCTTCGTTCCCTTCGTGTCCGCCGGGGTGTTCCCCGATGACAAGGGGCGGTCTCGCTGGATCTCGAATGCGAGCGTGCTTCCGGTCGGGCTGCGCGGCGACGCGGCCTTCGTGCCGGACCTCGAGGAGCTCTCGCGTGAGGGCGAGGAGGACTTCAAGCGACGCAACAAGGCCGATGCGCTGATGGAGGAGATCCGGCTGGGCTATGTCGCCTTTACCCGTGCCCGGTATCGCCTCCACGTGAGCGGCCACCGGTGGGGGCGCACGCAAGTCAGGCCGCGCCAGGTCTCGCGGTTCCTCTCCGATGTCCGCGAGTGGCTCGCCGAACGCGGAACCGAGCCCCTCGTCTGGGCTGCGGAGCCGGAGGCCGATGCGACCAATCCGCACATCGACGACACCGTCTATGCCTGGCCGGTCGCTCTGCGGGGGATGGAGTCGCGCCGGGCCTTCGCCGGCGAGGTTCACTCGCACCTGAAAGCCACGGAGGCGCTACCGCTCACGGTGCATCCGGAACTCCAGCAGATCCGTGCCGAACTGGATCTGCTGATCGAGGAGGCGGAACGGGCCCAGGACCAGATCGTCGAAGTTCCGCTGCCCGATACCCTCTCCGCCACGCAGACCCTCGCGCTCGCCGAGGACCCGGACGCGTTCGCGCGTTCGCTCGCTCGCCCGCTGCCACGGCGTCCCTCGGGCGCCGCGCGGTTCGGCACGCGGTTCCACGCCTGGATCGAAGCCCGCTACGGCCAGCAGACCCTGCTCGACCCGGAGGAGCTGCCGGGCGCCCCGGGCACGGATATCGTCGACATCTCCGATGACGGTGAGCTGGAGGCACTGAAGAAGGCCTTCGAGTCAGGTCTCTTCGCCGACCGGGAGCCGGCGGCCGTCGAGGTCCCGTTCACGCTGCGGTTGGGGGGCCAGCAGATCCTCGGCCGGATCGACGCGGTCTTCACCACCGACAATGGTTTCGAGATCGTCGACTGGAAGACCAATCGACGCGCCGATGCCGACCCCCTGCAGCTGGCGGTCTACCGGCTCGCCTGGGCCGAGATGCACGATATCGATCCGGCACGCGTGACAGCGGCCTTCTACTACGTGCGCACCGGCGAGCTCCAACGTCCCGACGACCTCCCCGGTCGCGAGGAGCTGGCCATCCGGCTCGGGCTACGGTGAGCGGGTGGACTTCGCCTTCGACCGCACACACCATGACCGCCAGGGCAATCGGCGAGCCGACGAGGAATGGCGCAAGGACCCGACTCTGCGCGTGCTCGTCCTCGGCGGCGAGCACGTGGCCACCGTCGACGGTCCCGCCCTGCGATGGCTCGCCCCGGCCGACGCGCCCGAGGGGGAGTGGATCCTGCTCGGCGAGCACCAGGGTGTTACCCACGCCGCGGTGATCGTCGGGAGGGTGCCGAAGGAGCTGGCCCCGGTGAGCCTGCGCATCCTCGCCCCGCTGCTCAGCGGGCCCGAGCTGTCTCTGGCGATCCACGCCGTCGGCATCGCCCGCTGGATCGCCGGCCACTCCTACTGCTCGCGCTGTGGTGAGTACCTCTCGGTGGAGAGCTCCGGACATCTTCTGCGATGCCACGCCTGCGGCACGGATCATTTCCCACGTACGGATCCCGCGGTCATCATGCTCATCACGGACGAAGACGATCGGGCGTTGCTCGCCCGCAATCCTCGGTGGCCCGAGGGGCGGTTCTCGACGCTGGCCGGTTTCGTGGAACCGGGTGAGTCCTTGGAGGATGCCGTGCGACGCGAGGTCGACGAGGAGGTGGGCATCCAGGTCGGCGAGGTACGGTACGCGGCCAGTCAGCCGTGGCCGTTCCCCGCGAGCCTGATGCTCGGCTTCTTCGGACGCGCCACCACCACCGACATCCACGTCGATGCCGACGAGATCGCCCAGGCGGCCTGGTTCACTCGTGACGAGCTGGTGGAGTTGGGGGAGCGGGAGGAGATCGTGCTGCCTCCGCCGCACGTCTCGATCTCGCGCTGGCTCATCGAGCAGTGGGCCGGCCGCGAGATCCCGGGAGCCTGGTCCTGATGTCTGGTTCCGACCACGCACGCTGACGGGAGATGTGACTCCGTGGTCGTCAGGGCCGCCGCAGAATCACCTCTTGCGTCACGGCGTCGACGGACGATGTGACGACATGGTCGCCCGCGCAACCACGACGTCACATCTTCCGTCCTCAGACGCCGAGCTTCTCCTTGACCTGCGCGACCGATGGGTTCGTGAGCGCCGACCCGTCGGCGAAGACGAGGGTCGGCACCGTCTGGTTCCCGCCGTTGGCCTGCTCGACGATCAGGGCGGCCTCGGGCTCGGCCTCGATGTCGACCTCCGAGAACGTGATGCCCTCGCGCTGGAGCTGGCTCTTGAGCCGGTGGCAGTACCCGCACCACGGTGTGGAGTACAGGACGAACTGGTTCTCAGCGGACACGAAGCCCCCTCGGATCGGGTGTGATGAGCGGCTGCCGCTCGATGACGTCAACGCCATTCTCCCCCGGTCGCATTCCCCGCGCCGAGGGCGGTGGGTAGGCGTCCATTCTCACTGCCGGTTCGGTGATCGAGCGTCCATCCCGAGGCGGCGATGGACGCTCACTCACCGCTCCGCGATGGGACCGCACCGCGACGGGCCCGGTGCGGCGGAACTCGGCGGTCCAGGCTGTCGGGCCCGGCGTCTACTCTGGGCCTCGGCCGCTATCCGTCCCCGACCCGAGGAGCATCGTGCCCGACGCCGACGAGTTGCTGACCGGACTCGACCCCGAGCAGCGTCAGGTCGCCGAGGCGTTGCGCGGGCCGGTGTGTGTCGTGGCGGGAGCGGGCACCGGCAAGACGAGGGCCATCACGCATCGGATCGCCTACGGTGTCGCCTCGGGCGTCTACAAGCCCACGGAGGTCCTCGCCGTCACCTTCACCACCCGGGCGGCGGGGGAGATGCGCACCCGGCTCGGGCAGCTCGGTGCATCCGGGGTACAGGCCCGCACCTTCCACTCCGCGGCGCTGCGGCAGGCACGTTACTTCTGGCCGCGGGTCTACGGCACGGAGTTCCCCGAGATCATCTCCTCCAAGTTCGGCCTCGTCGCCGAGGCGGCGCGCCGGATCGGCCTGTCCACCGACACCGCGCTGTTGCGGGATCTCTCGGCGGAGGTCGAGTGGGCCAAGGTCAGCACGATCCGTCCCGACGACTACGCCGGCGAGGCGCCCAAGCGCCGCCGTCAGGTGGCCGATCTCGACGCCGCCACCACCGGGCAGGTGCTGCGCGCCTATGAGGACGTCAAACGCGAACGCGGCCGGATCGACATGGAGGACCTCCTCCTGCACACCACGGCGATCCTGGCCGACGACGAACGCGTCGCCGCGGAGGTCCGACGGCAGTACCGCTGGTTCGTGGTCGACGAGTACCAGGACGTCAACCCCCTGCAGGCCACGCTGCTGGGCCTGTGGCTCGGCGGACGTGACGAGATCTGCGTCGTCGGCGATCCGCGGCAGACGATCTACTCCTTCGCCGGTGCCTCCCCACGCATCCTGAGCTCGTTCACGCGCAGCTTCCCCCAGGCCACCCAGGTTGAGCTCGTCCGTAACTACCGTTCCACCCCGCAGATCGTCGCTGCGGCGAACGCCGTCTTCGGCCCCGGCGGCCGCGACGGGGTCGCCTTGCAGTCACAGCAGGAGCCCGGCAATCCGGTCTCGTATCAGGGGTACCCCGACGAGCCGGCCGAGGCGCTCGCCGTCGCCAACGAGATCGCGGCGCTGCATCGACAGGGAACCTCGTACAAGCAGATGGCGATCCTGTTCCGCATCAACGCCCAGTCGGAGGCCTTCGAGGAGGCACTCGGCCAGCTCGGGGTGCCCTTCGTGCTCCGCGGTGTCGAGGGATTCTTCAACCGCGCCGAGGTCCGTCAGGCGGTCACCCTGCTGCGGGGCGCTGCCCGCGCCGGCGAGGGAGCCGGGGAGCTGGTGGCGGATGTGCGCGCGGTGCTGGCGACGATGAACCACACCGACGAACCGCCGAGCGGTGGTGGCGCGGTCCGCGACCGATGGGAGTCGCTGCACGCGATCATCACCATGGCCGGAGACCTCGTCGCGGAGAATCCGGCGGCCGATCTCACCGACCTCGTCGCCGATCTCGATCGCCGGGCCCAGCAGGCCCACGCGCCGACCGCCGACGGGGTGACTCTCGCGACCCTGCACGCGGCCAAGGGGCTGGAATGGGATGCGGTCTTCCTCGTCGGCATGCACGAGGGCATGATGCCGAGCGTCCACGCCGACACTCCCGCGGCGGTCGAGGAGGAACGTCGGCTGTTCTACGTAGGCGTGACCCGCGCCCGTCACGATCTCCTCATCAGCTGGTCGGCCACCCGCAACCCCGGCGGACGAGGTAATCGCCAGCCCACACGCTTCCTCGACGGACTGCTGCCGGCATCGCACGAGGCGCGTCAGGTCGCGCGCCAGCCGCGGCGGCGCAAGGTCGCGACCTGCCGGGTGTGCCATCGTCCGCTGGCGGCCTCGGACCGGGCTCGGGGGCGATGCGCCGACTGCCCGTCCACCTACGACGAAGCCCTCTTCGAAGCGCTGCGCGCCTGGCGCAAGGAGGAGTCCACCGACCAGTCGGTGCCGGCCTACGTGGTCTTCACCGACGCCACCTTGCAGACCATCGCCGAGGTCAAACCGTCGAGCGTGCAGCAGCTCGCCCAGGTGCGCGGGATCGGCCAGGCCAAGCTCGACCGCTACGGCGAGGCCGTCCTCGCGGTCGTCTCCCAACACGCCTGACCCTTCCTGACCCGCCCTCCCCTCCGTCCCCGACTTTTGGCCGGTTGTGGCCCCTCTCGGAGCGTCGAAAGGGGCCACAACCGGCCAAAAGTCGGGGACGGAGGGTCTCAGTCGTCGAAGCCGGGGAGGGATTCGGCGAGGATCTCGCGGAACGGAGCGGTCGCGCCGAGCTGGCAGAGCACACCGACACCACCCATCCAGACACGGTGGATCAGCAGGTACTCGCGCGGGATGTTCAACTGGCGAGCCGTGCCGAACCCCTCGGCATCGGGCCGGCTGAGCCGCTGGCCCTGGGAGCGCAGCCACGACCTGCTGAAGGTGAAGCTCTGTTGCCGGGCAGGCTCGACGAGCGGCGCGAGATAGCGCTCCATGATCTCCGGGTCGAGGTCGGCTCCGCGCAGGAATCCCTCGTTGCGCAGCCCGTCCACGACCGTCCCGTAGTCACCGTCCACGGCGGCCCGCAGCAGTCGGCCGATGGTGTCGGGAAGGCCGTCGGGGAGCCGGGCGACGGCCCCGTAGTCGACGACACCGAGCAGCCCGTCCTCGCGGATGCGGAAGTTACCGGGATGCGGATCGGCGTGCAGCAGCCCCACCCGGGCCGGGCCGGCGAACAGGAACCGTACGAAGGCCTCGCCGTAGTCGTCGCGTTCCTGATGGGAGCCGTGATCGATGATGTCCGCGAGTGAGCCGATGCTGTCGATCCAGGTGGACACGAGGGCGTGCTCGGTGTGCGTGATCGTTCGCGGAATGACGACATAGGGGTCGTCCGCGAAGCCGCTGGCGAAGGCATCCTGCGCGGCGGCCTCCAGACTGTAGTTGAGCTCCTCGGCGACCCGTTCGCGCAGCTCGGCCACGAGGGACTTGACGTCCATGCCCGGCGCCAGGACGCCGAACAGCCGCGCGAGGCGGGCGATCTGTCGCAGATCCGACATCAGCGCCTCCCCGGCGCCGGGATACTGCAGCTTGACCGCGATGTCACTGCCGTCCTCGTAGGTCGCGCGGTGCACCTGACCGATCGAGGCTGCCGCCGCGGGATGGTCCTCGAAGACCGGGAACCGATCACGCCAGCGTGGCCCGAACTCCGCGGCCATCACGCGATGCACCGTCGAGGCCGGCATCGGCGGCGCGGCGTCCTGAAGCTTGGTGAGGGCATCGCGATAGGGCCCGGCGAGCTCGTCGGGTAACGCGGCCTCGAACACGCTCAGCGCCTGCCCGAACTTCATCGCGCCACCCTTGAGCTGACCGAGGACGCTGAAGATCTGGTCGGCGGTCCGCCGCTGGACATCGGTGAGGACGGCCTGCGCGGGAGCTCCGACCATGCGCTTGCCGAGTCCCCAGGTCGTGCGGGCCGCGAAAGAGGCGGGCAGGCTCGCCAGTCGCGCTCCGCGGGCGATCGGATTGCCGCTCAGCGGGCGCTCATCGTCGGACTCGTCGCGGCCGGACACGTTGCCAGGATAGGAGATCGCGGCAACGCGTGGCCCGGATCGGCTCATATCGGCGGCAGTCAGGCTGCGAGCAGCTGGCACGGGCAGGCAGCGTCCCATCCCACCGGCTCGGTCACGCCGGTCTCACGACCGGGCCCCACCGTGACGACTCTCCCGATCTGGCCGAGTCGCACGAGTTCCAGGGTGTGACCGACTGCTGACAGCATCAGCGCGAGTGACGGGGGACCGCCCGGGGGCCGGCCCGACCCCAGGTGCACGGCGACGGCTCGCCAAGCGGGGTCGGTCCGTGACCGACCGGCGTCATAGCAGTCCAGGCAGGGTGAGCTGCCGGGATGTGTCAGCGGACCGATGCGCGCACATCCCTGGATGAAGATCACGGGGAGATGGGAGAGGCCGCGCTCTCCCAGATCACGGATCGCCGGCCGATAGGGCTCGCCCAAGCTCGCGACGATCGTGACATCGTCGCCGGGACTCGCGGCCGCCGTCTCGAGGGTTGCGGCGAATCGGGCCGTCAGTGGTTCGTGGACGACAGTGATACCGGGCAGCGAACTCTCGGCGGGAGCTGCTGGGACCAGCGCGCCGCGGGAGAGCAGGGTCGAGATCAGCTGGCGACCGCTGGGAGCACCGTCGCGCTCCGCGATCTCTGCCAGGGACCGGGCGCTCGTGGCCCCGTCGGCATGGCGCAGGACCTGAGCGGTGCCCGGCAGATCGGGTACGCGCAGGGGCGGTGTCGTGCCGATCTGAAGATGGCCGGGGCCGCAGCGCACGACCGTCGCGCCGGGTGGGAGTACGGGGTGCATGACGCCATAGTGGCCGCCGACGAGGGGATGCGCCGGGGTCGTCCACAGGCAGCGAAGAACCCCCGGCGGCGCGCCTTCCCCTGCGGCCACCGGGGGTTCGTCTGGCGTCAAAATTAGGGGTTCGGAGCGAGGCCGTCAAGCTGGCAGTGCGCGAAGGTTGTCCACGCCTGTGGACAACCTTGTGGGCAACCTGTGGGCCACGCCGATCCCCGGTGTGGACGCGGCTGTGGGAATGGCGCCACCGGGGTTCGGAGACCGGCTCTGACCTGCGGTGATGGCGGCCGACACTGTGGAGATTGAAGGCGCTACCAGTGAGCCCCATCAACTCGTCGGTGGTCTCGTCTACAGTCCACGTTATGGACACTCCCGAGCCCGTCATCGAGGTGAGACGCAGCGCACGACGGCGCCGCACGGTCCAGGCGCGACGTGAGGGCGAGCGCACGATCGTCATGATCCCCGCGGCGATGAGCGAGGAGGACGCCGAGCGCACCGTCCGCGAGCTCGTTGCCAAGCTCGATGCACGGGTCGCGCGGCGCCGGGGGCCGCAGGGCGATGTCGAACTCGAGCGCCGCGCCGGCGAACTCGCGGATCGCTATCTCGGCGGGGACGTGCGGCCGTCCTCGGTGCGGTGGGTGTCCAATCAGAACAAGCGCTGGGGCTCGTGCAGCACCACCGACGGTCGTATCCGGCTGTCGGACCGGCTCAAGGAGATGCCGGGATATGTCATCGACTATGTCCTCGTGCACGAGCTCGCGCATCTGCTGCACGCCGACCATGGGCCCGGCTTCCAACGGCTGCTCAGCCGTTACGAGAAGAAGGAACGCGCCGAGGGCTATCTCGAAGCTGTCGAGCAGCTGCAGCGCTGAGCGCGCGGACCGTCGCGTCGGTATCGGCAGGCAGATCGTCGAGGGCGAACCACCGGACCTCGGTCGACTCCTCGGAGGCCGCCAGCGGCGCCTCGGCGGGGGCAACGGCCAGGAACTGCACGTCCAGGTGGTGGGCCGGCCGCTCGGGACCGCAGGGCACCTCATGGCGTGAGAGCAGCAGCGGCGTGGGATCGAGGCGGAGCGAGTCGATTCCCGACTCCTCGCGGGTCTCTCGCTCAGCGGCGCCCGCCACGGTCGTGTCCTCGGGCTCGCAGTGTCCGCCGAACTGCAGCCACCTGCCCAGCTTGGCGTGCAGCGTGAGGGCGACGGCCGAGGCGTCCTCGGCGATGACGATCGCGCTCGCGGTCAGGTGATCGGGGTGGCACGATCGCCACATCGCGTCCTGACGAGCCTCCAGATGGGCCAGGTACTGCTCGCGCAGCGCATCCTGCGACGGGTCCGGCGGCGACCAGGCGGTGAGGACACGCTGGGCGTCGGCGTGCAGGCTCACGACTCCTCGTCGCGACCGGCTTCGTCATCGAGCAGTTGGCCGAGGGCAGCGTCGAAGTCGCCATCGCCGTGACGCTCGCTGTAGCCCAGCGGGTCGTCCAGGTCCGTCACATCCGGCAGGAGGTCCGGGTGGCTCCAGACCCGATCGCGGGCCTCGACCCCGTCGCGATCGCGCAAGGCCGAGAAGAGCGTGGTGGCGTCGCGCAGTCGCCGCGGCCGCAGCTCGAGTCCGACCAGCGCCGCGAAGGTCTGCTCGGCGGGCCCGGCGGTCACCCGGCGCCGGCGCATGGCCTCGCCGAGCGAGACGGCACTCGGCATGGTGTCGGCGGTCGCCTGGCCAACGACCTCGTCGACCCATCCCTCGGCCAGGGCGAGCAGCAGTTCGAGGCGTTCCTTGGCGTGCTGCTGCTCGGGGGTGGTCTCCGGCTCGAAGAGGCCTCCTTCCATCGCCTCGGCGATGGCATCCGGCCGGCCGGGATCGATCGAGCGCATCTTCTCCTCGATGCTCTCGGTGTCCAGGCGCGAGCCCCGTCCGAACTCGGTGACGGCGTCGATGATGGCGGTGCGCAGCCACGGCGCATGGGCGTAGAGACGCTGGTGGGCGCACTCGCGCAACGCGACATAGAGCAGCGCATCGGCCTCGGTGTGGTCGAGACCCTCGGCGAATGCGGCGATATTGTGGGGGAGCAACGCCGCCACACCGTCCGGTCCCATCGGCAGGCCGATATCGGTCGAGGAGAGGACCTCGGTGGCCAGCTCTCCGATGCCCTGGCCGACCTGCTGGCCGAACATGGCCCCGCCGGCCTGGGTCAGCATCGCCATGAACGGGCCGGCCATCGCCTGCGCCTCTTGGGGGAGCGCATCGCCCATCGAGCTGACGACATTGGAGGCGATCGGCTCGACGAGGACCTTCCAGCGGTCCATCGTGGACTCGATCCACTCGGCGCGGCTCCAAGCGGCGGCGGAGGTGACGCCGCTGGGCAGCTCGGTGGCACGATCGAGCCACATCTCGGCGAGCCGCACCGCATCGTCCACCGCCCCCTGTTTCGTGCTGCCAGGGGACGGGTCAGGACCCGATGCCGCGAGCTTCTGGCGTGCCGTGTCGGTGGCCAGCCGGTAGTTGACCGAGCCCTCGTGGGGCTCGAACATGCGTTGCATCTGCCCGAAGATCGCCGACAGGTCGACCTGTCCGGGGCCCATCTGGCCGAACAGGTTCTCCAGGGGCGTGCCCTTGAACGGGTTCTCCGGTTCTTCGCGGGGGTCGTCGCCAGCCATGTCACCAGAGTAGTCACGCGGTGATAGCGGGTCTTTCGGTGAGTGTCTCGGCTCCGGGCGATGAGTCGGAGCCGGCCGGCGGAGGTGCGGCACGTACCGGACAGGTGTCAGTCGGGCACCGCTCGCGGAGGATGCGTTTCCGTGGTCGTCCCGGCTGCCGTGGAAGCACATCCTGCGTCACCGCGCGGCTCGCGGACCACCAGAGCGACCGATGGTGGTTGACGGCGCACCGCCCCGTGACCTCGATGCACGCACCCGCGGCGGCCGCGCTATGCGTCATCCCTCGCGCATCGATCGCTAGGCTTCGGGTGATGTTCGTTCCCTGGAGCCGGCGATGAGTCGCCGCGTCGTCACGCTGACGGTGGCCCTCGTGACGCTGGTCGCTGCCACCAGCCTGGTCTTCATCCTGCCGGTGCCGTACTCGACGATGAAGCCCGGGCCGTCCTTCGACACCCTCGGCAGCCTCGACGAACAGCCGCTGCTCACTTTCGGCGAGGGGGTGGAGACCTACCCCACGGAGGGCGAGCTCGCGTTCACGACCGTCGCCGTCTCTCGCGCGGAGACCGATATCAACCTGTTCAGCGCCCTTCAGGCGTGGGTGGACGGCGACGTCAACCTGGTGCCGCACGACTTCCTCTATCGCGACGGCGAGACCGATGACGACGCGAGCGAGGTCAGCGCCGCGCAGCTGAGCAGCTCGCAGGACTCCTCGCGGGCCGCGGCGCTGCGCGCGATGGACGTCGAGGTGCCTGAGACGGTCCAGATCGCCGATGTCGTCGAGGGGTCGCCGGCCGAGGGCGTGCTGGAGGCGGGGGATCGCATCGTCCGCGTTCAGGACACCGAGGTCGAGAGCAACCAGCAGGTGGCCGAGGTGATCAGCGCCCTGGAGCCAGGGGATCAGGTGAGTCTCGGCATCGAACGCGACGGCCAGGCCGAGGACGTCACCGTGGACACGAAGCCGGCCGATGACGACCCCGATAGGGCGATGATCGGCATCACCGTCGGCGCGGGATTCGACTTCCCGATCGAGATCGAGAACCACATCGGCGACCGGGTCGGCGGTCCGAGCGCCGGGATGATGTTCGCGCTCGCGATCTACGACAAGCTCACCCCCGGAGCGCTCACGGGCGGGCAGTCCGTGGCCGGCACCGGGACCATCACCCCCGACGGCGAGGTGGGCTCGATCGGCGGCGTCCAGCAGAAGATGGTCGGCGCCGAGGAAGGGGGAGCCACGATCTTCCTGGTGCCCACCGGCAACTGCGCCGAGGCCGCGGCGAAGGACACCGACATGACCCTCGTCGACGTCGCGACCCTCGACGACGCGATCGACGCCCTCCAGGCCCTGGCCGACGACCCCGAAGCGACGGTGCCCACATGCTCGAAGTAGCCCCCGACTCGCCGCTGCGCCAGGCGGCTCTCGAAGTGGAGCGACACGTGGCCGAGGCGGGCTGGGATCAGCCCCCGAGGTTGTTCGCCCTCGTCTCCACGGAGCAGCTGCGCGAGTCCCATCCCGAGCTCGCCGACCAGCTCGATGGCGACTACACGCCGGTCGAGCAGGAGCAGCTGGGCGTCGACCGTCCGGTGGAGGAGATCCTGCCGACGATCATGTGGCCGGAGGCGGTCGACGGATGCGCCGTCGTGATCGAGCGCGTCATGCTGCCTCCTTCGGCCGAGGCGGATCTCCCCGAGGATCCCGACGAGCTCGCCGCCTATGTCGCCGCACATCCCGACCGCCAGGAGGTGCGCATCGTCGCCGCGGTGCTGCGCGACGGCAGCGGGCACACCGGGGTCCGCGCTCGCGACGGTGAGGACCCGCCGTTGCTCGAAGGTCCCGACCTCGTGCCCGGCCTCGTGGAACTGCTGCGGGCGAGCATGTCGTGATTGGAGTCACTCGGTAGTATTGGGCTGCCATCGGCCATGCCGTGACATGACCCAGGAGAACTGTGAGCGACATCTTCGGTGCCCCCCGTCCACAGCCGGCCCCTGAGCCGCCCGACCGGCGCCGAAAGGTGCTCGTCCCCACCCTCATCACGCTGGCTGCGCTCGTTGTCGCTGCCAGCGTGTTCACGAATGTGTGGACGAACCGCCTCTGGTTCAAGTCCTTGGACTTCTCCCACGTCTTCACCACCGTCATCCTGACCCGGGCCGGACTGTTCGTGGTCTTCGCTCTGGTGATCGGCGCGTTCGTCGCGCTCAACCTCTTCCTCGCCTACCGCACGCGTGCCGAACCGCACCTGTTGCGGCGCGACGACCCGGCCGCGCGTTACCGTTTCGCGCTGGCGCCGGTCCGGCGGGGAGCCTTCATCGTCGTCGCGGTGGTGATCGGCATCTTCGCCGGTGTCGTCGGGCAGTCGCGGTGGCAGACCTTCCTGCAGTGGTGGCACGGCAGCTCCTTCGGTCAGAACGACCCCCAGTTCGGACGCGACATCGGCTTCTTCACCTTCGATCTTCCGTGGTGGCAGTTCCTGACGTCCTTCGCGTTCACGATGCTCATCGTGGCCCTCGTGGTGACGGCCTTCGTGCAGTACGTCTACGGCGGCATCCGGTTCGCCGGTCGCGGGCTGAACTTCACGCGCGGCGCGCAGATCCAGATCGCGGTGCTCGCGGGTGTCGCGGTGCTGATCAAGGCGCTGCAGTACTGGTTCGATCGGTTCGCCTATCTGACCGCCAGCGGGGGAGTCGTCGACGGCGGCACCTATACCGACATCAACGCACGGATCCCGAGCAAGAACATCCTCATCGTCGTCGCGATCATCTGCGCGCTGCTGTTCTTCTCCTCGATCTTCCTCAAGGGCTGGACGCTCCCCGCGATCGGCCTCGGTGGCCTGATCGTCGCCTCTGTCCTCATCGGCGGCCTGTGGCCGGCGTTCATGCAGCAGTTCCAGGTCAGCCCGTCCGAGGCTGATCGCGAGGACCCGTACATCGCCCGCAATATCGAGGCGACCAAGGATGCCTACGGGGTATCCGATGTCGAGGTGCTGCCCTACTCGGCCACCACGGAGCTGTCGGCCGAGGAGCTCAACGCCACCGCCGAGTCGCGCGTCAGCTCGCGTTTGATCGACCCGACGCTGGTCTCGCCGGCCTTCCAGCAGCTGCAGCAGGTCCGAGGCTACTACACCGTCAACGAGACTCTCGATGTCGACCGCTACGTCCTCGACGACGACGATCAGCCCCGCGATGTCGTCATCGCGGCTCGCGAGGTGAGCCTGGAAGGTCTGCAGGATTCGCAGCGCACCTGGTCCAATGACCACACGGTCTACACGCACGGCTACGGCGTCATCGCCGCCTACGGCAACGAGCGCGGTCCGCAGGGCGAGCCGGTGTGGGTCGCCCGCGACATCCCCCCGACCGGCGAGCTGGAGTTCGAGATCCCGCCGCGCATCTACTTCGGCGAGAACTCGCCGGAGTACTCGATCGTCGGTCGCCCCGAAGGCGCGGACCCGATCGAGGTCGACATCCCGCGCGGCTCCGGCAGCGGAGGCGGCGACGACGAGGATGATGCCGACAACGTCACCGCCAACACCTACGACGGCGAGGGCGGCGTCCCGGTCGGCAATATCTTCAACAAGGCGCTGTACGCGCTGAAGTTCGCCGAGCCGAATATCATTCTGTCCGATCGTGTCAACGAGAACTCCAAGATCCTCTACGACCGTGACCCGCGCGAGCGCGTGCAGAAGGTCGCCCCGTGGCTCACGGTCGACGGCGACGTCTACCCGGCGGTCGTCGACGGCCGCGTGGTGTGGATCGCCGACGGCTATACGACCAGCAACGACTATCCGTACAGCCAGCACCGCTCGCTGCGTGAGGCCACCTCCGACACGCTGACGCAGACCGCGGCCCAGGCGGCGCTGCCGACCGATCAGGTCAACTACATGCGCAACTCGGTCAAGGCCGTCGTCGACGCCTATGACGGCACCGTGGACCTGTACGCCTGGGATGAGGACGATCCGGTACTGGAGACCTGGTCCAATGCCTTCCCCGACTCGGTGCAGCCCAAGAGTGAGATCTCCGAGGATCTCATGCGGCACCTGCGGTACCCGGTCGACCTGTTCAAGGTCCAGCGCGATGTGCTGACGCGGTATCACGTCAACGACTCGCAGACCTTCTACGAGGACGGCGAGCGCTGGCGCGTGCCGGAGGATCCGTCGAGCGGCAACGGCACGTTGCAGCCGCCGTACTACCTGACGACGTCGCGTCCGGAGCAGGCGGACCCCCAGTTCTCGCTGACCAGCGTCTATCTGCCGAACAACCGCGAGAATCTGGCGGCGTTCATGTCGGTCAACTCCGAATCGGCCGATGAGGAGAACTTCGGCAAGTTGCAGATCCTGGAGCTGCCGAGCGACACGCGTGTCGGCGGCCCGAACCAGATCGCCGCGGCGATCCAGGCCGACAACCAGGTGACCCAGACGCTGCTGCCCTTTGAGCAGGCGTCGAATGCCACCATCCTGCGCGGCAACCTGCTGACCTTGCCGGTCGGTGGCGCGATGCTCTACGTGCAGCCCGTCTATATCCAGCGGTCGCAGGCCGAAGGCTCGTATCCGGTTCTGCAGTACATCATCGCCTCCTTCGGTGAGGATGTCGGCATCGGCACGACCCTCGACGAGGCCCTACGAGCGGCGCTCGGCCTCGAGGAGGGAGCCGCGCCGCCGCCGGAGGAAGAGGTCGAGGAGCCTGCCGAGGGCGATGAGGGCACGGAGGAGCCCGAGGCGCCGGCCGGCGATGCCACTCCGGCCGAGCTGCTCGAGCAGGCCTCGCAGTACTACGACGAGGCTCAGCAGGCGCTGGCCGATGGTGATCTCGCGCTGTACCAGCGGCGCATCAACCAGATGGCCGATGCGATCGAGCAGGCGGAGCAGGCCCTCGGCAACTGAGGATCGGTCACCCGTTCGGTGGTCGAGTAGCCGCATCCTCGGTGGTCGGGTGTGAACGGACGCTAGCGACCGAGCGTATCGAGACCACATCGGGCGATACGGTGACGGCATGGAGAGCGACCTCATCACGGGACGTGTCGTGCGAGCAGTGGGCTTCGGGGTCGCGGGCGCGGCCCTGGGTCTGCTCCCCGTCGGCAGGCTAGAAGGCCGGGGCCGGGCCGTCTTCATCGGCGGGCCCGCTGTCCTCGTGGCGGGCATCGGCGCCGTGGCCACCCGAGCCAGCGCGAATCGACCGCGAGCGGTGGCCGGAATGGTCGTGGGCGGTGCCGGTGTCGCGCTCTCCCAATGGCTCTGGGTCGCCGGTGACCGGGCGGCCGAGCGCTGGCTGTCCCGTCACGTCTCGCATCCCCGGATCGCCATCGCAGCGGTCAATGGCATCGTCACGGCAGCTCTCAACACCATCGACGAGAGATCTCGGGCGAGCGCGGAGCCGGCCAGCGTGTAGTCGGCCGGTCTACTGGTCGAGCTGCTCGGCGGCCCGGCGCAGGGCGGTGGTGCCGCGAACGAGGGCCTGGAGGTCGTCGAGGTCGAGGCGATCGAGCAGATCGCGGTTGGCATCGTGAGCGAGGGTGAGCATCTCCTGCAGGAGGCGTTCACCCTCGTGCGTCACGACGAGGATGCGGGCGCGGGCGTCGGTGGGGGAGACGCGGCGCTCGATGTAGCCACGATCGGACAGTCGGCGTAGCAGCCCGGCGCTCCTGCTGGCCGTGCTGATCGTCTATCTGATCATGGTGGGCACGTTCCGCTTCCTGATCCAGCCGCTCATCCTGCTCGTGTCGACCCCGTTCGCGGCGACCGGCTCGATCGGCCTGCTCGTGGCGACGGGCATCCCCTTAGGCGTGCCGTCGCTCATCGGCATGTTGATGCTGATCGGCATCGTCGTGACGAACGCGATCGTGCTGATCGACCTGGTCAACCAGTATCGAGAGCGTGGTCTCGATACTCGAGAGGCCGTCGAGGAGGGGCGCGGCATCGTCTGCGGCCGATCCTCATGACGTCGTTGGCGACGATCGGGGCACTGACGCCGATGGCCTTCGGTCTGACCGGCGGCAGCGCCTTCATCTCCCAGCCGCTGGCGATCGTGGTGATCGGCGGTCTCGTCGACGCTGCTGACCCTGGTGCTGGTGCCGGTGCTCTATCTGTTGGTCGAGCGACTGCGCGACCGGCTGGACCGGCGGCGTCAGAGCGGTTCGGTGACGGCGGCGATCTGAGCGCCGAGCGCGTCGATCATCGCGTCGGCGTCCACGGTGGCAGCGACCCCGTGGGCGCCGGCGCCGATCGACACGGTGCCGGTCACGCCCTCGTCGGCGATCACGGGCCAGGCGCTGGTGGATCCGAACGGGGTGATGGTGCCGCGCTCGTAGCCGGTGACCTGCCGGGCGATGTCCTTATCGGGCATCGACAGCCGTGAGACGCCGAGCAGCGCCCGCAGCTTGGGCCAACTGATCTGCCGGTCCCCGGGGACGAGTACGAAGAGGAAGTCGTCGTCGGCCCGGCGGACCACGAGGGTCTTGATGATCGACCGGGGCTCGACTCCACGGGCGCGGGCGGCTTCGTCGAGCGAGCCGACCGGCCCGTGGCGGGTGACGGTGTAGGCGATTCCGGCGGCATCGAGGGCGGTGATCGCCCGGTCCTCGCTCATGTGGCGAGAGTACTGAACGGGGGCTCGCAGATGCTCGACCCCGGTGCGGGGGTGTTGAGGCGGTCCTGTAGAGTTGTCTTCAGCAACGCGGGGTGGAGCAGTTCGGTAGCTCGCTGGGCTCATAACCCAGAGGTCGCAGGTTCAAATCCTGCCCCCGCTACCAATCGAAGCCGGGATTCCAGTCCAACTGGGATCCCGGCTTCCTTGTCGTCAGTCGAAGAGATCCGGGCGGATGCCTTTCTCGGCGATGTCGGCGGCGACGAGGTGCAGTTTGATGTTGCGGTCCTGGGAGATGCGGACGAGCGCGGCGAAGGCTTGGTCGGCGGTGATGTCGAATCGTTGCATGAGCATGCCTTCGGCGCGGCCGATGATGGTGCGGTTGACCAGGGCGGAGTTCAGATCCTGGTGGTTCTGCTCCGCGGTCATCGCGACGGCGACGTGTGACGCCAGCGTGAGGGCGGAGATGCGCTGGTCGGCCTGGAACGCCTCGGGGCTGTCGGAGAACAGGTTCAGACATCCCAGGGACGTCGGGCCGACGAACAGCTGGAGCCCGAGAACACTGCGGATGCCGAGCTCGGTGCGGGCGCGCGGCGCCCATGACGGCCAGCGTCGCTCATGGCTCAGGTCGGGCGAGTAGACGGTCTCTTGTTCGTGGATGCTCTGCAGGCAGGGACCTTCACGGTGCTCGTACTGCAGCTCGTCGGCACGTCGGACGACATCGTCGGTCTGGGCGATGGTCTCGATCTTGTGCTTCTTGGTGACGAGGGAGACGCCCGCGTGATCGCACCCGTCGATGATCGCCAGGGCCGTCAAGGTGGCGTGTTCGGGTGTCGCGCCCACCCCTTGCTGGGTGCTGAGGGACCTGGCGATCTCCGCGAACTGGTCCCCGGATACATCGGTACCCATGGCCACGATGATGGCAGGACGGGGATGCGCTGACGAGTTTGTTCGGTCGCGGTATCGGGTACCTGCGTGCCAGGGACTGATACCGGGCCTAGGCCGGTGCTGTCCTGAGGCACCGTCAGGTTCGATATGCAGCCGGCGGTGCCGCCCGCCGACCTCGGTCGGTCCAGCCCTGGCCTTACCGTGTCCTCGTGCGGGTCGATCAGGCGATGATGGGGCACGAGCAGGCCGGTGGCATCGAGAGGATCGCTCATCGGCTGCCGGTCGGGCTCAGCGAATGTCGTCGAGCACGGGATCGCGCGGGCAGCCGCATCTCCTCCGGGCGGCTACCGCGCGCGCTCGGCCCACGCGCGCGCGGTCTCGGCCAGCAAGGGCTCCCACGGGCTCGGCGTGATCCCGAACAGCTCGGCGGTCTCCGATCCGTCCGCGATGAACGGTGCGTCGAACTGATACAGGATGCCGTCGACCTCGCGCAGCATCGGGATCCCCAGACCTCCGGCTCGAAGAACCCAGCGAGGTATCTGCCGCATTCGGGGTGCATCCGCCCCGATCTGCTCGGCCAGGCCCCGCAGCACCTCTCGCACGGTCGCGGGTGGGTTCGAGGGCACGATCCACGCCAAGCCCCAGGCGCGCTCGTCCCGTCCCAAGGCCGCGAGCGTATCGGCGACATCATCGACCGCGGTCCAGGAGTGAGGCTGGTCCGGATCGGCGAACACCGCAGCCGTCCGCCCGCTCAGCGTCGCGTCAGCGTAGCGAGGCAGCAGCCCATTGCTGATCGGCAATGTGGGGCCGATGTAGTCCGAGGCCCGCGCCTCGGTGGCGCGGACGCGGCCCGCCTCGTGCATGGCCAGCGCTTCGGTCCACATGTGCGCGCGTAGTACTCCCTTGTGGTCCGACGGGCGCAGCGGTGTCTGTCTGACCATCGGTGCGTCCGGGGGTCCGTAGCCGTAGAGATTGCTCGCCGTCACCAGCACCGCACCGGTGCGCTCGGCAGCGTGCAGGATCGCCGTCGCCAGCGGTGGCCACCGCTTCTCCCAGAGCGGGTAGGCGCCGGGATTCGCACAGTTGTAGAGCACCGCCGCGCCCTTCGCGCAGTCGCTGAGGGCCGCCTCCTCCGAGGCGTCCACGGCGACCGACTCCACGCCGGGCAGGCCAAGATCATGGCCCGAACGAGTGAGGACACGTACACGGTGGCCGTCGCGGGCCAGCCTGCCGGCCAGGCTGGCACCCACCGGGCCGGCTCCGACGATCACGTGCAGGTCACTCGGCATCGTCATGTGGCGATCTTCTCAGGGGCCGGGGGTCGCTCCCCATCGGTCGCCGGGTCTCACGAGGCGACCCGTTGACAGTCCGTGTGACGTGTGCCACGGTGAAGTGGTCAAAGGATGCACAGCCTGTTTGCATATTGAACACAATCCGAAGGGGCAGCAGGATGACACACCTCACCGATGTCGGGAGTGCGACGCTCGGCAGCGTCGGAGAACCCGCCTCCGGCAGCGACGGTTCGATCTACATCGACCAGCTGGCGAAGACCTACGAACGTCCCAAGCAGGACTCCGTGCAGGCGCTCCTGCCCGTCGATCTGTCGATCACGTCGGGGGAGTTCGTCAGCCTCGTCGGCCCCAGCGGCTGCGGGAAGACCACCCTGCTGATGATGATCGGCGGGCTGCTGGACGCCACACAGGGCGAAGTCTCGGTCGCCGGAGAGCCGGCTCGCGCGGCGCACCCGGCGGTGAGCATCGCCTTCCAGAAGTCGACCCTGCTGCGTTGGCGCACCGTGATGGACAACGTGCTCCTGCCGGCGCAGATCGCGGGGACGCTCAATGCGCAGACCAAGCAGTATGCGCGCGACCTGCTCGAGATGATCGGCCTCAGCCAGTTCGAGAACCGCTACCCGCACGAGCTCTCCGGCGGTATGCAGCAGCGCGCCGCGATCGTCCGCTCGCTCATCATGAAGCCCTCGGTGCTGCTGATGGACGAGCCCTTCGCCGCCCTCGACGAGTTCACCCGCGAGATGCTCAACGACGAGCTGCTGCGCATCTGGCAGGAGAAGTCCACGACCATCGTCTTCGTCACCCACCACATCCCCGAGGCGGTTTACCTGGCCGATCGGGTCGCCGTGATGGCCGCGCGTCCCGGACGGCTGCTCGAGATGGTCGACGTGGACCTGCCCCGGCCCCGGAACGAGGACATGCGACAGTCGCCGCGGTTCAACGAGCTGGTCGGCAGGATCCGCGCGGTGCTGCAGCCCGAGGTGAACGGAGCCGCCGAATGAGCACCTCCACCGCGACCCCCCGCAGCGCTCCGCCCGCCCCGCGGACCGGCACCGCCCCGCGGCGCCGGGGATGGCAGGTCTCGACGCGCATCCAGGCCGCCGTCCTGGCCGCAGTCTTCCTGATCGCCGCCGTGGCCGCCTGGCAGCTGGCCGTCACCCTCGAGGTCACCTCGAGTCTCATCCTCCCCGCCCCACTCGACGTGGCCGACAGCCTGCGCGCCGGGCTCACGCCCGGAGCAGGCTCCTGGTGGGGCGATATCGGCGTCACCCTGCAGACCACCACCATCGGCTTCTTCATCGGCATCGCCGTCGCCTTCGTGCTGGGCACCCTGCTCGCCTATGTGGAAGTGCTGCGCATGGCGATCTACCCGTATGTGATCTTCTTCCAGACCTTCCCCAAGGTCGCCATCGCACCGCTCCTGGTCTCCTGGCTCGGCTACGGCCTGACGCCGAAGGCGGTCATCGGTGCCCTGCTGGCCTTCTTCCCGATGTTCACCAACACCCTGGCCGGCATGTCCGAGATCGACAAGGACGAGCTGCGCCTGATGCGGTCGCTGGGCGCGAGCCGCATGCAGGAGATGCGATTGCTCCGCCTGCCCAACACGATGCCCTACATCTTCGCCGCCATGGACGTCGCGCTCGTGATGTCGCTGCTCGGCGTGATCGTCGGCGAGTTCGTCGGCGCCGACGCGGGCCTCGGCTTCCGGATCCAGGACCGGACCGCCTTCGGTGACACCGCGAGCGTCTACGCCGTGCTGCTGATCCTCGGCGTCCTCGGCACCACCCTGCATCTGTTGATGGTCGGTGTGAAGAAGGCGGTGCTGTTCCGTGAATGACCTGTCACGACCCTCGACCCCATCCCTGCGCAGGTGCTGCCAGGACGTCCCTAGGAGGACCGGAGATGTCTGAACGAACCAAGATTCTCGCCGCTGGTGCGGTCGCCGCCAGTGCTATCGCGCTCGCCGCCTGCGGGGGAGGGTCGGGCACCGAGAGCGGATCGGTCCGCTTCGGCGTCGGTGACCCGCAACTGCAGGTGGGCACAGCGCCTTATACGTCCGTGCCTCAGGAGATGGGCTACTTCGAGGACCACGGGATCGACGTCAAGATCCAGGGGACCGAAGGGGCGGTCGCCAGCGTTCAAGGACTGTTGACGGGCAATTTCGACATCGTCAACGGCGGATCGACGGCCTTCTACCAGGCCGCGGCCTCCGACGACCGGATCAAGGTCATCAGCCTCGGCGCCGACAATGTCTGGCGCACCGTGGTGCCGGAGGACTCCGATATCCAGACCGTCGACGATCTCGTGGGCAAGACCGTGGGCAGCCAGAGCAAGTCCTCGGCCTCCTATCTGTTCGGCCGGGCCGCTCTGTCCTCCTCGGGTATCGACCCCGAGAACGAGGTCAAGTGGCTCGAGGTCGGTATCGGCGCGCAGGCGGCGCAAGCACTCCAGGCGGGGCAGATCGACGCCTACGCCACCTACGACGGCCCCTTGGGAGTCGTCGAGCAGCTCTACGGTGAGCCGCTCCGTTCCCTGGCCTCACCGTTGGACGATCTGAGCGGCACGCTCGGCATCGCCACGACGACGGAGTTCCTCGAGGAGCATCCCGAGGAGGTCGCCGCCTTCCTCCGTGCCTTCAACGAGGGCAAGGTCTTCGCCGATGCCAACCCCGAGGCGGCCATCCGCATGCACTGGAAGGCCTACCCGTCGCAGGCGCCGAAGGGAGATGAGGAACAGGCGGTCCAGGACACCCTGCCGATCGTCGAGACCCGCTGGGCCGCCGACGCCGCACCGGGGTCCGACGACCTCGTGGGCTACCTGGACGAGCAGGCCTTGGAGGACTCGATCGCCTTCTTCGTCGAGCACGGGCTCATCGACCAGGCAGTCCCAGTCGAGCAGATCGACGGGATGGAAGCCGCCAAGGAGGCCGCCGAGGACCTCGACATCGATGCGATCGTCGAACAGGCGCAGGGATGGACGCCATGACCACGCTCGAAGACGCGGCACCGGTGAAGGTGCGGATGACCGGCGAGGGATCGGCGGTGCATCTGGAACTCGATTCCCCGGCGACCAGGAACGCGCTCTCGCCCGAGACCGTCCGAGCTCTCCGTCGGGCCGTGGAGAGCGCCGTCGCCGAGGAGCGAGCGGCGCTGGCGATGACCTCCACCGGTCCGGCCTTCGCCGCGGGGATGGACCTGCGGCAGATCGACCACGCCGATGACGAGACACTGCGCCGGCAGTTCCGTGAGATCCAGGGTCTGCTCACCGATCTCTACCAGGCACCCCTGGTGACGGTCGCGGTCCTGGACGGTGACGCGGTGGGAGCGGGGGCCGATCTGGCGCTGGCCTGCGACCACCGGATCGGCAGCCCGCGCACCACGTTCCGTTTCCCGGGCCCGCAGTTCGGCCTCCTGCTGGGGACGCGCCGACTCGCCCAGGAGACATCTCCGGCGATCGCCCAAGGTCTCGCGCTGACCGGAGCGAAGCTGTCCGCGCGACGAGCCCTCGACGTCGGCCTCCTCACTCAGCTCGTCGAGGCCGACCAGCTGGAGTCGACCGCAGGGGCCGTCGTCGGTGCCGCCGGTAGCTCGGTCGTGGGCATCGCCGGGCTGACCCGGGCCGTCCGCCGGGACCGGCCCGCCCAGAGCGACCTGGAGTTGCTGGAGGAGTCGATGACCCCGGGCCTCGCGGAGCGGATGACGGCATTTCGAGATCGAACAGGAAGGCGGCGATGATGGTGGAGACGAACGGAACGGGAGAGACGGTCGAGGGCCCCTACGCGCAGACGCTGGGGCGCGGCATCGAGGTGCTGGAGCTTCTCGCCGCGCGACCGCGCAGCGCTCGCGCGGTCGGTGACGCGCTCGGGCTGAACCGATCGACGGCCTATCGACTCGTCCAGACGCTGCTCGCACATGGTCTGATCCAACGGGACGGCCTCGACGACAAGGTCTATCGGCTCACGCCCCGCCTCTGGGAGCTCGGAGTCGGCACCTTGGCTCCCTCGGAGATCCGGATGGCGGCCGGCCGCGAGGTACGCGCTCTCGCCGACAAGTACGGCGAGAGCGTCCACCTGGCCATCTACCACGATCGCGAGGCCGTCTACATCGACAAGGCCGACGGCTGGCAGCCGATCGGCTCGTACACGAGACTCGGCGGACGGGCCCCCGCGTACTGCGTGGCCACCGGCAAGGCACTACTGGCGTACCAGACATCCGATGAGGTCCAGAACGTCATCGAGGCAGGGCTCGAACCGCACACGCCGACCACCGTGTCGCAGGGTGAGCGACTCATGGAGGCCCTCACCGAGATCCGTTCGCAGGGCTTCGCGGTCAACCGCGGCGAATGGCGGTCAGATGTCTCGGGTATGGCCGTTCCGCTCTTCGACGCCAACATGCTCCCGGTGGCCGCCCTCGGCTTCTCCGGTCCCACCGAACGCACGCTGGCGCGACAGGACGAGCTGCTCCCAGCCCTGCAGGAGGCGGCGCTACGGATCGCGGGGCACCCGTCGTGAACCAGCTGCTGACACACCTCGCCGTCCTCGAAACGGGGCAGTCTCCCGCGATCCGCTACTGCGGCCGGCTCCTGTCGCTCGCGGGGGCGAGGGTCGACTACGCACCGGCTGCGCGAGGGGAGAAGTTCGCGGACGCCGTGGAGGACTATCTCGACCACGGTAAGCGGCCGAGCGGCGCGCCCTCGCGCGACTACGACATCGTCATCGGCGACCCCGACTCCCCCTGGGAGGACATCGCACCGCAGGTCGTCACCGGGACCGTCGACCCGTTCACGCACACCGGCTCCCGCGCCGGCTGGAGTCCCTCGGAGATGGTGCTGGCATCGGTCGGTGGCAGCACGAACTACACGAGGACCTCCGACGGAACACCGGTCTACGGCTTCGGCCGCCGCTTCCAGTACCTGGCCGGCACCTACCTGTATACGGCGATCGTCTCGTTGCTGGGGGTCGAGCCCCCTGCGGCGCCGACGCATCCGCGGGTCCGCGTCGCCAACGACGAGGTGGTCACGGCCCTCCTGCCCTACGGCACCACGCAGTACGCGTACAACGGGACCGCCACGACGGTCGAGCAGTCCGGGCCCCGGTTCGTCGCCGCGTGCGTGGACGGCTACCTGTGCGTCTACGCGGGGGGCTCCTGGGCGGACCAGGCGAAGCTGCTGGGCAACCTCGTCGATCCCGATGACCCGCGCTTCACCGCCATCGGGTCGCGCTTCGCCCACGCCGACGAGCTCGGCCGGCTCATCCAGACGTGGACCGAGAACCGCACCGTCGGCGAGGCCGTGCGGGCAGCGGACGCCGCCTCGGTGGCGGTCGCTCCCTGTTACGAGCTCGCCGACGCCCTGGCCGACGCCAGCCTCTTCGACAACGAGGTGCTGACTCGTCAGGTCGTCGACGGCCGCGAGGTCGCCCTGGCCGGCCTCGCCTATCACGTGAGGGAGACACCATGACCGATGCGCAGCGTTCGCTGCCGCTCAGCGGCATCCGGGTGCTCGACCTGACCCATGTGTGGTCCGGTCCGAGCGCCACCCGCCTCCTCGCCGGACTCGGCGCCGAGGTGATCAAGATCGAAGGCGCGCATCGCCGCGACTTCCTGCGGGGAACGGGCACCGCCGACGCCCGCAGTCGCTATCCCGACCAGGACTACGGTCCCGATCCGTGGAATCGCAATGCCTGGTTCAACACCGTCAACACCGACAAGCGCGATATCGTGCTCGATCTCAAAGACCCCGAGGGGCTGGAACTGGCGTTGCTGCTGGCCGAGCGATCCCACCTCGTCATGGCCAACTTCCGCCCCGGCGTGCTCGACCGGATGGGCCTGGGATACGCGGCCCTCTGCGAGCGGCGTCCCGACATCAGCCTCATCGAGATGACCGGATACGGGTGCAGCGGTCCCATGGCCGGGCTCCAGGCGTACGGCGCCCAGTTCGATGCCATGAGCGGTTCGGCCTTCCTCACCGGAGACGGGAAGGAGCCGCTGCTCACCGGCTTCGCCCTGAGTGACCCCATCGCCGGTCTGGCCGCGGCCACCGCCGCGACCTCGGCGATCGCGCAGTGGCGGCGAACCGGACAGGGCAGCTGCATCGAGGTCATCCAGCGCGATGCGATGATCCCGCTGCACGGCGAGTACCTCCTCGCGGCCTCACGCGGTGAGGAGGTGGCCGAGGAGCTCAATGCCGATGCCCGGATCCCCGTGCAGGGCATGTTCGTCGCCCGGGACGGGCGTTGGCTGGCGCTGTCGGTCCACGACCAGGAGGCGTGGGAGCGCCTGGGCGCGCTGCTCGACGACCAAGCCGGTGACGCGCTCGGTGACTACCGGACCGTCGAGCAGGCGAGGGACTCCTCCTCGCGGGTCCTCGACGTCATCGCGGCCTGGGTGTTGCGCCAGGAGGCGGACGTCGCGGAGCTGGCCCATCGGATGCAGGAGAACGGTGTGGCCGCGGCGCCCGTGAACACGGCGGCCGAGGTCTACGAGGATCCCGACCTGCATCGCGGCTTCCTCGTCGAGCTCGATCATCCCCGTGTGGGCCGCCACCACTATCCGGGGCTTCCCCTGACCATCGACGGCCGACGATGCGCTCCCCGCGCGGCAGCCCCCGTCCTGGACGCCGATACCGACGATGTCCTGCGCGAACGGCTCGGCATGTCCGAGGCCGAGGTGCGCCGATGTCGCGAACGCGGCGTCATCGGCGTACCGGAGAACCTCGCCGTGGCCACGAGACCTGCAAGCACTCAAGTGATGGAGAGAACACGATGAGCAACACCGTCAGCTACACGTCCGACGAGGGCGTCGCGATCATCACCCTCGACCGCCCCGAGAAGCTCAACGCCCTCAACACGGCCCTGGTCGCCGATCTCGAACAGGCGCTGATCCGATTCCGGGACTCCTCGGACCGGGCAGCCGTGCTCACGGGGGCAGGTGAGCGCGCCTTCTCGGCCGGCGCGGATCTCGACGACAATCCCATGGATCTCTTCCGCGCCGTGCCCCACGTCGGCTTCGAGCTCGACAAGCCGCTCGTCGCCGCGGTGCACGGACATGTGATCGGCGGCGGCTACGTCCTCGCCCAGCATTGCGACCTGATCGTCGCCGCCGACACGACCCGGTTCCTGTACCCGGAGGCGATGATCGGCTTCACCGGTGGCATCTCGGCCGGCCTGGCGGCCCGGGTCCCGCTCAAGCACGCGATGGAGTTCCTGCTGCTGGGCGAGCCGATGTCCGGCGAGCGTGCCTATGAGATCGGCATGGTCAACCGCTGCGTGCCCTATGGCGAGCATCTCGAGCTGGCCACGGCGTGGGCACGCCGCCTCGCCGACAGCGCTCCGCTCGTCGTGCAGCGGTTGCGGCAGGACTGCGAGGACTCCGTCCTGCGTTCGCCCTCCGAGCGCGCCGCGCGTACGCGCTACAACCTGTCCACCGTCAACGACAGCAAGGACTACGCCGAGGCCCTCTCGGCGCGGGCGGAGAAGCGCCAGCCGAACTGGGTGGGCGCGTGACCTCCCCGAACGCGAGGGAGTCGCCCCCGGACTCCTCGCGAGATGACGGCGGCGGGCCCTTGGAGGGCCTTACCGTGCTGGACCTGTCGCGTGTGCTCACCGGCCCCTACGCGGCGATGCTGCTGGGGGATCTCGGAGCCCGGGTCATCAAGGTCGAACGGCCCGGGATCGGGGACGAGACGCGTGGTTGGGGGCCCCCCTTCGTCGGCACCGGGGAGGGGCGCACCAGCACCTACTTCCTGTCCGTCAACCGCAACAAGGAGTCGATCGGGCTCGATCTGCGCGATGCCGATGACCGTGAGGTCTTACTGGGCCTGGTCCGCAAGGCGGACATCCTGGTGGAGAACTTCCGTCCCGGTGTGCTCGACCGGCTCGGCCTGGGGCATCGGATCTTCCAGGACGCGAATCCCCGGCTGATCGTCGTCTCGATCAGCGGCTTCGGGCACGACGGTCCCTCGGCGCAGCGCGCCGGATACGACCAGATCATCCAGGGCGAGGCCGGCCTGATGAGCATGACCGGTCCCGATGCGGGGCAACCCACCAAGGTCGGCGTGCCGATCGCGGACCTGTCCGCCGGCATGTTCGGCGTCATCGGTGCGCTCGCGGCGCTCGACGAGCGGCATCGCACAGGGCGCGGCCGGGTCGTCCATACGTCCTTGCTCGGCAGCCTGATCGGCATGCACACCTTCCAGGGCACCCGGTGGCTGCTCGGCAAGGACCTCCCGGAGGCCTCCGGGAACAGCCATCCGACCGTGTCCCCGTATGGCGCCTACCGCTGCTCCGACGGGGAGCTGGTGCAGATCGCCGTCGGCAATCAGAGCCTGTGGAACCGCTTCGCGCCCGCGGTCGGGATCGACGCCGATGACCCGCGGTTCGCGACCAATGAGGCGCGGCGCGAGCACGAAGGCGAACTCGATGCCCTCGTCGAGGCGGCATTCGGCACCCGCCCCGCCCAGGAGTGGACCGATGAGCTGGAGGGCGTCGGCGTCCCCACCGGCGTGATCCGCACGCTCGAGGACGTCTACGCCGACCCTCAGGTCATCTCGCAGGGGCTCGTCGCCGATCTGGACGACCCCCGGCTGGGCCTCTTGAAGGTGCCCGGCAGTCCGATCCGCTGGGACGACGAGGCACCAGGACAACGACACCGTCCCGCGCCGCTGCTCGACGAGCACGGAGAGCAATTGCGCCGCTGGGCGACCCACGATCACTGAGCCAGAGGAGAGACCCATGGACGAGCGAACACCCGTCGCGAACCCGACGACGACCGCGACCGAGATCGGCGCACTGCCGCCGGTGGGCGAGATCCCCGCGACGATGCACGCCCAGGTGGTGCGCCCGGAGAGATACGGCGATCCGGCCACGGCCTTCGTGCCCGAGACGGTGCCCACACCCGCGATCGGTCCCGACGAGGTCCTCGTCGGCGTGATGGCGGCGGGCGTCAACTACAACAATGTCTGGGCGGCGCGCGGATATCCCGTCGACCAGGTGGCGGTGCGCGGCAAGCGCGGCGAGCCGGAGGACTTCCACATCGGCGGCTCCGACGCGTCCGGCATCGTCTATGCGGTCGGTGACGCGGTGACCGACTGGCAGGTCGGCGACCAGGTCGTCGTCCATCCGGGCGTCTGGGACGCCGACGATCCGTGGATCGCCGCCGGACGTGACCCGATGATCGCGCCCTCGGCCAAGATCTGGGGATACGACACCAACTACGGCTCCTTCGGACAGTTCGCCCGCGTGCAGTCGCACCAGCTGATGCCGAAGGCCGACCATCTCTCCTGGGCCGAGGCGGCGGCTCCGACGCTGGTCGGCACCACCGCCTACCGGATGCTCCACGGCTGGACCGGCAATGAGGTGCTCGACGGTGACCTCGTGCTGGTCTGGGGCGGGTCGGGCGGTCTGGGCACCCAGGCCTCCCAGCTGGTCCGGGCGGCCGGCGGACGCGCGGTCGCGGTGGTGTCGGACGACGAGCGCGGTGCCTTCGCCATGAAATACGGGGCCATCGGCTATATCAACCGCTCGGAGTTCACCCACTGGGGTGTTCCGCCGCGGGTCGACGATGCGGAGGGGCAGAAGGCCTGGTCCTCCGAGGCGCGCAGATTCGGCAAGAAGCTGTGGGAGATCGCCGGTAGTCGCGAGGACCCGGCCATCGTCTTCGAGCATCCCGGAGCCGCCACCATCCCGACCAGCGTCTTCCTCTGCCGCCCCGGCGGCATGATCGTCATCTGCGCCGGGACCACGGGCTTCGACGCCATGGTCGATCTGCGCTACCACTGGACCCGCCAGAAGCGACTGCAGGGATCCCACGGCACCAACGACACGCAGGCGTACGCCTACAACGAGCTGGTCCGCGCGGGGGCGGTGGACCCATGCGTCGGCAGGGTCGTGCCCTTCACCGACCTGCCCGCCGTCCACGCCCAGATGGGGCGTGGCGAGGAGGTGTTCGGCAACACCGTCGTGCTGGTGGGAGCCACCACGCCCGACGAGGGCCGCGCCTGACCGCTGACCACTACCGAAAGCGAAGGAGAAGCAGGACACATGCTTGCCACACAATGCCCACCCGAGATCGCCGAGTTCGCTGAACGCTGCCGCGAACGCATCCGGAACACCGATGACGAGCAGCGGCTGACCCAGGAGATCGCCCGCGATCTGACCCAGGTGCTCGATGCCGGGTTCGACCTGCCCGAGGAGCTGCGCCGTCCCCAGGAGGAGCGTTACATCATGTACCCGCTCTATGTGAGCGAGGACGACGATCTCAGCATCGCCAGCGCGGTCTGGAATGTCGCCCAGGGCACGCCGGTGCACGGGCACGAGACCTGGGGTGTCGTCGGCATCTACTCCGGTCAGGAGACCGAACGCCAGTACGAGAAGCCGCGGCGAGAGGGCGTGCCGTTGAGCGCACTCGACCAGGCCGTCTGGTCGCCCGGACAGGTGACCGTCTGCTGCACGATCGACGACGACGTCCACCAGGTCTGGAACGACGGGGACGTCCCGTGCGTCGGCATCCACGTCTACGGACGTGACATCGGTCGCCTGGAGCGCCGTTCCTACGACCCCGAGACGGGCGACCAGTCCTGGTTCGTCTCGACCTGGCCCACCGACAACGACGAGGAGAAGTGACCATGTACGAACTCACCGACCGCCAGTACGCCAAGGACATCCGCAAGGCCGATCCCGATGCGTTCGCCGCCTATTCGGCCTACCACGAGGAAGTGCTGCGAGGCGACAGCTCGCCGCTGGACGCGCGCACGACGGAGATGATCGCCCTCGGTGTGGCCTTCACGACGCAGTGCCCGCACTGCATCCACAGCCATAGTGTCGCCGCGCGATCGGCCGGCGTGACCGAGGAGGAACTGGCCCGGGTGATCCACATCGCCAGCGCGTTGCGATCGGGCGGTGCGATGACCCACGGGATGGTCGCCTGGAAGTTCTTCGACGAGGACGCCGGCTGAGCACTCGGTCCATGGTGCATGGGTCGCCGGGCTTCACCGCGACGGAGCAGCGGGTGCCGCTGTTCCGTCGCGGTGTCGTCCTCGGGCGTCACCGCCTGCCGTGAGCGTCGTCGGTTCGGCCGTCGTGCCGGTGGTGCTCGCCATCGCCTTGGGCGCGGGGGCGCGGCGGGTCGTCGGGCCGGTGTCCGCGTGGCGTGGCTTGGAATGGCTCACGTACTACTGCTTCACTCCGGCGATGATCGCTTCGGCGATCGCCGCGGCCGAGCTGCGGGCGGGGGCGTTCCCGCCGATCCTGCTGGCGCTGGGGCTTCCGACGGTCGTCGTGGCGGCGGCCCTCGTGTTGCTGCGGGCACCGATGCGTCAGGACGAGCCGGCCACTGGAGCGGTACTCCAGGGCTCGATCCGGTTCAACGCCTATCTCGGGCTGGCCTACTCCAGCGCTCTGCACGGTGCCGCAGGAACGGCGGGCTTCGCCGTGACCGCCGCGGTGATGGTGCCCGTGGTCAACGCCTTGTCGGTCGGGACTCTGGCCGCCTATCAAGCGCGCAGTGGGGCGAGCGCGATCCGTGCGGTGGTGCGCGAGGTGGCGGGCAATCCGCTGATCCTCGGCTGTCTGGGAGGCGTGGCGTTGAACCTCGCCGGGGGAGTGCCGAGCCTCGCTGAGCCGGTGTTCTCGATGCTCGCCGGACCGGCCGTGGTGTGCGGCGCGATTCTGACCGGCACGGCGCTGCAGTGGCAGCTGCGGGGCCCGGATCTGGTGGCCATCGCGATCGCCTCGACCCTCAAGCTCCTAGTGTTGCCCGCCATCGCGATCATCGTGACGCTCCATCTCGATGTCGACACGGTGGTGCGTGACTGCCTCGTTCTGGTGAGCGCCCTGCCTGCTGCTCCCTCCGCCTATGTGCTGGCGGTTCGGCTGGGCGGCGATGGCCGGCTGACGGCCTCCATCACGGGCGTGCAGACGCTGCTCTCGGTCATCACGATGCCGTGCATGCTGGCCCTCGTCGCGCTCACGTGAGCCTCGGCCCTGGCCGGTGCTCGGCGTCCAAGCGATAGAGTTCCTCCTCGATGAGCCTGATCGATCCCTCCAGCCGCTGGTGGAACCGCGGTTCGACGCGCCGCGGTGCCGCGTATCTCTGCTGGACCGTCGCGGTCCTTTCCGCCGGCTTCGGTGCCTGGGATCTGGGTGGGGCCGTCGGCTCGACGCCGGCCGCGCTCTCGCTCATCGCCAGCACCGTGTCGATCCCGCTCCTGATCCTCGGTGTATTCCTGTACCAGTTCGGTGTCGACTCCGAGGAGTTCGAGGGTCGATCCCTGTTCATGCCGCTCGTGGGATACTTCATCGCCTTGGGGGCGGGGATGACCGGTGGGCAGTGGCAGCGCGCCGGCGATCTCTCGATTCTCGGATTGGTCTTCGTGATCGCCGGTGTCGTCGCGTTGCTGTCGACCGAGGTCATCGCCCGGAAGGTGCGCGACGGGGCCCGCCTACGTGCGCGGGTCCAGCGCAGCGGCGTGCTCGCCGAGGGCCGCGTGACACGTACGCACCGCTATTCGCTGAATTATCAGGACGTGACGCGCGTGACGATCCGTTTCACGGACTCAGCGGGGCAGACCCGCTGGACCAGCCAGACCGTCTCGGGGAACCTGAAGACGGGCGACGCCGTCCGGCTCAAGTACTCGCAGGCCGATCTCGGGCGCCGGTCCGCGGTGGTCATCATCGGGCGCTGACGAGAGTCGCCGTCGTCGATGCGTCGGGGACTCGGGTCCGAGGGCAGGTGACCGATCAGCGCCAGTCGGCGCGGCGGACCATCGCATAGCGGAAGGCACCGCTCAGATGATGCTCGGTGGTCCAGTAGCAGACCCCGTGGGTCGGTGACATGCCGCTGACTTCCAAGGTCAGCACCGGTTCGCCGGCGGGGCGCGAGGCGTGGGCCGCGTCGGCCTCGTCGAGTGCCGTGGCGGTGGGCCAGACCACCTCCCACTCGGCCCGGGCTCCCGCGAGGGTCACGGCGATGTCGACCATCGGCTGCTCCGGGTCGATCGTCTCGGGGTCGACGGCCCCGGTGATCGGGACCGAGTCGTGGGCGAGCAGTGCGGGGACGCCATCGGCGGTCCAGCGCTTGTGCACCCGCAGCACCTCGGTGCCGGGCCTCAGGTCGTAGGCCTCGGCCTCGTCGAGAGTGATCCGCGTCCGCTGCACGTCCAGCACATCCAGCTGTGGGGTCTGACCCATGGCACGGATCAACGCGGACTCCTCCACCCGTCGATCGAATCGCGCGGGAATGTCCAGGAGCGAGGTGTTGACCGTGGTGTCGGCCCCCTTGCGGCGATGGATGTACCCGCGTTCCTCGAGGCGGATCAGCGCCTCGCGCACGGCCGGTCGGCTGCTGGACAGCGCGGCGGCGAGCGCGGGCTCGCCGGGAAGACGACGTCCGTCTCGGGCGGCCTCCGCCCACAGCTCCTCCAGCCGCTCGTCGAGTGGAGGCTGTCGATCCCGCGCGGTCTCACTGGTCACTCGGTCACCTTATCGCTCTGGCCAACCTGTCAGATAGGTAGTACGTTACCTGTCAGACAGGTTGTCGTCAGCGAGGAGGGATCATGACCGATACCGACCAGAACGCCGTCTCGGCCAACCGCGATGTCGTCGTCCAGAGCCTCGACGGCTTCGCCTCGATGGCCGTGATCGGGGGCGAGCATTCCGTGGTGATCGACGAGCCCCGGGAGTTCGAGGGTGAGGGCATCGGTCCCAATCCCTTCGGGCTGATCCTCTCCGCCCTCGGCGGTTGCATCGCCGGGACGTTGCGCGGCGTGGCTCGTCAGCACGGCTTCGACTACGACCGTGCCGCGATCCGTCTCTCGCTGCGCGTCAACCGTCCCACCTCCGGTCCGCTCGACCCGGGGGAGCGGGAGCTGCGGATCTCCCGGATCATCGCCGCGATCACCGTCTACGGCGATCTCACCGAGGAACAGCGCACCCTCCTGACCCATGGCGTGGAGACCTGCCCGGTCGGCAACACCCTGCGCCGCGGCCTCAGGCTCACCGAAACCGTCGAGTTCGCCCGATGAACGGAGACATCATGACCGAGATCGACCTGCTGATCCAGAACGCCCGCCTGTTCGACGGCCGCGTCGTCACCATTGGCATCGGCGGCGGCCGCTACCGCTTCGTCCAGGAGGCGGAAGAGCCGGCCTCCGGTGACGCCGCACGCACCATCGACGCCGGCGGGGCACTCGTCACGCCCTCCTTCGTCAACGGCCACCTGCACCTGGAGAAGGTCTACACGCTGCCGCTGGCCGGCGACGGTGCGTTGTCGGCCTATACCTCGGGGGCCATGGATCAGGCGCTCAGCTCGATCGTCGGCGACGCCTCGGCCGTCAAGCGGCACTACGACAGGTCGTGGATCATGCCGAACGTGCGCCGCGCCCTCGATGAGGCGGTCCGCCACGGCACGTTGCACCTGCAGGCCTTCGTGGACGTCGACACCGCCGCCGGCCTGGAGGGCATCGAGTCCGTGCTCGCGGTGCGCGAGGAGTATCGCGATCTCCTGGATCTCCAGGTCGTGGCCTTCCCGCAGGACGGGCTCCTCCGGGACCCCGGAGCGGCCGAGCTCTGTGAGGAGGCCATGCGGCTCGGCGCCGATGTCGTCGGCGGCATCCCCTGGATCGAGAGCACCGACCGAGATGCGCGAGCGCACGTCGAGTGGGCCTGCCGTCTCGCCGCCAGCGGCGGCCATCGGGTGGCGATGCTGGTCGACGATGCCGGCGACCCCGCGCTCCGCACGACCGAGATGCTCGCCGAGGCGATGATCGATCACGGACTGCAAGGCCGCGGCGTGGCCTGTCATGCCCGAGCGCTCGGGGTGTACCCGACGCCGTCGGTGCAGCGCCTCACGGAACTGGCGAGGCGTGCAGGCCTCGGCTTCGTCTCCGACCCGCACACCGGGCCGCTGCACCTGCCGGTACGGGAGTTCCTCGACGACGGCCTCGCGGTGGCGCTCGGACAGGACGACATCGAGGACGCGTACTACCCCTTCGGCCGCAACAACATGCTCGAGGTGGCCTTCCTCGCCGCGCACCTGCTGCGGTTCCTCTCCGGTCCCGACCAGATCCGCCTGATCGAGCTGATCACCGACCGCGCGGCCACCGTGCTCGGCATCGAGCAGCACCGCATCGAGACCGGCGCCCCGGCGGATCTCTGCGTGCACACCGCCGAACGGGTGGTGGATCTGCTGCGCGACCACGCGGCACCGCGCTGGGTGGTGCGCGACGGACGGATCATCGCCGAGACAGAGACGCACACCGTCATCCACCGCTGACGATCTCCGCGGGGGCCCCTCAGATGTCGATCTCGGCCTCGGACCGCAGGATGCAGAACTCGTTGCCCTCGGGATCGGCCAGGATGACCCACCCGGTACCCGGTCCGTACTGGCCTCGATGATCGGCGACCTGCGTGGCGCCGATCTCGAGAAGCCGTTCGAGCTCGGCATCGCGAGTCCCCTCGCGCGGGCGCAGGTCGAAGTGGATGCGGTTCTTGACGGACTTCGGCTCCGGGACCTCGATGAAGAGGATCTGATGTCCCGTCTCGGGATCGACGATCAGGCATTCGTCCTCATCGGGCCGCAGCGGCTCGTCGGGCAGTTCGGTGTAGCCGAGCACGCGCTGCCAGAAGATGGCGAGGGTATAGGCGTCGGCACAGTCGACCGACGTGTGGGAGACGTAGCTGGTCATGGGCTCAGCCTGCCGCATCCCTCCGACGTCATCGATCGGCGCGAGGGATTGTGCTGGACGGTCGGGACGAGGACGATGGCACGATGACAGAAGTCCCCGGCCGCTGGAGCCGCGCCACCACCTATGAGGACATGTGGGTCGACCCGGACGATGATCCCCGCGACAAGGACGGGGCGAGCCCCGACGGCGAGCTGGCCACCCTGCGCGACTTCCTCGACGGCTACCGGCTGACACTCGTGATGAAGTGCGACGGACTCGATGCCGAGCAGCTCGCGCGTCGCTCGGTGCCTCCGTCGACGATGTCGTTGCTCGGCCTGCTGCGCCACCTCGCCGAGGTGGAGCGTGACTGGCTCGGCTGGTTCACCACCCCGCAGGAGCGGCTCTACGGGCCCAAGGACGGGGACTTCGACGGGGCCGTCGCCGACCCGGCGGTCGTCGAGGCGGCCTATGTCGATCTCGCCCGCGAGCAGGAGGCGACGGATGCGGCGCTGCTGGCACTCACGGATCTCGGCGAGCGGTTCGGCGACGATGGGACCTCGGTGCGCGAGCTGTGGGTCCACCGGGTCGAGGAATACGCCCGGCACTGCGGCCATGCGGACCTGCTCCGCGAGTGCATCGACGGCCGGGTCGGACAGTGAGGACGTCCCCGGCGTCGCCCGAGCGGAGGCCGTCGTTTCGGTTACGATGAAGGCGTCCGTAACGATGTGGCCCCGTCGGCCGCCGACGGCACAGGATCGGAGGCGCAGGATGGTCATGATCGAGGCGCACACCGACATCGAGGTTCCTCGGCGCACCGCCTATGACCAGTGGACGCAGTTCGAGAGCTTTCCCCGGTTCATGTCCGCGGTGCGGGCGGTCGACCATGTGAGCCCCACGGTCACCCGCTGGCGCATCGGCGTCGGCCCGCTGCACCGGGACTTCCATGCCGAGATCCTCGAACAGCATCCCGACGAGAGCCTGCGCTGGCGGAGTCTCGACGCGTACCCGACCCACGAGGGCGAGGTGGTCTTCTCCGAGGTCACGGAGGGCCGCACGCGGGTCTCGGTGCGGATCCGTCTCATCTCGGGGAGGAGCGGACCGTTCCGGGGCATCGTCGAGCGCGCTCTGCGACAGGAGCTCGGGGCCTTCAAGGACTTCATCGAGGGCATCGGCGAGGCCGGTGGGGCCTGGCGCGGCACGATCCACGAGGGCCGTGTGCAGCAGCCCGAGGCGACTGCGCCGCGTGCGCCCACATGGCCGCACGGGTGAGCGGCCCGTCCGGGTATCAGACGACGTACGAGAGGCGATGGTGATGAGCACGACCCCGAACGGCGACTCCGACGAGCAGCTGAAGGTCAGCGAGCCCAAGACCTGGGCCGCCGGCGTTCCCGCCGTCGCCCACGCGCTGCAGTACTCGCTGGAGCAGACGTCCCCGCGACGCACTGCGCTGACACTCCTGAACATGAACCAGGTCGACGGGATCGACTGCCCCGGCTGCGCCTGGCCCGACCCGGCTCCGGGGCACCGGCACAAGAACGAGTACTGCGAGAACGGCGCGAAGCACATCAACGACGAGGCCACGTCGAGCCGTGTGACCGCCGAGTTCTTCGCGCAGCATCCGGTCTCGGAGCTAGCGCAGCAGTCCGATGAGTGGCTGAACCGGCAGGGCCGGCTCACCGAGCCCATGGTCAAGCGTCCCGGCTCGGATCACTACGAGCCGATCAGCTGGCACGATGCACTGGACCTGGTGGCCACGGAGCTGCGCGCCCTGGACTCGCCCGACGAGGCGGCCTTCTACACCTCCGGACGCGTCAGCAACGAGGCTGCCTTCGTGCTGCAGCTGTTCGCTCGGGCCTTCGGCACCAATAACCTGCCCGATTGCAGCAACCTGTGCCATGAGTCCAGCGGCACCGCGCTGAGCGAGACCCTTGGCACGGGCAAGGGCACGGTGAGCCTGCTGGACCTGCACCACGCCGACCTGATCTTCGTCGTCGGCCAGAACCCGGGAACGAACCATCCTCGCCAGCTGTCGGCTCTCGAGGAGGCGAAGCGCAACGGCGCGCGCATCATCGCGATCAATCCGCTGCCCGAGGCCGGCCTGTTCCGCTTCAAGAACCCTCAGAAACCCCGTGGTGTCATCGGCTCGGGCGTGCCGATCGCCGACCAGTACCTCCCAATCCGGCTCGGGGGAGACCTCTCCTTCTTCCGTGCCCTCAACCGGCTGCTCCTCGAGGCCGAGGACGCCCGTCCCGGCGAGGTGCTCGATCGCGACTTCATCGACGCCAGCACCAGCGGTTTCGAGGAGTTCGCGGAGCACGCCCGGTCGACGGACTGGGACACGGTGCTCGCCGAGACCGGGCTGAGCCGTGCGGAGATCGAGGTGGCCCGCGATGAGGTGATGCGGGCCGATCGCATCGTCGTGTGCTGGGCGATGGGGATCACCCAGCACCGTCACGCCGTGCCCACCATCCGAGAGATGGTGAACTTCCTGCTGTTGCGCGGGAATGTGGGGCGTGCCGGCTCGGGAGCCTGCCCGGTGCGCGGCCACAGCAATGTCCAGGGTGATCGCACGATGGGCATCTGGGAGCAGATGCCCGATCACTTCCTCGACGCTCTGCAGCAGGAGTTCGGCTTCGACCCTCCGCGCGTGCACGGCCTCGACGCGGTCAACACCATCCGCGCCATGCACGAGGGCCGGATCAAGGTCTTCCTGGGCATGGCAGGCAACTTCGTCCGGGCGACCCCGGACAGCGCGGTCACCGAGGAGGCGATGCGACGGTGCCGCCTCACGGCGCATGTATCGACCAAGCTCAACCGGTCCCACACGGTCTGCGGTGAGACCGCCCTCATCCTCCCCACCCTCGGCCGCACGGAGATCGACGTCCAGGCCGGCGGCGAGCAGTTCGTCACCGTCGAGGACTCGATGAGCGAGGTGCACGCGTCGCATGGGCGGTTGGAGCCCGCGTCGCGAGTGTTGCTGAGCGAGGTCGCGATCCTCGCGCGGCTAGCGAACAAGACCGTGCACGACAAGGTCGATATCCCGTGGCAGGAGTTCGAGGACGACTACGGGACGATCCGCGACCGGATCTCGCGCGTCGTCCCGGGCTTCCACGACTTCAATGCGCGGGTAGCGCGTCCCGGTGGTCTGAAGCTGCCCAATCCGGTCAACGAGGGGATGTTTCCCACGCGGACCGGTACGGCGATCTTCACCAGCAACGATGCCTCGGCGCCGACCGCCCCGCCCCGCCATCTGCTGCTGCAGACGCTGCGCTCGCACGACCAGTGGAACACCATCCCGTACACGAATAACGACCGCTACCGGGGCATCCACGGCAGTCGCCGCGTAGTGCTGGTGAATGCCGCCGATATGGACGAGCTGGGGCTGGCCGAGCGCGACCGCGTCGACCTGGTCAGCGTCTGGTCCGATGATGTCGAGCGACGTGCACCCGGCTTCGAGGTCGTCGCCTATCCGACCCCGCGGGGCTGTGCCGCTGCGTACTATCCGGAGACCAATGTCCTGGTTCCCCTCGACAGCGTCGCCGATGTCAGCAACCAGCCGGCCTCCAAGAGCGTCGTGGTGCGGCTGGAGCCGGTCGGTGCGCCGACCGCCGCCGGTCGCGGCTGATCGTCGTGGGCTCGATCACGAGGCGGTGGCGGACCACGAAGCTGACCGTCGGTGGTGAGCCACGGGTCCGTCCGGACTCGCTGGCGGTGGAGGAGCCGCTGGAGATCCGGGTGGGCGGGACACCGCTGGCGGTGACGATGCGCACGCCCGGCCACGATGTCGAGCTCGCCGCCGGGTTCCTCGTCTCCGAGGGAGTGGTTTCCGCCGGCGAGCAGTTCCGCTCGGCCATCCACTGCGGTGGGCCGGGAAGCGGCGGCGTCGAGAACACGTACAACGTGCTCGACATCGCTCTCGCGCCGGGGGTCGAGCCACCGGATCCCGACATCGCACGGGCCTTCTACACCACGAGTTCGTGCGGCGTGTGCGGCAAGGCGAGCATCGACGCGGTCGCGACGGAATCGGACTTCGAGATCGCCGACGACCCTGCCCCGTTGGACGTGCATCGACTCGTGCGATTCCCCGACGAGCTCAGGGCGCGCCAGTCGGTGTTCGACAAGACCGGGGGTCTGCACGCGGCCGCGCTGTTCGAGGCGGGGACCGGCGAGCTGTTGGTGGTGCGCGAGGACGTCGGCCGTCACAATGCCGTCGACAAGGTCATCGGGTGGGCACTGCTGAACGACCGGGTTCCGTTGCGAGGGGCGGTGCTGCAGGTCTCGGGACGGGCGAGCTTCGAGCTCGTGCAGAAGTGCGTCATGGCGGGCGTGCCCATCCTCGCCGCCGTCTCGGCACCCTCGTCGCTCGCGGTCGAACTGGCCGAGGACGCGGGGTTGACGCTGGTCGGCTTCCTGCGTGGGGACTCGATGAACGTCTACACCCGATCCGACCGCATCCTCGAGCTGTCCGCTCCAACATGAGGAGAGGGAGTCGTCACCCGTAGGTGGCGCCCACAGGAGCGGGCACGGCGATCTCGGCATGCCGGACCGTAACACCTTCCCCCGCTCCCGCGGTCCGATGAGCTGCGAACCACCGCGAGTGGTGCGGATTCGCCCTCGATCGGCCCGGATGAGGGTGAATATGCACCACTCGACGGACACGGGCTTCCCTAGGGATCCCGCCGAGCGGGACCAGGGTCACTCAGCGTCCTCATCGCTCCGGTCCCAGAAGGGGTGTCCGTAGGGGACAGCCGGCCTTACGTCTGCCTGCTCGTGGTCCTAGAGGCCAACCTTGCGATGATGTTTCCATACGTCACTTGCATATAGTTGCAGATTTCTTTCGTTCACGATCTTGTCAATGGTGATTTCATGCAGTAGAACTGAGTGCTATGCACAACAGCGGGGAGCTCTCCAGCCTGGATCGCGCCATCGTCGCGGCCCTGCAGCTCAACGGCCGCGCCACCTGGAAGGCCGTGGCGGTCGCCGTGGACTCCACCGAGACGACGGTGGCGCGGCGCGCTCAGCGTCTGCTGGACTCCGGCATCGTGCGGGTGGTCGGCGTCGTCGACGTCCTCCTGTGCGGCCTGGGAACGCCGGCCCTCGTGGGCATCCGCTGCCGCCCCGGCAGGACGGCCGAGGTCGGTGCGGCGATGGCCGCCCGCGACGATGTCCGGTTCGTCACCACCGTCAGTGGTGGCACCGATGTCGTCGCGGAGTTCGTCGTCGACGGCCGTGCCGGGCTGCTCGACATCGGAGGCCCGGTGCTGGCCGATCCGACCCTCGTCGACCGCGTCGATCACTATCCGGTGCTGCGCACGTTCCGCGGCATCCACGACTGGGACCCGGGCGCGTTGCCCGCGGAGGCGAGCGCGGTGCTGCGCCCTCGGAAGGTGCCGACCTTCGAGGCGACGGCCTCGACCGCCGATCAGGGCGGACTGGACGACCTCGACCACGCGATCATGGGCCAGCTGTCACAGGACGGCCGACGCAATTACGGCGAGGTCGCCTCCGCCCTCGACACCAGTCAAGCCACCGTCTCGCGTCGGATGGATGCCCTCTTGAGCACGGGCCGGATACGGTTCCGCACCCTCGTCCAGCCCTCGGCCCTCGGCCTGCCCGAGGAGATCATGCTGTGGTGCAAGGTGTCCCCGGCCGGGCTGACCGCGGCCGCGACGCGCCTCGCCGAGCACCCGGCCGTCAAGTACCTCGTCGCCGCGTCCGGTGAGCACCAGCTCATCGGACGAGCGGCCCTGCGCGACTACGAGTCGATCTACCCGTTCTTGACCGAGGACATCGCCGGCATCGAGGACATCACCGACGCCAGCATCACCCCCGAGATCCAGGTCCTCAAGCGGTCCTGGCAGCTGACCCTTAAAGGAGCACGGCAATGACCACTCGCCCTCCCCACGAAGCCATGCCCTCGCGCCGCCTCTTCCTCGGCGGTGTCCTCGGCAGTCTCGCGCTCGCCGCATGCTCGGTGCCCGGTAGCCGGGACTCTTCGAGCGGCAGCGGTTCCGGTGGCTCCGAGGGAATGGCCGGAGCCCTCGCGGTGACCGCCTTCGGCGGCACGACCCAGGAGATCTACAACAAGATCGTCTACGGACCGTTCGGCCAGGAGCACGGCACGCGCGTCACCGAGGTGACGCTCCAGTCTGACGATGCCCTGGCCCGGATGCTCGCGCAGAAGGGCAGTCCCGAGATCGACATGTTCCAGTTCTCCGGCGGTCAGGAGAGCAGCGCGAAGGCACAGGGGCTGAGCACCGATATCGGCGACCTCGGCGTGGACGTCGACAGCCAGTTCGTCGACCCCGACGGCCAGTGGGCCGCGGTCGCCGTGATCCCCGAGGGGATCGTCTACGACACCGAGCAGATCTCCGAGGCGCCCACCAGCTACCGGGACTTCCTGCGGCCCGAGTACCGCGGACACATCGCCTTCCCCAATATCACCAGCGGCTACGGCGTCGACTTCCTCGTGATGCTGGCCTACGCGTACGGTGGCTCCGAGACCGACATCGATCCCGGCTTCGAGGCGCTCGCCGAGATCGCCGCCCACGCCCAGATCTTCCAGTCCGCCGCCGAGATGCAGACCCTGTTCTCCCAGGGCGGGGTGTGGCTCATGCCCTACGACTCGTCCAATGCCTTCCGCACCGCCGAGGCCGGGCTGCCGGTGGCGTTCGCCACGCCGGAGGAGGGCAGCCCCGCCAACCTCATCACCCATGTGATCGCCGACGGCTCACCCAATGTCTCGACGGCCCAGGCGGTCGTCCAGGCCGCGCTGCAGCCGGACGCCCAGGCGCAGCTCGCCGAGCAGCTGCGCTGGATCCCGGTCAACCCGGATACCGAGCTGTCCGGCGAGGTGGCCGACGAGGTGCCGGTGGGACAGGAGGCGCTCGACGGGCTGAACATGCTCGATCGTGAGGCGATCGCCGAACAGCGTCCCGAGTGGACCGAACGCTTCAATCGCGAGATCGCCACCCTCTGAGGCGCCCGTGAGCACCCCGACCTCCACGAGCCCACCCGAGTCCGCGCGCGGCGGACCGGTGACCTCGACCAAGCGACGCCGGATCTCACCGACCCCGTGGCTGCTGTTGATCCCCGGCGCGGTGCTGTACCTGCTCGTCTTCGTCGTCCCGCAGGCCGGGCTCCTCGCGCAGTCCATCTCGCCCGACGGCGTGGCGGTGACCACCGAGCACTATGAGGCCGTCCTGGGGGACCGGTTCGCGCTCGGCATCATTTGGCGCTCGATCTGGATCGCCGCGCTCGTCGCCGCCGCCTGCGCCGTCCTGGGCTTCCCGCTGGCCTACCAGCTGAGCCGGTCGACCTCGCGGTTCAAGGGGCTGCTCGTCGCGCTGACCCTCTTCCCGTTGCTGACCAGCGCGGTCATCCGGACCTTCGGATGGCAGGTCATTTTCTACGAGACCGGGCCGATATCGACCTTCTTCTCCTGGTTCGGGGCCGATGTCACCCTGATCGGGAGTCAGGCCGGTGTCATCATCGCCCTCACCCAGGTGCTGCTCCCGTTCATGGTGCTGACCCTGCAAGGCGTGATCCGCAACATCCCGGTGGCATTGGAGGAGGCGGCACAGGATCTTGGCGACGGACCCATCGCGGTTTTCACCCGGGTCCTGCTGCCCCTGTCCAAGGGAGGCCTGCTGGGCGGCTCGCTGCTGGTGTTCTCGCTGGCCATCTCCACCTACGTGACGCCCGCGCTGATCGGCGGGGCACGTGTCCAGGTGGTCGCCACCACCATCTACCAGCAAGCGATCTCCCTGGTGAACTACCCGCGCGCTGCCGCGTTCGCGGTCGTGCTGCTGGTCATCACCGGGATCGTCGTGCTCGTCCAGACCCGGCTGTTGTCCGGGGAGTCGGCGGCGGCACGAGGGAGCGAACGATGAACCGTTCCGTCCGCACCACCCTGCGGGTCACCAACACCGCCATCTACGTCTTCCTGCTCGCCCCGCTGGTCATCGTCGCCATCGCGAGCTTCGGCGCCACCAGCTACCTGCGGTTCCCGCCCCAGGGCTTCACCTTCGAATGGTTCGGCCGGGCGCTGTCCGATGGCGTGTACTGGTCGACCTTCTACACCAGCCTGTGGGTCGGCGTGGTGTCGGCGCTGGCGGCGACCGTCATCGGACTCCTCGCGGCCTATGCCCTGGGGCGCTACCGACTGCGTGGATCGGGTCTCATCGGCGCCTTCTTCCTGTCCCCGCTCATCATGCCGACCCTCGTCTTCGCCGTGGCCCTGCTCATCTTCTTCGCCACCGTTTGGGGCCCGCCGGGCATCTGGCGACTGGTCGCCGGGCATCTGGTGATCACCATCCCCTATGTCATCCGCACCGCTCTGCCGGTGATCGAACAGCTCGACGCGTCGCTGAACGAGGCCGCCGCGGACCTCGGAGCGTCCGCCCTGACGACGGCCCGGACCATCACCGTGCCGATCCTGGCACCGACGGTCCTGGTCAGCTTCGGCCTCGCGTTCCTCATCTCCTTCGACGAGCTCGTCCTCGCGCTGTTCCTGGCACCGCCGTCGGCGCCGACCCTGCCGATGCAGATCTACAGCAATGTCCAGTTCGGCCTGGACCCCACCGTCGGAGCGGTGTCCACCATGCTGCTGGTCCTCACCGCCGCCTTCATGGTCGTGGGACAGCTGATCACGGCCCGCTTCACCCCGACCGTTCCCAGCACCACACCCCAGGAGGACTGAGTGTCTGCCATCGACCCGGCCGCCCCTGCCGCAGCGCAGGGCGAGTCCCCCGAGACCGAGCTGTCGATCCGGGGCGTCACGAAGCGCTATGGACAGGTGAAGGCCGTCGACGACCTCACCCTCGACATACCGCGCGGCAGCCTCACGGCGCTGCTGGGCCCGTCGGGCTGTGGCAAGACCACGACCTTGCGGATGCTCGGCGGATTCGTCGACAGCACCGAGGGGCAGATCCACCTGCGCGGGCACGACATCGCCGGGGTGCCGCCGCACCGGCGCGACACCGCCATGGTGTTCCAGCACTACGCCCTGTTCCCGCACATGACGGTGGCCGGCAACCTCGCCTACGGGCTGCGCAGACGCAAGATCGGCAAACGCGACCGGGCCGACCGGGTAGGGGAGATGCTCGAACTGCTCGGGTTGAGCCATCTGGCCGATCGGCGTCCGGCCGCGCTGTCCGGAGGACAGGCGCAGCGCGTGGCCGTCGGTCGTGCCCTCATCCTCAATCCCTCGGTGCTGCTGCTCGACGAGCCGTTCTCGGCCCTCGACGCGCAACTGCGCACCTCCACCCGCACCGAGCTGCGACGGCTCCAACAGGAGCTCGCGATCACGGCCGTCTTCGTCACCCACGACCAGGAGGAGGCGATGGCAATCGCCGACCAGGTCGCGGTCATGAACGACGGCCGCCTGGAGCAGGTTGGCACACCCCAGGAAATCTATGAGAATCCCGCGACCAGGTTCGTCGCCGGCTTCATCGGCGCGGCGAATCTCTTGGAGGGCACGGTCGCGGAGACGAGGCGCGACGCCGTCATCGTGACCCTGAGCTCGGGCATCGCCGTATCGGGGACCGCGGGCCCGGGAGCGGTCCTCGCGCTCGGCGCGGAGGCCGTGGTCATCGTCCGTCCCGAGGACACCACCGTGTCCGAGCCGGGTACCGGGATCCTCGACGCCACGGTGGAGACGGTCTCGTTCCTCGGCTCGGCCTCGGAACTGCGGCTGCGCACCGACGACGGCACCGCTCTGTCGGTCCGCGGCCCGCGCTCCCTCGCGACCGATCATCCACGCGGCAGTGTCCGTGCCGTCTCCTGGCCGACGGCCGCGACACGGATCCTGCCTTGAGAACCCACCCAGGTCACCCCGTTCCCGACTGGGAGCGGACCATCACCGATATCGAGGAGACCACTTGCTGACCCGACTGACCGGAGCCGACGCCCTGCTGCTGGACACCACGGAGGCGGTGACCGGCCACGACCTCCTCATCGAGGACGGGACGGTGGTCGCGGTGGAGCCGACCGCGACGGCGAGTCCTCGCGAGAACGAGCGGCGGGTGAGCGTCGACGGTGGGTGGGTGGTCCCCGGACTGATCGACGCCCACAGTCATCTGACGCTGCACGTGGAGGCTCCCGAGGTCGACGCGTTCTACCCGCCGAGCCCGTTCCTGTCGGCGCGCGCCGCTCAGCAGACCCTCGCAGGTGGTGTCACCACGTGTCGTGACCTCGGCGGACACCAGCATGTCGACCTCGAACTGCGCGACGCGATCGAACGCGGCGACGTGCCCGGCCCGCGGATCCTCGCCGCGGGCAAGCCCATCGTCGCCACCGGCGGTCACATCCACTACTTCGGCCGCCCGGTCGACGGCCCCTATGAGGCGCGTAAGGCGGTGCGCGAGCAGATCGGCGCTGGTGCCGACCTCATCAAGATCATGTTGACGGGAGGATCGGCCAATGTCGACGAGCGTCCCGACGCGATGCAGCTACGGCCGGATGAGATCGAGGCCCTCGTCACCGAGGCGCAGGCCGCCGACGTCCCCGTGGCCGTCCACGCCCATTCGTCCGCGGCTGTCGTGCTGGCGGTCGGGCTGGGAGTGACTTCGGTGGAGCACGCCGCCCTTCTGGACGACGACGGCATCGAGGCGCTGCGGAACAGCGACACGGTCCTGGTGCCCACTCAAGCGGTGTACCGGCGGATTGCCGACAATGTCGACGGCTGGGATGCCCGCATCGCCGAGAATGCGACGCGGCTCTACCAGTCCAAGATCGACTCCCTCGCCCGCGCGTTGCGGGCCGGCGTGCGGATCGGCGTCGGCAGTGACTCAGGGCGCCACTTTCCCCACGGTCAGATCCTGCCCGAGCTGCTGGCGTTGACCGAGGCCGGCCTGGACAACACCGCGGCTCTCCGTGCCGCGACAGTGGCCAATGCCGATCTGCTGGGCCTAGGCGGAACGGTCGGTGTGCTGCACCCCGGCGCCTCCGCGGATCTGCTCTTGGCCACTGGCGATCCCCGGGACGACCTGCGTCACCTGCGTTCGCCGAGCCTGGTCCTGGCGCGGGGCCGGCAGGTGCACGCCGAGCCGGATCCACGAGCCTGATGAGCGCGCAGAGAGCGGTGAGACGGCGTCGTTTCGCGAGGAGGATGGATGGTGGCCCGCCTCTTTAATCTGGGGATGGACGCTGACTCAACGCCTCAGGCCCGAAGGACCTTCTCGAGGGCTTTGCCCTTGGCCAGCTCGTCGACCAGCTTGTCGAGGTAGCGGATCTTCTGCATCAGGGGATCCTCGATCTCCTCGACGCGCACGCCGCACACCACGCCCGTGATGAGCGAGACAGCAGGGTTCAGCCGCGCGTCGGCGAAGAACTCCTCGAAGGTCGTCTCGGCGTCGAGATGATGCTGCAGCTCGCCCTCGTCGAATCCCGTCAGCCACTCGATCACCGCGTCGAGCTCGGCCTTCGTGCGGCCCTTCCGCTCGACCTTGGCGAGGTAGAGCGGATAGACGGAGGCGAAGCTCATGGTGAAGATCCTGCTCACGGGTTTACGGTACCGCGCGTCTCGCCCGCCGTGCTCAGAACGGCGGCCAGGGGACCGGCGGCATCTCTCCCACGGGGGACGGGAACCGGCCGGCTTGGCACAGGCTGTCGACACGGTGCCGCAAGGCGTCGATCTCCGGCTCAGCGAGCAGCTCGCGGATGCGGGCTCCGAGTTCGCCGTCGAGGGCGGCGAGCACCCGGGCGGCACCGGCTCGCTCGTCATCGGTCAGTGGTTCGCCGATCCACCCCCACAACACCGTGCGCAGCTTCGGTTCCGTGTGGAAGGTGAGTCCGTGGTCGACGCCGTGACGGTGCCCGCCCGGCATCGCGAGGACGTGGCCCCCCTTGCGGTCGGCATTGTTGACGAGCACATCGAAGACCGCCATGCGCCGTAGCGCCGCGGAGTCCTCGTGGATGACGGAGACCGGCTGCTCGTCGGCGTCCACCCCGTCGAGCACGTGCTTCCACCCGGACTCGGGAACCTCGCCGGCCGGCACGATGGTGACCGGTTCCTGTGCCGGATCCGTCTCCTGCCAGATCTGGATCATCCCTTCGCCGTGCGGACCGTCGCCGAGCCAGGTCGGCGGCACGATGTCCCATCCGAGGGTCTCGGACACGAGTCGCGCGGCGATCTCCCGGTGTGCCAGCACGGCGCCGGGGAAATCCCACAACGGCCGCTCGCCCGCCACCGGCTTGTAGACGACGGGGGTGTCGCCGAGATGCCCGTAGAAGGTGGCATTCGAGGCGGGCAGGATGCGCCCTTCGAGGACCAGCTCAGGAGCGGCATCGGACGACTCGACCATGGCGCCCATGGTAGGACTCCCCGGCCGCGGCACGGTGACCCGCGCACCTCTCACGGCTGGCGAAAGGTGCGCAGGTCACCGCCCAGCGATGAACGGGTCAGAGCCAGGCGGCGACGCCTCCGTGTCCCGAACAGGTCCCGCGGCGGCTCTGGCTGTGGCTGTAGGTCCCGTCCTGGCAGCGAGCGGTGGCACCCGCCGGCGCCTGATCGCTCTCGTGGGGGCGGCAGACCGAGTTGCCCGCGGAGTTGACGTAGGTCCCATTCGGGCAGGTGGCCGGCGCCGGTGCCGCGGGCTCCGGCGGCGGAGGCGGGGCCGGTTGGCGAGTGCCCTGCGCGATGACCTCGTGCACCGGCTCGGTGACGACCCGTTCGGATACCTGCTCGCGGGCCGTCTCTTCGCCATCGGTGTGCGTGACGCGGAAGGTACGTTCGAGCTGTCCCGGCACGCCCGCGGTCTGAATGCGGGTCTGTCCGACCTCGAGCTCACCGTCCTCGACGGTGCTGCTGTCGAAGGAGATCTCCTCCGTGACCGTCTCGGTGCGGTGGAGGACTACGGGCTTCGGCGCGGTGGGCGACGGACTCGCCGATGCGGTCGCCCTGGTGGGTGATGGCTCGGTCTCCTGAGGCGCGATCGCTCCCGCGCCGGCGGCCAGGGTCACCAGAGCGATGAGCGCGGCACCCGCGCTCAATCCCATCCGCTGACCGACGGTATGGGACAAGAACCACTGCTTCACGTCATCTCCTCGATCGATCCCGGACGATCGTCTCGCGGTGTAACTCGCAGTGACAATGGCGCTTTCGGAGCGGACTCGCTAGTCCGAAAGGCTCAGGCGGGCAGGGCCCTGAACAACCTCCCGCCTTTCCCCGTGAGCGGTGACTTACGCACCCCTCACGTCCCGGGGCGGTGTCTTTCGCACCCCTCACGTCCCGGGGCGGTGACCTGCGCACCTCTCACGGGCGGCGAGGGGTGCGTAAGTCACCGCCCATTCGGGCGGAAGGCGGCCGTGCCTCTTACTCGAACTCCCCGACCTGGGGGCATTCGTGGCCCTCCGGATCGATAGGGCCGAGGCACAGCGGGCAGAACGGCCGTCCGGCGAGCACGATCTCGCGCGTGCGCTTGCTGAAGGATCGGGCTGCTCCCACGGGGATGCGCACCTGGAGCACCTCGGGGGAGTCCTCGGGATCGGGGGCGGGCATGGCCGCGGGATCCCCCTCGATCTCGACGAGAGGATGGGCCTCGATCACCACCTGGGCCGTGCTCGGGTCCCATCCCAGCGTCATCAGACCCACGCGGAACTGCTCCTCGACCGGCTCCTCGAGGGGAGCGTGATCGTCGAGGCCGTCCGGAGCGGTAGCCGGGATGCTGGCGGGATTGCCGTCCATCGACATGAGCTCGTCGAGCAGTTCGTCGAGGCGATCGGCGAGTACGGCCGACTGCTCCTTCTCCAGGCCGACGCTCATCAGACGTTCACCGTCGCGAGCCTGCAGGTAGAACGTGCGATGCCCGGGAGGCCCGACCGTTCCCACCACGAGCCGGTCCGGCCAATCGAAGTCGTGCACCACCGTCGCCATGTCTCCAGCCTAGATCAGATCAACCAAGGGGCCTGACCGGTGTGAAGGCGGCCTGCGTGCCTATTCGACACCATCGCCATCGGAGGCCGCTCGGCCCGTGAAGGACGAAGGATGTGCTTTCGCGGTTGCCAGGGCAGCCAGGAAAGCAGATCCTCCGTGGTCCGCTGGTTGCGATGGCGGTCCGCGCGGATCACGTCCCCAAGGCTCGGCGGTAGGCTGCGCGCCTAAAGCGGTCCAAGGTGTGTCCATCCCACCGCCGCCGCTCATCCCCGCTCGTACGGGGAGCACTACGCGCCGGTGACGGCGGCGACCTTGGTCGCCGGATCATCCCCACGTGTGTGGGGAGCACGGCCGCGCATCCGAGTACAAGGTCGCGAGGCACGGATCATTCCCACGTGTGTGGGGAGCACGCCAGCACCTGGCCGATCTTCTCGCCGTCCTTGGGGTCATCCCCACGCGTGTGGGGAGCACGGGGTCCGTTTCTTCGCGACCTCGATCCGCTCCGGATCATCCCCGCGTGGGGAGCACGGCAACGCGTGGATGGTCGAGGGCGCCTGGTCGGGATCATCCCCGCGTGTACGGGGAGCACGTGGACGACAGACCGGAACCGTCTACTGGCTCAGGCGGTCACGATCTACGAGTCAACGCTCTGCAAGGGATGCGGGCAACCGATCCACGAGTCGACCGAGAAAGACGCGAGGAAGCGTCCTCGCTATTCGAACGAGTCGTACCACTGCTTCGCGTGCGAGATCGCCTCGAACGCGGGTAACGAGCACGACCGCAAGGGCACCCACTGGTACCTCGACGTGAAACGGCTTTAGCGGTCCCAGCCCGGGTCAGGATTCGATCCGTCGTTCGTCATGGTGAAGCTGACAGTGTCACCACTGCGACGGACTGGAGCAGAGGTCCACCCTCCGAGCTCGGCAGTGAAGTACTCCGAGTCGGAATCCGCGCGGTCAAAGCTCGCGGTCCACATGCAGGTCCGCTCATCCGGCGGGTCACCTTCGGTGAGGGTCTCCTGGCCGACTATGGCGCCGTTTTCGTCCTTGATGACTACGGGGATTCGGTCCCTCACGGAGCCGTATTCGTAGTCGGTTTGACAGCCGAACTCGTAAGGCCGAGCGAAGGGCCAGCCCAGCTCGACCTCTACATCGGCCGTAATCGTCGATGGACGCTCGGGTTCATCGGCGGCTTCCTCACCGCCGCATCCAGCCAGTAGGGCGATCGCCGCCACCGCTGTTGCCGCACCTCGTAAACGCACCCTCGGACCCTATCGGGCCATTACGGCATCTGTCCTTGAATCCCCTGAACTCGGAGGTGTCTCGTGGCGAGTCAACAGCGATCCATCACCGCGGTCCTCCGAGCCGAGATCGGCCAGTACAAGGCCGCGATGGACGAGGCGGCCTCCGCCGCGGAGAAGGTCAAGGGCAGCGCCGAGGGCGCTGGTAAGGCGACGGACGAGGCTGGCAAGAAGGGCTCACGTTCCGCTCAGCAGATGCGCCGGGAGTGGTCGCAGGTCGGCAAGCCGATGCTGGCCGTTGGCGGTGCTATCACCGCCGTCGGCGCTGCAGCGCTCAAGACCGGCATCCAGTACAACACCCTCCAGCAGCGGGTTCGTGCCGGTCTGACGACCATGCTGGGCTCGACTCAGGCAGTCAACGCCCAGATGGAGCAGTTCGACGCGTTCGCCCGAAACTCGCCCTTCTCGCGCCAGACGTTCCTGACTGCGCAGCAGCAGATGCTGGCCTTCGGCATTGAGACCCAAGGATCATCCCCACGCGTGTGGGGAGCACTGTGAGAAGCACTCCACCGGTGAGGTCGTGACGGGATCATCCCCGCGTGTACGGGGAGCACTGATGTGATCGGATCGGCCGCACCGGGTAGCAGGGATCATCCCCGCGTGTACGGGGAGCACTCTCGATGTCGGGGCGGTCCGCGACGCTTGAGGGGATCATCCCCGCGTGTACGGGGAGCACCACATGCTCGACACCCCGATGAACGTGGCCGAGGGATCATCCCCGCGTGTACGGGGAGCACTACGTCGGGGACCACCGCCACCAATGCGCTGGTCGGATCATCCCCGCGTGTACGGGGAGCACACTTGCTGACCTGCGCAAACATCGGCGGCCTGGTGGTTTCAGCATCACTTTTCTACCACGCCCACGTCCCGTTGTGGGTGGGTGTGGATGAACCCGGAAAGTGTCAGCGGGGGCGCCTAGAGTGGGAAACATATCGAACACATGTTCGGTATCCATGGTTTCTTGATCCGGGGGTGAATCAGATGGTCGCGCAACACGTCGAGCCCGCCACGACAGTGGGAGCGGAGCTTGCGGCGTTACAGGACGTCATCGACCGTCTTGGCCCCCTCGTCCGGTCGGGTCTGACACCCGCCGAGGCACAGCAGGTCACCGGTGCGGTGGGGCGGGTGAAGAACCGCCTCGATGCCCTGACCATGCACGCCGCCCGGGTCATCCACGACAGCCGACTCGCCAGGCGCCAAGGCGCCGCCAGCACCGGCGACCTCCTGGGACGCGACCTCGGCAACGACCGGTCGGCCGGGAACCGGCTCCTCGGCGTGGCGCGTGACGTGCCAGACGAGTCACTGACGGATCGGGCACTCTCGGTCGGTGACGTGACCCTGGGTCAGGCCCGGATCATCGCCGACGGGCTCAAGAACCTCCCCGACCAGACCACCCCTGAGCAACGCACCCTCGCCGAACAGACCCTCCTTGAGGATGCCCGGCAATACACGCCGAAGGACCTGCGAGCGCGGGCGGATCGGATCGCGGACCAATGGGCCGACAAGAAGGACGTCGACCGGCACGAATCCGAACTCCTTCATGAGCGGGAGCAGCGCGCGTGGGAGAACACGAAGCTCAGCATGTGGGCGAATGGTGACGGGACCACCAGTGGCCGGTTCACCATCCCCGACGCCCAAGCCGCGATGCTCAAGACCGTGCTGGATGCGTACGCCTCCCCACGGCGCGCCGGCATGCTCGGACGCGAGGTCGACGACTACGCCACCCGTGTGGGTCAAGGATTCTGCGAGCTCATCGAGCGGGTTCCGACCGACCGACTCCCGAACCATGGCGGGAACAACGTCCTCGTCACCGTCAACATGAACCTCGAAGACCTCCAACAGCGCCTCGAAGAAGCGGCACCAGGGACCATCACCACCGACGGCACCCGGATCAGCCCCGGACAAACCCGAAGGCTCGCCTGCGACGCGAAGTTGTTGCCGCAAGTGTTCGACGGCGAATCCGTCCCCCTCGACCTCGGCAGAGAAGAACGCCTCTTCACCCGATACCAACGCATCGCGATCACCAACCGAGACGGCGGCTGCGCCACCCCAGGATGCGACAGACCACCAGGATGGTGCGAAGCGCACCACGGAGATGAGACCTGGGCAGACGGCGGCACCACCAACATCAAAGACGCCATCGGCGTCTGCGCCGAGCACCACCGACAAATCCACGCCGGACACCTCGAATGCCGCATCAACCCCCAAGACGGCATCCCCGAATTCCGACGACCCGGCACCCGACAATGGAAACGCAACCACCGATGGCGACCCGGTACGGCCGAGGGCCGCTAGCGGCCCGCACCGCCGCCGACCGGTGCGTCCCCCGCCTCACCGGCACCTCGCAGCCATCCCAGGTCGCCCGCCGAGGAGTTGCTGCAGACGACATCGGGACGTTGTCGGCCGTACCGGACGATCGAGACGGAGGCCGGATCGACATGCAGTCGCTGGAACAGGTCCAGGTGCATGCCGAGGGCGTCGGCGAGGACCGACTTGATGATGTCGCCGTGCGAGACGGCCGCCCAGACCGCGCCCGGGCCGTGCTCGGCCTCCACGGCGGCGTCGATGCGGCGCACTGCCGCGACCGCGCGTGCCTGCATGGCGGCCAGCGACTCTCCCTCGGGGAATACCGCCGCCGAGGGCTGTGCCTGCACGGTCGACCACAGCGGTTCGTCGGCCAGCTCCTTCAGCGCCCGCCCCTGCCATCGTCCGTAGTCGCATTCGGTGATCGCCTCGTCCGCGATCAGGTCCACGGCGATCTCCTGGTGATCGAGGATCGCCTGCGATGTCTCACGGCACCGTTCCAAGGGGCTCGTCACCACGCGGACGAGCGGGGCGTCGGCGAGCCGCCGCCCCATCCGGGTCGCCTGATCGTGCCCGGTCTCGTCGAGGAGGACGCCGGGGGAGCGGCCCGCCAGGATGCCCGCGGAGTTGGCGGTGGTCCGGCCGTGCCGGACGAGCAGAACGATGGCCATGCGGCGAGCCTAGAGGTTGGTGATCATCGGTTCAGCCCTCGAGGGGCACCTGCGTGACGAGTGCGTCACGAATCAACGACACCGCGTCCTGGCTGAGGCGCCGCTCCCACCGCGTTCCCGCCCACGGACCGACATTCCCGACGCAGTCCCAGAGGGTGTTGCGAACGGCGATCACGTCGCTCGCGAGGACGGGACGGCCACCCGCATGGGCCCACCCCAGGGCCGTGAGTATGTGGGAGATGTCCTGGGAGTCAATGGCGAAGCGGGGTGTGGTGGCCAGGTGGAGAGCCACGATGGCCCCGGCGGCCACGTCGAAAGCAGGGGTGGTGGGGAGGAGTCGTTGCCGCAGGCGGTCCCAGAGGAGACGCGGGTCGCTGCGGGCATCCCGCCCGGCTCGGGTGAGCGACAGCGATCCCTGCCGACGACGGACCAGTCCCAGCCTTTCGGCGGAGACCCGGAATCCGTGGACCGGGAGCACGTTCACTTCTCGGGTGATGGGAAAGATCCACTCGGCCATCGAGGGCAGTCCGTCCGCGATCACCCGAACATCTGAGGGCTTGAGGTAGTTCGCGCCGGTCAGGGTGAGTCCGTCGTCGCCGACGTGCTCGAGGAGGTGCTGGTAGGCGCTGACAGCCACGGTCAGATGTTCACCAGTGGGAGAGGGGGAAGCGGTCTCGACCAGTGATCTCAGCCGCTCCATAAGGTCCTGTCCGGCCGGTTCGGAGGCGATCGGTCCTATAGCTCCCGCCAGGCGGGGATCCATGCGAAAGCGTTGGTACTCCATCACCCCCAGTCTCCCATGCCCCGCTGATGATGCCACGACGTGATAGATGCAAGATGTATCTATGCAGGTTGAGACAGTGCCGGTGACCGAGCGTGCCTATCGGGTCGTGAAGGAGAAGCTGCTGAGCGGAGAGCTCGTGGGCGGCAGCATGACCAGCGAGGGCGAGATCTCGGCGCAGCTGGGCATCAGCCGGACCCCGGTGCGCGAGGCCTTCTTGAGATTGGAGGCCGAGGGACTGTTGCGCCTCTTCCCGAAACGTGGCGCGCTCGTGGTGCCGGTCAGCGCGGCGGAGGCCGATGACGTGCTCGAGGCGCGACTGCTCGTCGAGACCCACGCGGGCCGCGCGGCCACAGAGCTGCCTCCCGCCGCCCACCGGCGTCTCGTGGAGCTGTTGAGCGAGCTGCTCGCCGCCCAGGAAGGGGCAGTGCTGGACGGCGACCTGGCCGGCTACGCGGCCCTCGACGCACGCTTCCACCAGGAGATCGTGGAGGCGGGCGGCAACGAGGTGCTGCGGCGATTCTCAGTCGGTCTGCGCGAGCGGCAGCAGCGCATGATCGCCCACAGCGTTCGCTGGGATGCCAGCCGTGTCACCGTCTTCGTGCAAGGGCATCGGGCACTGCTCGATGCGATAGAGCAGCGCGACCCCGCCGCCTTCGAGCGGCTCATCGGCGAACATCTCGACGACGCGAGGGCGGGCCTGTGAGCAGGACGGCCGAGGTGACCGTCCAGCAGCCGGCGTCGACCGTCGGGTCCCGCTCGTGGTGGCCGGTCGCGGCGGTCATGCTCGTGGTCGCCTGGGGCGGCAACGAGTTCACCCCGCTGCTCGTCATGTATCGCGAGGTCAGCGATTTCTCGACCGTGACCGTCGACGCCCTCCTGGCCGCCTATGTGCTCGGCATCGTCCCGGCGCTGCTGCTCGGTGGCCCGCTGTCGGATCGCTACGGTCGCCGCCCGATGCTCCTGCCGGCGGCCCCGATCGCGGTCGCGGGTTCCCTCGTGCTCGCCCTCGGAGAGACATCGGCAGTCGTGCTCGCGCTGGGACGCGTGCTGTGCGGCGTGGCGCTCGGCCTGGTGATGGCGATCGGCACGACCTGGGTCAAGGAGCTGACCGATAGCGCCGCACGACAGGGCGCGAACATCGACTCCTCCGCCGGCGCGCGCCGTGCGGGCCTCTCCCTGACCCTCGGGTTCCTGCTGGGCGCGGGGGTCGCCGCCGGCCTGGCGCAGTGGGCGCCGTGGCCGACCCATCTGGCCTATGTCCTGCACGCCCTGCTCGCTCTCGGCGCCGGACTCTGGCTCTTGGTCGTTCCGGAGACCCGGCCGCGGGAGACGGTGTCACCCAGTCGCCTGATCGATGATCTGAAGGTCCCTGCCGCGGCGCACCGGCGCTTCTGGCGGGTCGTCGTCCCCGTCGCCCCCTGGGTCTTCGGATGCGCGGCCTCGGCCTACGCGGTGCTGCCGGCGCTCATGATGGATCAGGTCACCGGGCGGGCCGTCGCCTTCGCCGGGGCTCTGACGGTGCTCGGACTCGGCTGCGGCGTCGGGATCCAGGTGCTCGGCCGGCTCATCGACACCAGCGACAGCGCACGGGCCTCGGTGATTGCGATGACCATCGTCGCGGTCGGCATGGCGCTCGGAGCGGTGGCAGCGGCCCGGCTGGATCTGGTGACGACGATCGCGGCGGCCGCCGTACTGGGCGCGGGCTACGGACTCGCGCTCGTCGCGAGCCTGAGCGAAGTCCAGCGCATCGCGCGCCCCGACGACCTCGCCGGGCTCACGGCCGTGTACTACTCGTTGACCTATCTCGGTTTCTTCGCCCCCGTGGTGCTCGCCGCGCTCGCCGTGCAGTGGAGCTACCCCCAGATGTTCGGTGCGGGTGCCCTCGTGGCCACCGGCTGCCTGTTGATCGTGGCCTTCGCCTGGCGGGCCCATCTGCCCTCGGCTGAGCCTGGATGCTCCGAGGGCGTACGGCGGGGCTGAACCGTCAGCGTCGCTGGTGCGTGTGCGCGATGTAGACATCGCACGGGGCGTGGGCGGCCACGTCGCGCGCGATGCTGCCCAGCACGCGCGCGATGCCCTGGACCCGCTTGTTGCCCACGACGATCACGTCGGCATCGAGCCGTTCGGCCGCCTGCACGAGTGCCTCGCCGGGCTTTCCTTCGAGGGGCGAGTAGGACAGGGTCAGCCCAGGGAAGTCGCGGCGGAGCTCTGCCACGACCGAGGACGCGACGTCGCTGGCATCCTTCTCGGTGGTGAAGTGGATCTCCTCGCTACCGCTGCGGAAGGTCTCGGCCTCGAACTTGCCGTAGGCGGACAGGACATGCAGCTCGCCGTCGAAGGCGAGTGCGAGTTCGGCCGCCTTGCGGGCGGCGGCGGATGCGCTCTCGCTGTCGTCGACGCCCACCACGATCGTCTTGGTCACTGGAATCTCCTCGTTGCCGATGCTGCCCGGATGAGCCCTCTTCCGGGCAGCATAGCGCGCCCGAGCGCCCGTCTGCTTGCCTCCGCCGGTCGCGATGCGCGGCCTCGTCAGACGGCTGTCAGGACCTGTTCCTCGAGTCGTGCATAGCTGGCTTCCATGCCGTCGGTCATCCCGGTGGCGAGGATCTGGTCGCGGAGCTCCGCGTTCGGGTAGGTGATGAGGATGGACAGCAGGGTGCCGTCCTCGACTGGTGTGAGGGTGAGCTCGTTGGTGGTGCTCGGTCCGTCCACGCCGATCATCTGCTCGGTCGTGACCTCGCGGTAGGGGGAGGCCGATGCGAGGAGTTCGCCGGTGAAGCCGAACCGATGCTCACCCTCGAGGGTCTCCCACTCGTACACGTAGGTGTCGCCCACGTTCGCGGCGACCTCGCAGGTGGCCATGCGCCAGCCGTCGGGGCCGAGGAGCCACCGCCGCAGCAGCTCGGGGTCGTGATGGGCTCGCCACACCTGCTCGACCGAGCCGCGGATCACCCGGCTCACCCGCACGAGGGTATCGCTGATGATCTGGGTCTGCGTGCCGCTGCCCGTGGTGAAGGAGGTGAGGTCGGCGAGCACCTCGTCCATCTGTCCCATGGCCAGGCGCATGCCCTCATCCATGCCCATCGCGAGGAGCTGCTCGAGCTCGTCGGCGGAGCCGAAGTGGGTGGTGGTCGTGACGCGAGAACCGGTGGGTGTCTCATCGAAGGAGAAGACCATGCGCATGCTGGGCATGGACGGATCCGGGGTGCCGTCGTCGGCTGAGAAGCCGTCGCGTACTTCGAAGGACGTCAGCTCATCGACGTTGAGGAACTCCCAGAATCCCGCCGACTTGTCGCCCTCCGGGCCGGTCATGTAGTAGTCCGAGCGGCCTCCCTCGGCGAAGTCGTGGCGCACGAAGGTCGCCGGATAGGTCGGAGGTCCCCAGAAGCGCTCGAGCTGGCGCGGATCGGCATAGGCATCCCAGAGCCGGCGGAGGGGCGCCTCGAACTCGGCGGTGACGGTGATGGTGAGGGCGCCGGGATCCTTCTCGACGGAGGTGATGGGCATGATGGGGCCTTTCTCTGTGGTCAGTCGTCCTCGAGGAGGGCGTCGAGGCGAGCGATCCGGCCGCGCCAGATCCGCTCATAGGAGTCCAGGAGCCGCTGAGCGCGGTGAAGGGTCTCGGGATTGGCGCGCACGAGTCGTGCGCGTCCTTGGGGCTCTTTGGTCACGAGGCCGGCCCCCTCGAGGACGGCCACGTGCTTCTGCACGGCGGCGAAGGACATGTCATAGGTGGCGGCGAGGTGCGAGACGCTTGCCGGGGCGGTGAGCGTCCGGCGGACGATGTCGCGTCGGGTCGCGTCGGCGAGGGCCCGGAAGATCCGGTCCACCTCGTCATCGGTCAGCTCAATACGTACAACCATTTGGTTGTATATTACTCGATCGTCGGGCCCCGTCAAGGTCCGGTCGTGCGACCATGGAGGGATGGAGGACACGGACGTGTCGGCGGTGCTGCGGCGATGGGAGCAGTTCGGCGGAACCTGGAGCGTGCTCGACGACGGTCAGCTCAGCGGCGAGATGGTCATCGCGCTCCTGCGCTGCGATGGGGGAGAGCAGGTCGACGAACTGCGGTGCAGCCCCCGGCGGTTGTGACACCTGCGACGATGGAACGATGACCAGCAGGCGACGACTGGCGGCCGTGATCGCGACGATCGTCGCTGCCGCCGGCGGGGTGGTGGCACTCGCCTGGGCCTTGCAGCGGTCCCTGGTCTTCGTGCCCGACACGACGCCGGTCGGCCCGGCGGCCCAAGCGGTCGAGGGCGGTCGCGATCTCGCCTTCACCGCGAGCGATGGCGTGAAGCTTGATGCCTGGCTCATCCCTCCCGATGCGGCAGCCGACCGTGAGGCGGCAGTGCTCTACGCCCCCGGCAACGGCGGCAATCGTGAGGGACGCCTCGGCATCGCACGCCACCTGGCCGGGGAGGGCTTCACCGTCCTGCTCCTGGATTACCGCGGCTACGGCGGCAACGAGGGGAGCCCCTCGCAGGACGGGCTCGCCCGCGATGCGGTTGCCGCCGCGGAGGCGCTCGCGAACGAGGGCTTCGTCCCCGAGCGGACGCTCTATCTGGGGGAGTCGATCGGCACCGGGGTCGTGGCCCGCTTGCAGAGCACGCATCCGCCGGCGGGAGTCCTGTTGCGCTCGCCGTTCACCGATTTCGCAGCGGTCGCCCGGGAACACTACGGATGGCCGGGCGCCGCACTGCTGCGCGATCGGTTCCCCGTCGTGGAGTACCTGGCGGAGTCCGATGTCCCCGTCACGGTCGTCCACGGGAGCGATGACGATATCGTTCCGTCCGCGCTGAGCGCCGAGGTCGCCGCATCGACGGCGAACCTGCATGAGGAGCTCGTGCTCGACGGCGTGGGACACAATGACGCGGTGATGTTCGGGCGCCCGATCGCAGAAGCGATGTCCCGCCTCGCCGACGCCGCCGTCCCTCGGTAGCCGCGGTGCACCACTCGCGGTATCTGGACCGGGTGGTGGGCTGGCTGGGGTCCGTGTGCTCAGCGTCCGGGAGGCCTCGGCTTGTCGACCCAGGTGACCATCACCACCGAGATGATCATCAGCAGGAACCACGAGACCATCTTGTTGAGCGACACGAGGTGCCAGTCGTCGACCTGCGTCGGGTAGAGCCAGGCGCCCGAGGCCGTGCCGATGTTCTCGGCGACCCAGATGAAGAAGGCCACGCCCACGAAGGCCACGAGCACGGGCATCCTGTGCACGCCTCGGAACACCCGGAAGTGCATCACCGTGGGGGCGTACAGCGCCAAGACGGCCGCGACCAGGAACCAACGGAGGTCGTAGATGTAGTGGTGAGTGAAGAAGTTGGCGTAGATCAGCACGGCCAGCACCGAGGTGATCCAGCGAGGCGGGTAGCGATCGAAGCGCAGATCCGAGAGACGGTAGACGCGCACGAGATAGGAGCCCACGGCCGCGTACATGAATCCCGTGTAGAGGGGAACGGCGCCCAGGTGCAGCACCCCTTCCCCGGGGTACTCCCACGAGCCGACATCGGTCTTGAACAGTTCCATCGCCGTGCCGACGACGTGGAACATGATGATGACGATGAGCTCGCGTCCGGTCTCGAGCTTCGTCGCGATCATCGTCACCTGGATCGCCACCGCGGCGATGACGAGGAAGTCATTGCGAGCGAGCGCGGCGTCATCGGGATACCACAGCCGCGCGGCCATGATGAGGACCAGCATCGCGGCGCCGAAGACGCAAGCCCAGGCCTGTTTGGCGCCGAAGACGAGGAACTCGACCAGCTTCGCCCGGGCGCCGTCCGCTGGCGCGTCGGCCAGTAGCGCGTTGGCCCACTGGTGGAGGCGTCGTTCGACGGCTGTCAGATCGTCGGACGGGTGGTCGTCGCGCATCGGCCCAGGCTAGCCGGACCGGCATCGGACCGAGGATGATGCGTTGCGGCGGCCGGAGCGACCACGGCGCATCATCATCGGTCCGCCACGCTACGAGGGTTCAGCGTGCGAGGAAGTCCACGAGCGCGGCGTTGAAATCGTCCGCATGGCTCACGGTGAAGCCGTGCGGGCCGCCGTCGATCACCTGAAGTTCGGCGTCATCGACCAGTTCGGCGGTCCGCTTGCCCGAGACCTCGAAGGGCACGATGGCGTCCGCGTCGCCGTGGATCACGAGTGCCGGGACGTCGATCCGCTCCAAGTCCGCCCGGAAGTCGGTGCGGCCGAAGGCATCGATGCATCCCTGGATGGCCGCGTCGCTCGCCGGCGCGGAGAGCGCGAAGGCCTGTTTGCGCTGGTCGTCGCTGACCTTGAGTTCGTCATCGGCGGAGAAGAAGGTCACGCTGAAGTCGTTCAGAAAGCCCTCGCGGTCCTCCGCGATGCCGTCGATCATCTCCTGGACGTCGCTGTCCTGGAGGCCGCCGTCGGGATTGTCGCCGGTGATCAGTAGATACGGGGGCACGGCACCGGCGAACACCGCCGAGCGGACCCTCTCCGACCCGTGGCGCCCGAGGTAGCGAGCCACCTCGCCGCCACCCATCGAGAAGCCGACGAGAGTCGCGTCGGTGAGATCGAGCGAGTCCAGCAGGGCGGCCAGATCGGCGGCGAAGGTGTCGTAGTCGTAGCCGTCATCGGGCTTGCTGGAGGCCCCGAAACCGCGGCGATCGTAGGTGATGACGCGGTAGCCGGCGTCGGTGAGGGCGGGTACCTGGCCGGACCAGGACGCGCCGCTCAGCGGCCAGCCGTGGATCAGGACGACGGGACGCCCGTCGCCGCCGGTGTCCTCATAGGCCAGGGTGGTGCCCGCCGCGTCGATGGTCGCCATAGGGAGTCCTCCTCGGATCGGTGATGGCTCTCTTCGACCGTAGGGCCACACCGCCCGCTTCGCAGGACGGTGCGTCAGCCTGCGGCGCCGGTGGGCGTCTGCTGATACAGCGCCAGCCGCCAGCGGTCGCCCTCGTGGACGTAGACGCTCGACATCCGCGCGACGAAGGTGGTGTCACCGCGCCGGGCTTCGGCGGCATAGACGAGGGCAGCCTCGTCGCCCACCCGGACCAATCGGGGATCGTCGATCGTGTACTCGTCCCACGCCGGGGCGCCGTCGAGCGAGGTCACGACGGCCGCACGGTCGAACACCGAACCGTCCGCGAGGACCATCACGCCGTCCTCGGTCATCAGGTCCCCGTAGAAGCCCGCTCCAGAGCTCGAACACAGGGCGTCCCAGCCCGCGCGTTCGAGGGTCAGCAGTTCCTCCAGTATCGCGTCCATAGATCGACCGTAGCGCGGTTGCGCGGCGCTCTCAGGTCTGATGATGTTGCTGCATGCGAGTCGGCGTCGTCACGGAATTGAAGAATCACGAGGACCGTGTGGCGCTGACGCCGGCGGGTGCTGCCACGCTGGTGGCCGACGGTCACGAGGTGATCGTGGAGGCCGGCGCAGGAGAGGGCTCGCACTTCGCCGATGACGAGTACCGCGCGAGTGGTGCCCGGCTGTACGAGACGGCCACGGATGTCTGGGAAGACGCCGAGCTGCTGCTCAAGGTCAAGGAGCCCGTGGCCGCCGAGTACGACCGGCTGCGGGCCGGCCAGGTGCTGTTCACTTACCTGCATCTGGCCGCGGATCGCGATACCGCCGAGGCGATCGTGGCGAGCGGCACGACCGCCATCGCCTATGAGACGGTCGAGGGGCCGGACGGCGGCCTGCCGCTGCTGGCGCCGATGTCCGAGGTGGCCGGACGCCTCGCGGCGCAAGTCGGCGCCTACCACCTGATGGCTCCCGCCGGCGGCCGAGGCGTGCTGCTCGGTGGTGTCCCCGGGGTCCAGCCGGCGGAGGTCGTCGTTCTCGGAGGCGGCGTCTCCGGTACCCATGCGGCGACCATCGCCCTCGGGATGGGCGCCAGGGTGACGGTGCTCGATCTGTCGCTGCCGCGACTGCGGGAGCTCGACGAGCAGTTCGGTGGCCGTCTCACGACCCTCGCGTCCAATCCCCAGGTGATCGAGGAGCGGCTGCTCGACGCCGATCTCGTCATCGGGGCGGTGCTCGTGCCCGGTGCCAAGGCGCCGACGCTGGTCAGCAACGAGCTGGTGGCCCGGCTTCGGTCCGGCACGGTACTGGTGGACATCTCGATCGACCAGGGTGGCTGTTTCGAGGATTCGCGGCCCACCACGCACGACGATCCGACGTTCCGCGTCCACGATTCCGTCTTCTACTGTGTGGCCAACATGCCGGGCTCGGTGCCCCGCACGTCGACCATGGCTCTCACCAACGCCACGCTGCCGTATGTCCAGCGCCTCGCTCGCGACGGATGGCTCGCTGCCCTCGAAGCCGACAAGGGATTCGCGGCGGGGTTGAACGCGCATGCCGGCGAGCTGACGCAACCGGCTGTGGGCGAGGCGCTCGGGGTCGACTCGGTGGCGCCCGAGAGCGTTCTACGGGGAGCCGGGCGGTCCCGCTGACGGGCGATCTCCGGATGTGACACAGATCAAATCGCGCCGATGACAGGTTCTGGCGGCCGATGCCTCATCATGGATGACATCACGTCGATTTGTTCTCGTATCGGAGGAAAAATGCCCGTCGCAGTGCGGTTGGTCCTGTTGCTCGCTGTGGGGATCGCCACCCTCGTGATCGGGCGCCGCAAGCATAAGGACGGACTGGTGTTCGCCGGGGGAGCGCTCACCGCTCTGACGGGCTCGGCGTTCATCGCGTTCACGGCCGTCACGATCCTCTGACGAGCCGGCGAGGACGGCAACGACCCGGCACGCTCCACCCCGGCTGAGCTCGTTCGCGTCGCCGGATGCGAGAGGCAGCCGGTCCTCAGCGGTGGGCCGTCCCGCAGGGAGGGGCACGAAGCGCGGGACAGCTCACCGCCTGCGGGGGAGCGGCTCAGCTCTCGGGTTCGTCGAGGGGGACAGGGCGCTCTTCGTCGGGGAGCACGACCTGATCGGGCTCCTCGTCCTCCCAGACGTCCTCATGCTGTTCGGCGACGTCCTCGGCCGCCGCGGGCTCGATCAACGGATCGGTCATGATGGAACCTCCTCAGTGAATGGCCGTAGGTCCAGGAGACCACGGTGGCCAAACGCTCGCAGGCCGGTCGGACTACTGCTTCTTCAGCCCGCGTCCGATGACGAGGCGTTGGATCTGATTGGTGCCTTCGAAGATCTGCATGACCTTGGTCTCGCGCATGTAGCGCTCGACGGGGAAGTCGCGCGTGTAACCGGCTCCGCCGAGGACCTGGACGGCGTCGGTGGTCACCTTCATCGCGTTGTCGGTCGCGACGAGCTTGGCGATCGAGGCCTGCTGTCCGAAGGGGAGTCCCGCGTCGCGTCGCCGGGCGGCCGCGAGGTACGTCGCGCGTGCCGACTCCACTGCGGCGGCCATGTCGGCGAGGACGAAGGTGAGTCCCTGGTGGTCGATGATCGGCTTGCCGAAGGTCTCGCGTTCCTTCGCGTAGGCGATGGCGACGTCCAGTGCGCCCTGGGCCACTCCGGTCGCGACTGCCGCGATCCCCAGGCGTCCGGCGTCCAGGCCGGCCAGCGCGATGGACAACCCCTGTCCCTCGTCGCCGAGGCGGCGCTCGACGGGGACCCTCACGCCGTCGAACAGCATCGTCGCCGTGGTCGAGCCCATCAGGCCCATCTTGTCCTCGGGCGGGTCCGCGCTGAGTCCGTCGGCGTCGGCGGGCACGAGGAAGCAGGTGATGCCTGCGTCGGTCTTGGCCATCACCTTGTAGAAGTCGGCCTGGCCGCCGTGCGTGGTCCAGGCCTTGGCGCCCTCGATGACGTACTCGTCTCCCGCGCGTCGGGCCGTAGTGCGCATGGCTGCGGGGTCCGAGCCGGCGTGGGCCTCCGAGAGGCAGTAGGCGCCGAGCAGTTCGCCGCCGAGCATGTCGGGAAGCCAGCGCTCCCGCTGGTCCTGCGTGCCCGCGGTGAACAGGCCGAAGCACGACAGCGCGTGCACACTCGTTCCCACCCCGACCGAGGCCCACGCGGTGCCGATCTCCTCGAGCACCTGGAGGTAGACCTCATAGGGCTGGCCGCCACCGCCGTACTCCTCCGGATAGGGGAGTCCGAGCAGGCCCGCTCGGCCGAGGGTGCGGAAGGCGTCGCGCGGAAAGGTGCCCTGGCGCTCGTGGGAGTCCACGACGGGGCGCAGCTGCTCGTCGACGATGCGACGGGTGAGGCTGATCAGGTCCTCTGCCTCTGTCGTGGGCAGCATCCGTTCGGCGGGCACAGCGACCCCTTTCGATACCAGGAACAGTACTCCGGAACTGTATCGGGTACTCTCGCCGACGTGAACAGCGAGACGGTGTCGCGAGGTCGAGGCGAGAGCGCTCGCCAGGCACTCGTCGAGGACCTCATCGCTCTCTACCTCGCCGAGGGCTTCCTCCGTTTCGGCATGGCGGATCTCGCCGCCCGCCTGCGATGCTCCAAGTCGACGCTCTACGCCATCGCGGGGAGCAAGGAGCGCATCATCGTCACCGCAGTCCGCGCCTTCTTCCGCCGCGCGACCGAGAGGGTCGAGGACGCCATCGCCGGCCAGGAGGAGAGCCCGCAGGCGGTGAGCCTCTACCTGGAGGCGATCGCGGCACAGCTGCGCCCTGCCTCCCCGCGGTTCTTCGCCGATCTCGATGCTTTCGAGCCGGCGGGGGAGATCTATCGGCAGAACACTCAGTACGCGGCACGGCGGGTTCAGCAGCTCGTGCGGGCGATCGACGACGCGCCCGGCCCGCTGACCTCGGCCTTTGCCGGTGCCGTGGCGGGCCAGCTCATGGAAGCCATCCATCGCGGGGAGATCGAGGCACTGACCGGCCTCGACGATGCCTCGGCCTATCACCAACTCGCCGCCCTCTTGACGGCCGGCGCCCAGGAAGGACGACACCGATGAACGATGACCGACCGACAGTGACGACGACCGTGGAGGGGGCCGTTGGTTACGTAACCTTCGACCGCCCCACGGATGCCAATGCCCTCGATCTGCCGACCTCGCGCGCCCTGGAGGCCGCGGTGGAGGCGATGGGCGCCGACGAGCGGGTGCGTGCCGTGGTGCTGCGGGGCAACGGCCGGGTGTTCTGTGCCGGCGGCGACCTCGCGGCGATGGTGGGCGAGGACGATCGCAGTGCCTATCTGCGTGAGCTGGTGGACTCCGCGCACCGTGCGGTCGAGGCGATGCAGGTTCTCCCGAAGCCGCTGATCGTCGCCGTCCAGGGAGCCGCGGCGGGGATCGGCTTCTCCTTCGCGCTGGGGGCCGACCTCGTGGTGGCCACCGAGTCGGCGAAGTTCGTCACCGCCTACACGTCGGTCGGTCTGACTCCCGATGGCGGGATGTCCTGGCTGTTGCCGCGGGCGGTCGGTCAGCAGCGGGCTCTCGACCTGATCGTGTCGGGGCGGCCGCTCCCGGCGCCGGAGGCGCGGGACTGGGGAATCGTCGGCCGCCTCTGCGCTGACGACGCGCTGGACGCGACGGTGGCCGAGGTGGCGGGATCGTTGGCCGATCGTCCGATGACGGCGATCGGCGAGGCCCGCCGATTGGTGCGGTCGTCGTGGGAGCGCCCGCTCTCCGCGCATCTCGAGGCCGAGGCCGAGTCGATCTCCTCGATCGTCGCGACCGAGGAGGCCGGAGACCACATCGCCCGCTTCCTGAAGCGCTGACGACCCGCATGGTGTGTGCCGGGCGACGAAGGATGTGACTCTGTGGTCGTCATGGCAACCACAGAGTCACATCCTTCGTCCCGGCGATGACAGTAGATGTGACTCGGTGGTTGCTATAGCCGCCACGAAGACACATCCTCCGTCAGGCTGCCTCGGGGACGAGACCGCGCGTGGGGAGGGCAGGACCGCCCTGGGTCAAGCGAGACCGCGGCGTGGGCGGGCGACAGGGCGTTCACCGCGCAGCGTCGCGATCATCTCGAGGACTCGCCGGGTCGCGACGATGTCATGGGCCCGGAAGACCGCCGCGCCCTTCCACGCCGCGATCGCCGTCGCCGCCAGGGTGCCTTCGAGGCGGTCTCCGACGCCGAGGTCGAGGGTCTCGCCGACGAAGTCCTTACGGCTCAACGCCATGAGCACGGGCCAGCCCGTCGCGACCAGCTCGTCGGTCCTGCGCAGGAGCTCGAGCCCGTGGAAGGTGTTCTTGCCGAAGTCATGGGTCGGGTCGATGAGGATGCCCTCGCGCGGGACGCCGAGTCCCGCGAGACGCTCCGCTGCCGCCGTGGTCTCGTCGATCACGTCGGCGACGACATCGTCGTACCGGGCACGGATCGGATCGGTGCGAGGGCGGACGCCGCCGGTATGGGAGCACACATAGCCGCAGCCGTGGTCGGCCGCGACCACTCCCAGAGCCGGGTCGACACCCGCCCAGGTGTCGTTGAGGAGATCCGCGCCAGCGCGTACGGCGGCATCACCGACCTCGGCGCGCCAGGTGTCGATGCTGACCGCCACGTCCGGGAAGCGGTCGCGCACCGTCTCGATGAAGGGTACGGTCCGGCTGATCTCCTCGGTGACGGTGACCTCGTCGCCTGTGCCCGCCTTGACGCCGCCGATGTCCACGATGTCGGCGCCCTCGTCGATCGCCCGGGCGACCGCGTCGATGGCACGCGACGGCTCGAAGGTGGCGCCGCGATCGAAGAACGAATCCGGTGTGCGGTTGACGATCGCCATGACCAGAGCGCGATCGCGCTCGACCTCGCGACCGCGCAAGCGAAGGGCTGGCATGGGACTCAGGGTTCCATACGGCGCTGACGCTTGATGTCGCCGCGGCGCCGTTTGGCATCGAGCCGGCGTTGATCGGCGGCCTTGGAGACGCGTGTCGGCCGACGGCGCTTGGCCGGTGTGATCGCCGCTTCCACGAGGTCGATCAGACGTGCCCGTGCGGTCTCGCGGTTGCGGTGTTGTGAACGGTACTGCGAGGAGACGACGGTGATGGTGCCGTCTCGCAGCCGGGAACGCAGCCGTTCGCGGACACGTTGCTTCTCCGCCTCGTCGAGAACCGTGGTGCGGTCCAGCGACCAGCGCAGCTCGACACGGGTGTCGCTGGTGTTGACGTGCTGGCCGCCAGGCCCCGACGAGCGAGTGAACTTCCAGTTCAGCTCGTCGTCGGGGATCCGGACGCGCCGGGCCGTCATGCGTCGGCGAGGACGCGGTACAGCGACTTGCGGGCATCCGCGAGGATCTCGGAGGCCTGCTGGCGCTGCTCGTCCGTTCCTGCCTGCATGACCTGCGTCCAGGCGCCGATCAGCGACCGCAGGGACTCGGCGGACTCGCGTGCGGGCTGCCCGCCCCGTTCCTCGGCCACCTGCCACGGCGTGCCGAAGGTCTCGCGATGCTCCTCGAGGTAGGCACGGCCGGCCTCGGTGAGCTGCGCGGTCTTGCGACCCTCCACGCGTTCGAAGGTGATGAGTCCTTCGTCCTCGAGCTGTTGGAGGACCGGATAGACCGAGCCGGGGCTGGGTGTCCATTCGCCCTCGCTGCGCTCGCCGATCTCGGTGATGAGCTGGTAGCCGTGCATGGGCGACTCCTCGAGGAGGAGGAGGACCGCCGCGCGGACATCGCCGCCGCGTCCTCGTCGTCCGCCGCGTCCTCGCCGTCCGCGTGGACCTCCGAACCCGAAGCGGGCGAGGTGTTCGAGGTGTTGATCCATCTCGTGGGGATTGAATGGACGGCGTGGTGCGCGTCCAGGGGTGTCGTGGGGTCCCATGGGGGACCTCCTTTCGTATCGTCGTCACATTAACGATATATCGAAATAGTGTCGACGACAAGAGAGGTGATCGAGAACACGGGGATTCAGCCCTGGACGTACTGTTCGAGCTGGTCGCGCTCGAACTGCAGCTGGTCCATGCGGTACTTCACGGCATCGCCGATGCTCACCAGCCCCACCAGTCGCCCGTCGTCGACGACGGGGACGTGGCGGACCCGGTACTCGGTCATCGTGGCGGTGAGCTCGGCCAGCGGGGTCTCCGGTGAGCAGACCTGGATCTGCTCGGACATGATCGTGGCCACGGTCGCGGTGCGCGGATCCTCCACGCCCCGCAATTTGCGCACGATATCGCGCTCGGACACGATGCCGGCGATCGCGTCATCGTCATCGCGGCGGACGACGAGCGCGCCGATATTGAGCTCGGCGAGCACGTCGAGCAGTTGCGACACGCTGGCATCGGGACTGATGGTGAAGACCTCGTCGCTTCCCTTCGAGGTCAGGACATCGTTGACTCGCATGGAACACCTCCGGGTGCAGCGAGTGTAGCTCAGATCACACGACGGAGCCTCTTAGTGTCGACCGAAGTCGAGGTGGCGCACGTTGTCGTCCGGGTCGGGCTCGTCATCGGGGAAGTAGCCGACGAACGCCATCGAGGCGTCGTGCAGGCGACCGTTCGTGGCCAGTGCGTTTCCGCCCCAGGGTCCGGGGTGGCCGTCCAGTCCGGTGAAGGTGCCACCGGCCTCTCGCACGATGACGTCGAGCGCGGCCATGTCCCACAGGTTCAGCTCGGGCTCGGCGGCGACGTCCACGGCACCCTCGGCGAGCAGCATGTACGACCAGAAGTCGCCGTAGGCCCGCGTGCGCCACGCCCGCGAGAGGAGTTCGAGGAACTCGGCCTGCTTGCCGATCTCGGCCCAACCGCCGAGTGAGGAGTAGGAGATCGACGAGTTGGAGAGGTCGGTCACCTGCGAGACCTCGATCTGACGCGAGCTCAACAGTGACTTGCCTGTGTGCGCGCCGCCGGCCTTCGAAGCCCACCAGCGGCGGCCGAGGGCGGGTGCGGAGACGCAGCCCACGACGATCTCGCCCGCCTCCTCCAGCGCGATGAGGGTCGCCCACACCGGCACGCCTCGCACGAAGTTCGAGGTGCCGTCGATCGGGTCGACGATCCAGCGCCGCTCGGACGAGGAAGCGGTGCCCTCGGTCTCGCCTTCCTCCTCGCCGAGCACGATATCGCGGCTGCGGGCCGAGGCGAGGGTGCGCCGGATCGTCGCCTCGACCGCTCGGTCGGACTCCGTCACATAGGTCAGGTCGGGCTTGGTCGAGACGCTGAGATCGACCGCGCCGAAGCGGTCCATGCTGAGGTTGTCGGCCGAGTCGGCCAGCACGTGCGCGAGACGCAGGTCGTCCAAGTACGGGGTGGCCATGGGCTCAGCGTAACGAAACGCCCGGGCGGCCCGCGCGAAGGCAGGTGGGCGGTGCGTCAGCACGCAGATCAGGCCCTCGGGTGCGGGATGACGCACCGCCCAATGGCGTCAGGCGTCAGTAGTCGGTGGCGAGCGATCGACTGGACAGGATGCGCCGGAAGGACTCGACCCGGGCGCGGGGCAGCTCGCCGGCCGCGATCGCCGCGTCGAGTGCGCACTCGGGCTCCTCGGCCAGATGCGTGCATCCTCGTGGACAGTCGCGCGCCACGGCATCGAGATCGTCGAAGGCACGGATGATGTGATCGGTCTCCACATGCCGCAGCCCGAACGAGCGGATCCCGGGCGTGTCGATGATCGACCCCGGGAACGGCAGCCGCAGCAGTTGCGCGGAGGTGGAGGTGTGGCGCCCCCGGCCGGTGACCTCGTTGACATGGCTGGTCGCGCGGTCCGCCTGGGGCACGAGGGCGTTGACCAGCGTGGACTTGCCGACGCCGCTGTGCCCGACGAGCACGCTTGTGCGATCGCGCAACAGGGTTCGCAGCTCATCGAGATCCCCACCACGATGGGTCACGACGACCCGGACGTCGAGCGGATCGAGCAGCGTGAGCATCTCCTCGGGGGAGCCGAGGTCGGCCTTGGTGAAGCACACCAGAGGCTCGATCCCGGCATCGTAGGCGGCGACCAGGCATCGATCGATGAGCCCGGCGCGCGGGGGAGGGTCGGCGAGGGCCTGGACGATCACCAGCTGGTCGGCATTCGCGACGACCACCCGCTCGAGGGCTTCGTCGTCGTCCGCCGTGCGGCGCAGCACGGTGCGACGAGGGAGGACCTCGACGATCCGCGCGAGCGTGCCGTCACGTCCGGAGAGATCGCCCACCACTCGCACCTCGTCTCCGACGACCACGCCCTGCCTGCCCAGTGGCCGTGACTTCATCGCCGTGACGGGGCCGCCGTCGAGGTCGAGGGTGTAACGGCCACGATCGATCGTGACCACCTGGGCCACCGCGGCATCGTCGTAGTCCGGGCGCTCCTTGGTGCGCGGGCGGCTTCCGCGCCGCCGGGGGCGGTCATAGGCCTCGTGCTCGTCGCGCTCGCGACGAGTCATCGGCACAGCTCCGTCCAGTCGGCGGGGAAGTCCGGGTAGGTCTTCGCCGTGGTCTCGATGTCCGCCACCACCAGGCCGGGGACCGCGAGTCCCAGCACCGCCGCGGCGTGGGCCATGCGGTGATCGTGGTAGGTGCCGAAGACCCCGGCGTGCAGCCGCCGCGGCACGATGCGCAGGCCGTCGGCGGTCTCGGTGACCTCACCTCCGAGGGCGTTGATCTCGGTGGCGAGCGCGGCGAGCCGGTCGGTCTCGTGCCCGCGGAGATGGGCGATCCCTCGTAGCGTCGAGGGGCCGTCGGCCAGGGCCGCGAGCGCCGCGACCACCGGCGTCAGCTCGCCGACATCGTGGAGATCCAGATCCACGCCCGTGAGTGCGGTGTCGCTCGAGAACACCAGGGCGTCGTCGTCGCGATGCACCGAGCCTCCGAAGGCGGGGACGATCCACCGCCAGGCGTCGCCGGCCTGGTCGGTGTCCTCGGGCCACTGGTGGACGCGAACCCTCCCGCCCGTGACCAGGGCCGCGGCGACGAAGGGCCCGGCATTCGACAGGTCGGGCTCGATCGTCACGTCCCGTGCGGCGATCGGACCGGGGTGGACGGTCCAGCTGGAGGTCCCGGCATCGACCCGCACGCCGCGCTCGCGCAGCTGGGTGATGGTCATCTCGATATGAGGCTGCGAGGGGAGGGCATCGCCGATGTGCCGGATCCGCAGCCCGTCGGGAAACCGTGCGCCGACGAGCAGCAGTGCCGAGACGAACTGACTCGATGCCGATGCATCGATCGCGATCTCGCCGCCGCGGGCATCCGGCTGCGGACGCACGGTGAAGGGGAGGCTGGCTCGGTCCTGGTCATCGACCTCCGCGCCGAGGGCTCGCACGCCGGCGATGGTGCCTGTCATCGGCCGTTCGCGCGCCCGAGGGTCGCCGTCGAAGGTCACTGGGGCGTGTCCGAGGGCCGCGATGGGAGGAACGAAGCGCATGACGGTACCGGCCAGGCCGCAATCGATCTCGACCGGGGCATCCCCGAACTCGATGGGGCGGATGGTCCACTGCTGTGCCTGGCGCTCGATCTGGGCCCCGAGCGATTCGAGTGCCGCGGCCATGAGGTCGGTGTCGCGCGAGACGAGCGGCCGCTCGACACGCGACTCGTCCTCGCCGAGTGCGGCGAGGACGAGTACGCGGTTGGTGAGTGACTTCGAGCCCGGGATGGTGACATCGGCCCCAAGGGGACGGCTGCGAACGGGAGCGGGCCAGTCGGTCACGCCTCAGCTCCGCAGGTCATCGACCTGATCGGCGATGGCGTGCCCGGTGTCGACCACCTTCTTCTTGGCACGGGCGCCGATCCAGCGCTTCTTGGGGTCAGGGTCGAGGGTCGACAACAGCAGACCACCGGTCATCGAGACGTTCTTGGCGAAGTGGATCGCCTGGTTGCGTCGTGCATCCGGATCCGTCTCGTTCCAGAACTGGTGTCCCACCGCTGTGGTGGCGGGCATCGTCGCCGCGAGCGCCAGGGCACTCGCGCGCGGGAAGCGCCCGGTGGCCAAGGCCAGTCCGGCGGCGACGTGCACGGCGGCATTGAGCCGTACGAGGTTCGTGGCCGAGACGGGGGCGGCAGGGGCGATCGAGCGCGCCGCGTCCGCGATCGGCTCGACCTTGGGAGCCATCGCGGAGGCGTTGCGCAGCGCCATCGTGCCGCCGTAGACGAACATAGTGGCGAGCATGGGCCGGGCTACGGTGCGCAGAAGCGTCATAGGTCATTCTTACCGCACCCGGACGAGCCCGGCATCCGCGACCTGAGTCGCTCATCCGTCGGCCGTGGCGGGGTCACTCCGTGGTTGGACGACGCGTGTCGTCATCACCCGAGGTCGGGGCGTCGCCGCCGCTGGGCCCTGGGGTGTCCTCGGGGACGGGCCCGGGCTTGGGCGGCGGGGTCTCCCCGCCGGCCCACGGGCCGAAGGAGAAGGAATGGCCGCGCGGCGATCCCGACGTATCGCTCGACCACACGTGGGCCCGGCCACGGACCTCATCGGCGACCACCGTCACCGAGGCCCGAGCGGTCTCACCGGGCCGCAGCGTCCGGGTGCAGGTCACTGCACTCGAGGACGGGGCGCAGGAGAGGCCGGAGGCGCCGGAGAATCTGAAGGTCGTGTCGATATCGAAGCGCACTGTGACCTGTCGGGCGCCCGGCGAGGCCTGCTCGCCGACCAGCTGCAGATTCATGCGGACGAGGCGCTGGCCCCCGGTGGCGAGCCGGTCCGGATCGCCGAAGGCGAAGCCGACGCCCATGGCGGCGGGCGGCGCGCTCGGTGGAGGAGCGTCGGGTGGCTGTGTCGAGGGCGCAGGGGCTTCGGTCGAGGGTTCGGGCGTGTCCTCGTCGTCCGGCGAGGGCTCGGCCGTGGTGGGTTCGGTGCTCTCCGGCGTGGGCTCCTCAGGGGTCTCGGGATCCGGTGTGGGAGAGGCGCTGGCGCTCGGCACGGACGGAAGACCACCCCACGCGGTGGGGACGCTGGAAGGGCCCCACTGGGCGACTGCGAGCGCGCCCGCGCTCGTGGCCGCGAGGAGGGTGGCGGCGGTGGCGATGAGAACCGCGGGCACCCAGCGCGGACGCACAGGAGCGGCGCGCCGTGAGGTGGGCTCGCGCAGGTAGCGTCCCGCCACGGGCCCGAGGGTCGCTGCGGCCAGCTCGTGGGCATGGGTGAGGTCCTCGACGGCCCACCACAGGCCGAGGCACGTGGCGCACGCGTCGGCGTGGGCCGAGAGATCGTCCAGATGGGTGCGCGCATGCAGGGCGGCGGCATCCTCGCGCTGGCGAGTGAGATAGGCCGTCCGCAGGGCGGTCTCCGCTCCGGCCCGGAGCGCGGGGATCTCTTGGGGCCGGACGCCGGCCACGAGGGCCGTCTCGGCGGCCGGAGCCTCCTCGACGACCGTGTGCCAGAGGACCGTGCGATGAACCGGTGTCAGGCTCTGCCAGGCACGCGACGCCGCGGAGTCGGGAGACACCGCGCCGTGGGCATCGAGCGTGAGTCCGAGCAGCCATGGGCGGATCGCCGCATCGTCGGCCTCTCCGGCGAGCACGCGGGACAGCCCTTCGGCGAACACGGTGCCGACGAGCGCCTCGGAGGCTCGCTCACGGGTCAGGCAGACCGCGAGATGCTCGACAGCCGGGCGGTGACGATCGAAGAGCGCTGAGTAAGCGGTGGCGTCCCCCGCCTGGGCAGCACTGACCAACGCCTCATCGCTGCGCTGCGAAGTGCGCTGGGCGTCGTCGGCTCTCATACTGTCCCCGGGGTCGGCGTCGTCTGCCTCTCATCCTAGGCAAGGACTCCACATCCGTCAGGCGACTCGCTGGATGGGGCTGGCACCATGACGACATGTGCGGCCGATACGCGACGTCACGAACGTCGTCGCAACTGGAACGGGACTTCGAGGCGAGGCTGGGCGACCTGCACGTCGAGGCCGAGGCGGACTACAACGCCGCGCCCACCAAGCCTGAGCCTCTCATCGTGGGCCGGCGGGACGAGTCGGGATCCTGGCGAGAGGTCGTGACGGCGCGCTGGGGACTGATCCCCTCCTGGGCCAAGGACCCCTCTATCGGCAACAAGCTCATCAACGCCCGCTCTGAGACCGTCGCGGAGAAGCCGTCCTTCCGGAGGGCCTTCGCCTCTCGTCGTGCCGTGGTGCCCGCCGACGGGTTCTACGAGTGGTATCAGCCCCAGGCCGGTGCCGATGGAGCGAAACCGCGCAAGCAGCCCTTCTACCTCACCGGCCGGGAGGGTGCAGGACTCGGGCTCGCCGGGATCTACGAGTTTTGGAAGGACCCGGAGGGCACCTGGGTGCTCAGCTACAGCATCCTGACGACGTCGGCGGAGGGTGACGACGGACGGCTGCACGACCGCGCTCCGCTGCTGGTTCCCTCCGGCATCGGTGACGACTGGCTGGATCGCGACGTGCCCGGCGCGCAGCTGCTGCCGGAACTCGTCCCCGCCACGCCCGGGGTGCTCGACGCCTGGCCGGTCTCGCTCGCGGTCAACAACGTGCGCAACAACGGTCCCGAACTGGTCGAGCCGGTCGCGGCGGAATAGGCCGGCGGGTCCGCGCGTTGTTGCTGCAGAGGAGGTAGTCGATGCTCGCGTGTCCTGAGAGGCCGATCCCCGTAGACTTCGAGGAGATGGCCACCGACGACGTCGTACTCAACGAGGAAACCCCCGAACAGCGCCAAGCGCGGTTCGAGGCCGATGCTCTGCCGTTCCTGGATCAGCTGTACTCGGCGGCGCTGCGCATGACGCGCAATCCCGCCGATGCCGAGGACATCGTCCAGGAGACCTACGCCAAGGCGTTCAGCTCGTTCCACCAGTTCAAGCCCGGCACCAATCTCAAGGCCTGGCTGTACCGGATCCTGACCAATACCTACATCAACTCGTACCGCAAGAAGCAGCGTCAGCCGCAGCAGGTCACCGAGGAGATCGAGGACTGGCAGGTAGCCGCCGCGGAGGCGCACACGTCGAGCGGACTGAAGTCCGCGGAGATGGAGGCCCTCGAGCGGATGCCTGACAGCGACGTCAAGGAGGCGCTCCAGGCGCTGCCGGAGGACTTCCGTTACGCGGTCTATCTCGCCGATGTCGAGGGTTTCCCGTACAAGGAGATCGCCGAGATCATGGACACGCCCATCGGCACCGTGATGTCGCGCCTGCACCGCGGCCGTCGCCAGTTGCGCGAGATGCTGACCGACTACGCCCGGGGCCGCGGCATGGCCGTCGCGAAGGCGGGTGACGACGCATGAGCGAGCGCAGCGAGCGAACGATGGGTACTGACGAATGCCGCCATCGGCCTAGCGTTCTTTCCTGTGGCGGTGGCGGCATGAGCGAGCGCAGCGAGCGAACGATGGGTACTGACGAATGCCGCCATCGGCCTAGCGTTCTTTTCTGTGAGGCGGTGGCGGCATGAGCCAGTGCGACGGACCCGAGTGCACGGAAGCGCTCCAGAAGCTCTACCTGTTCATCGACCATGAACTCGAGGACGCCAGCTGCGAGCAGATCCAGGCGCATATCGACAACTGCCGCGACTGCCTGACCGAGTACGAGATCGATGTGCTCGTCAAGGCGCTGCTCTCGCGCTCGTGCAGCGAGACGGCGCCGCCGCCCCTGCGCGAGCGTGTCCTGCTGTCGATCCGCACCGTCCACGTCGAGTTCCGCGAACAAGCCGACTGACCGTCTTCTCGTTGAGCGTGAGTCCTCGGTGAGTGTGACGTTTGGACGGTCGAATGCCCGATGTCACCGTCCAAACGTTCCCCCTACTCGCTGCGCTCGTGGGAGGTACCCCCACTCAGCGGGTGAGGGTGTAGAGGCGCACGCCCCAGCCCGCGTCGCGTTCGTCGACGATCGTGTACGGCGAGTCCGCGACGAGGGCGCGCAGTGATGCCTCGTCGCGCAGACCCGTTCCGTGAGCGCACCAGTGCAGGAGCTGTGCGGCGGCCTCCTCGTGATCGTGGGGGTCGTCGGCCACTCGTTCGACGAGCACGATCCGCCGCGCCGTGAACTGGCCGAGCGCCAACGCCGCGTCCGCATCGGCGAGAGTCTTCAGGAGATCCACCGTCAGGACCACGTCGCCGGTGACCGAGAGCGGGGCGAGCGGATGCGCGCGATGGGCCGTCACTCGCCCGGCCTGAGTCAGCGATTCGGCGAAGACGACCTCGAGCTCGGACGGCAGGCCCACGAGCGTCGCCGTGATGTCCGGCGCCTGCCGCAGCACCGCTTCGAGCACGTGACCCGCCCCCGGGCCGAGCGTGACGACGTGCTCATAGCGAGTCCAGTCATGGCGCTGAGCGATCGACGGTGCCACCCACTGGGTGTTCTCCTCGCCCAACCGCCGCAGGGACGCGACGAGGTCGGGGTCGTCCGCGGTGCGCTCGGCCACCGTGCGGGTCGGTCGGCCGTTCACGATGACATCGGGGAGATCGGCGATGCTCAGGTGGAGCATCGCCTCGATGCCGTCGAGGCGGTACTCCTCGAGGGAATGTCCGTCCCCGGCCATCTCGGACCCCATCAGGTCGAGTCCGTAGACTCCCGCCTCGAACGTGGCGATCTGCTCGGCGACCAGCACGTCGAGCAGGGCTCGCAGTGAAGGGGCGTGGAGACCCAGCCGGGAGGCGAGGGTCTCGGCCGACTGCGGCTCGGCGTCGAGCGCCTCGATCACGCCGGTGGTGACGGCGACCCGGATCGCGAACGGTGTCGTCAGATCGGTGAGCTCGTGGAGGCGCTCGTGGCGGGCGATGCGTTCGTCATCGGCGACATCGTCGGTCGGGACGCCGGAGTCGTCGGTGGTCACCTCGGTACGGCGCCAGTACCCGGTCAGATCGAGGCAGTCGCGCGGGACCTGACGCTCGTGGACCAGGTGGGCACGGATCGGCTTGAGCGTCGCGGCCTCGCCGGCCACCCAGCAGTAGGCATCGCCCGGGCGCCAGTCCAGCTCGCGGATCGCCTTCTCCAACAGATCGGTGGTGCCGGGCTCCGCGCCGTCGCGATGCAGCCAGGTGAGCTCCGTGTTGGGCCCCACCCGCAGTTCCTGCTCATGTCCCGCCTCGGCGACTTCGACGAACACCGTCGCCGGCATGGAGGGGTCCAGTTCCTCCAGCAGTCGTCCGATGGCCGGAAGGGCCGTCTCGTCGCCGGCGATGAGCAGCCAGTCGACATCGTGGGGGACTGCGGAGGACATCTTCGGACCCGCGATCCAGGCCGAGTCGCCGACGCGGACGTTCTCGGCCCAGCGAGTGGCGAAGCCGGCCTCGTGGCGGACGAAATCCAGGTCGAGCTCCCCGGCCTCGGGATCCCAGCGTCGCGGAGTGTAGTCCTTGGCGATCGGCCGGGTGTCAGGTGCCTTCCAGTCCAGGTGGCCCTCGACCTGTACCGGGAGCACCGGCCGCTCCTCGCCCGCGCCGGGAACGAAGACCTTGACGTGATCATCGAAGCCGTCGTTGCGCAGCTCCGGGACGTCGATGCCGTCGGGCGTGGTGAAGGCGCGCAGCTGCTCGCCGCGCAAGGTGATGCGCCGCATGCCCGGCGTCACGTCGTGGACGGCGGCCACCTCCAGCTCGCGCAGGCTGATGGGGAACATCTCGACATCGCGGCGTAGTCGTGGCATGCGAGTAAGGCTACCCTCACATGACGAGAGCCCCACCGGGGGTGGGGCTCTCGGACGTCAGTGACGACTCACGCGTTGGGGCGCTTGCCGTGGTTCGCGTTCTTCTTGCGACGCGCGCGGCGCTTGCGGCCGGTCTTACCCATGAGGTCCTCCTGATCTCGACGCTTCGGTGCCCTAGTTTCCCACATCGGGGACACGGGCGTTGAATCGCTCCCGGTCCACGACGATGCGCCGGATCTCACCGGCGGCCACGAGGGTGCCGTGCTCGTCGTGGGCGGCGACCTGGAAGCGGTGGAGCCGGCCGTCCTGATGGGCGAGGGAGGCGGTGGCCGTGATGGTCGCTCCGATCGCGCTCGGAGCACGGTGGTCGACCTCGATCCGCGTGCCGACGCTCGTCTGCCGCTCGTCGATGTCGAGGACCGCGCAGGTCGCCTCCTCCAGCCAGGCGATCACGACGGGGGTCCCGAGGACCTCCAGGTCCCCGCTGCCGACCGCCCGTGCGGTGTGCTCGGCGGTCACGACATGGGTCACGGTGCTGGCCATGGTGCGACCCTAGTGGTCTGAGGACGCCCCGGCGAACTCGGTGGCGGTGCGTGCTCAACCCTTCCTCGCCAGCGGCGGTACGCGGTCAACCTCATCGAGTCGTCATGAGGTTGCCGATGTACCGCCAACGGTGGCGAGAGGTTGACCACCTACCGCCACCGGCCGAGGCCAGTCGGGCTGTCAGTCGGAGAGGGTGGGGGCGCTCCAGGCCTCCCAGAGCTCGGCGTAGTGGCCGCCGGCGGCGACGAGATCGCCGTGGGTCCCGGCCTCCACGATGCGGCCGTGCTCCATGACGAGGATGCGGTCGGCCTCCCGGGCCTGGCTGAGCCGGTGGGCGACGATGAGCGCGGAACGTCCTGCGATCACCGCGTGGGCGGCATCATCGAGGAGCCGGGCGCCCGACGAACCCGCCTCGGCCGTCGCCTCGTCGAGCACCACGATCTGCGGATCGTGCGCCGCCAACCGGGCAAGAGCGAGCTGTTGCCCCTGTGCGGTAGTGAGCGGATGCCCGAGGTGGCCGACGCGGGTGTCGAGGCCGTCGGGGAGCCCGCCGACCCATTCCGCGCACCGAGCGGTGCGCATCGCCGCCCAGACGCCGTCATCGTCGAGGCCCGCCGCGGCGAGGGTGATGTTGTCGCGGATGGTCGCGGCGAACACATGCACGTCCTGGGACACGAGGGTCAAGCGACCACGCACGTCGCGTTCGCCCGAGGACGGCTCCACGTGCCCGGCGACGATCGCCGCCAGCGTCGACTTGCCGGCGCCGGTCGAACCGACGAGCGCCACGTGCTCACCCGGTGCGATCTCCAGGTCGACATCACGGACGACCTCGGGACCGTCTCCATAGCGGTGGGAGACACCGTCCAGCCGCACCACGGGAGCTCCCTCGTGCGGCTGCTCGGGTGTCGGTGTCGGTAGCTCGAGTACACCGACGAGCCGAGCCAGCGATGCGCCCGAGGACTGGATCTGGTCGAAGATCATCAAGACGGCGCCGATGGGATTGAACAGCCGGTGGAAGTACAGCGCGGCTGCCGTCGCCGCGCCGATCGTGATGGCATCGGCGCGGACGAGGAGGAATCCGGTCGTCAGCACGGCGGTCAGGCCGACCCATTCGGCGAAGTTGATGCGGCCGAAGAGGCGCGTGAGTAGCGCGAAGACCTGCACGGCCTGGCTGAGCGCCGCGCGCGAATGATGGTGGATGCGGCCGCGAGCGCCCGCCTCGCGGCCGAGCGCACGCAAGGTGGCGGCGCCGTGCACACCGGCGACGAGCGCCTCGGCCCGCTCGCCCTGGGCGATCCGTTCACGCCGGTAGAAGGGTGCCGAACGGGGCAGGTACCACCGCAGCGCGAGCACATAGAACGGTGCTGCCAGCAGTCCGGCGAGCGCCAATCGCCAGTCGAGCGCGAACAGCCCGATCGCAGTGAAGGCGATGGCGACACCCGCGCGGACGAACTCGGGAATGGCGTTGTCGAGCGACTCGCTGATCTGTCGGACATCGTCGCCCACCCGGGACATGAGGTCGCCTGTGCCCGCGGCCTCCAATCGCTCGGTGTCCTGGTGCAGCGCCCGGTCCAGCACCTCCTCACGCAGGCGCGCCAGTGCGGGATTCGCCGCTTGAGCGAGAAGCACGGCGGACCCCGTGGTGGCCACCGCCCCGACGATCGCGGCGCCGACGATGATCGCGCTGCGCGTCAGCACGTCGCGGGCGGTGCCGTCGCCGGAGTTGACGACATCGACGATCGAGCCCAACACGAAGGGCGGCACGATCCCGGCGAAGCCGACGACGGCGAACAACAGGACACTCACGGTCAACGGTCCCCGATGGGAACGCAGCAGCGCCCACGCGTGGCGCGTGGTCGTGCGTCGGTCCGCGATCGGCAGGATCGCGCGGCTCATCGGATGACCGCCTCACGGTAGGTGTCGTCGCGTGCGAGCAGGTCGCGGTGGGTGCCGCGATCGGCGACGCGACCGGCCCGCACGACGACCACATGGTCGCTGGCGTCGAGGAGGGCCGGGCTTGAGCTCAGCACGAGGGTCGCGCGTCCCGCTCGCACGGAGCGGAGCCCGGCGGCGATCCGCTGCTCGGTGACGGCGTCGACCGCGCTGGTCGGATCGTGCAGCACGAGCACGGGCCGGTCCGCCGCGAGCGAGCGCGCCAGGACGAGCCGCTGGCGTTGTCCGCCGGACAGGGTGCCGCCACTGGCGCGGAGGTGGTGGTCGAGCCCGTCCTCGTGGGCCGCGATGACATCGTGCGCCGCGGAGGCATCGAGCACGACGTCGAGCTGGTCGCTCGACAGCGCGCGGTCGGGATCCATCGCGTCGAGCACGGTGCCCTCGAAGAGATCGGCGCCGTGGTCCACGACCAGCATCGAGGTGCGGCGCGACGCGATGCTCAGCGCCGACAGCTCGTGCTCGCCGAGGAGGATTCGTCCGCCGCCCGGTCGTGTCCCGTGTAGCGTGTCGACGAGCGCGGCGTCGAAGGCGGGATCGTCGCTGACGATCGTGACGAGATCGCCGCCCTTCACCGTGAGGTCCAGCTCCTCGACGGTCAGCCGGTCGGCCGGCGTGCTGAGCTCGACAGGACCTTCGGCGACGAGCGGGGGCGTGTGCAGGAAGCGGCTGATCCGCGCCCCGGATGCGAGCGAGGCCGCGGCCTGAGCGGTCAGCTCGCCGAGGGCGACGATCGGCTCGGCGAGATATTGCGCGACGCCCACGACGGCGATGAACTGCCCGAGGGTAATGGCATCGTCGAGCGCCCGTATCCCGGCGACGGCCGCGACGATACCGAGGAAGAGCGTGCTGAGGCCTGAGCTCACACCCGACAGCACGCCCCATGAGCGCGCCATCGTGATGCTCGCGCGCTGGGCGTCGAGGCTCGCCCGCGCGTAGCGCCCGGCGGCGACGTCCTCGCCGCGCACGCCCTTGAGGGGGCGGAGGCCGGCCATCAGGTCGCTGGCAACGCCGGCCGCACGGGCGATCGTCGCCTGCTGTGACGTGGTGCGCCGCGCGACAGCGGGAGCGAGGAGCTGAGTGAGGGCAACGGTCAGCGGCATACCGAGCATGACGAGCGCGCCGATCACCCAGTCGGTCCACAGCAACCAGACCCCGATCACGACGACCGCGGTCAGCGAGCCGAGGGCGAAGCCGAACTGCCGGACCACGATGCCGGTCATGTTCGCATCGGCGGTGGCGAGGGAGAGCACCTCGCCGGGCAACTGATCCGTGTCGGCCCCGCGAGGATCGAGCACATGGCTGCCGATCTCCTCGCGCAGCGTGTGCGATTCCTCCTGCACGCTGCGGAAGCCCAGCCGTCCGCCGAAGCGGTATGCGAGGCTGAATCCGGCCATGAGCGCTGCCAGCACGCCGAGCCAGAGCAGGAACGGGCCCAGATCGTCGCCGGCGATGCCGTGATCGACGACGAGTCCGATGACGACCGGGGTGAGGGCCTCGCCGAGCTGCCACGCGATGATGAGCGGATAGGCGAGCAGCAGCCGTCGCCCCTGCCGGCGGATCGTCTGCCGCAGCATTCCGGCGCCGGTGCGCGGCGCGGCCGACGGTTCAGGCATGGCTCGTCGGCACGACGGTGGGCAGTCCGTCGACCGGGTCGGCGAAGACGTGGGCCTGCAGGCCGAAGACCTCCCGCAGCAGCTCCGGCCGCAGCAGCGACAGGGGATCGCCCTCGGTGACGATCGTGCCCTCCTTCATCACCACGATGTGGTCGCTGTAGCGGGCGGCGAGGCCGAGATCGTGCAGGACGAGGACGATCGTCTTGCCGCGCTCGCGCAGTCGGACCACGAGGTCGAGCACGTCGACGGCATGGGCCAGGTCGAGATGCGTCGTGGGCTCGTCGAGCAGGAGCAGCGGGGTCTCCTGGGCGAGCGTCATCGCGATCCAGGCGCGCTGACGCTGGCCGCCGGAGAGCTCGTCGAGCGGACGGTCCGCAAGATCGAGGACGCCGGTCGCCTCCATCGCCTCGGCCGCGATCGCCTCGTCGGCCACCGACCACTGCCGGTACCAGGGCTGGTGCGGTTGTCGCCCTCGCGCGGCGAGGTCCGCGACGGTGAGCCCCTCGGGAGCCACCGGACTCTGCGGCAGGATCGCCAGGCGCTGGGCGATCTGTCTGGTCCGCAGAGACCCGACCGCGTCGCCGAACAGCGCCACGTCCCCGGATGTGGGGCGCAGCAGACGACCCATGGTGCGCAGCAGGGTGGACTTGCCGCAGCCGTTCGGACCGATGATCGTGGTGATCTTGCCGCTGTCGATCGTCAGATCGACGTCGCGGAGGACGGTCCGCGAGGTATAGCCGGCGGTCACCCCGCGGACGTGCAAGGGAACGTCAGACACTGGTCCTCCGCAGATGTCGGGTCATGAGGTAGAGCAGGACCGGGGCTCCCAGCACCGAGGTGACGATACCGACCGGCAGCTCGAGCGGTAGACGCGCGGCGAGGAAGTCCGCTCCGACGAGCAGCAGGGCGCCGACCAGGCCGGAGGCAAGGGGCGGGGGACCGGCGGTGCCGAACAGTCGCATGGCGACCTGTGGCGCGACGAAGGCCACGAAGGCGATCGGTCCTGCAGCGGCGGTGGCGACCGACACGAGGGCGACCGCCGTGATGAGCGCGCCGGCCTCGGTGCGGCCGGCGGAGACTCCCAGCGCCTGGCCGATGTCTCTGCCGAGCCTCAGGGCACCGAGGCCGCCGGCGAGCCGCAGGCAGACGAGGACGGCGAGCGCCACCATCGGAGCGAGGTAGACGACGTCACCCATCCGCACCCCGCCGAGGGATCCGACCAGCCATCGCACGGCAACGCTCGCCTCCTCGACCTCCGCGCGGGTGAGTAGCCACGAGGTGAGGGCCAGGGCCAGGGCGTTGATGCCCAGACCGACGAGCACCAGTCGGTAGCCGTCGAATCCACCGCGCCATCCGAGGGTCAGGATCACCCCGGTCGTGATCAGGCCACCGAGGATCGCGACGGGGACCAGCGCGACGGTGGTAGAGACCCCGAGCAGTCGTTCGGTCGTCTCCGGCCGCACGAGGGCAAGGACCGCGAAGGTGCCGGCACCGGCTGAGACGCCCAGGATGTCGGGGGTGGCGATCGGATTGCGCGTGATCGTCTGCGTGAGCGCGCCGCTCGTGCCCAGGCAGAAGCCGATGAGGGACCCGGCCAGCAGCCGCGAGAGGCGCCGGTCGATGATGACGAGGTTCTCGATCCGGGTTCCGCCGCCGGTGAGCGTCGCGATGACCCGGCCGGGGCTGATCGCGAGGGCGCCGGTCGTCATGGTCAGCCACCACATCGCCAGCAGCAGCAGGATGCTGACGAGGGTGGCGATCGCGGTGCGCCGCCGCCAGCGGGTCCCGACCGGCCCGATGGTCCATCCGGCACGCGTCTCGGTGCTCACAGAGCCACCATCCTGCGGCGTCGGGTGATCGCGATCAGCACCGGCGCACCCACGATGGACATCACGATGCCCACCTGCAGTTCGCCGGGAGAGGCGATGACGCGCCCGATCGTGTCGGCGATCAGCAGCAGCGCCGCGCCGATCAGGCCGGCCTGTGGCACGAGCCAGCGGTAGTCGTGGCCGCTGATCAGCCGGGCCGCGTGCGGAGCGACGAGTCCGACGAAGACGACGGGACCGCAGGCCGCCGTCGCGGCACCGGCCAGCAGGGTGATGCCGATGATGCCGAGCATCCGGGCCGCGATGATGCTGACGCCGAGCGAGCGTGCGACGTCCTCGCCGAGCCCGAGGGAGTTGATGGAGAATCCGTTGGCGATCGCGACGACGGCTCCGGTCACGATGAGCACGGCGAGCAGCGGCACATAGGAGGTATCGCGCCCGGCGAGAGAGCCGACCTCCCAGAAGCGCATGACATCGAGGCTCTGCCGGTCCAGCAGCACGATTCCCGAGGTCAACGAGCTGAGGAGCGCTGAGACCGTCGTGCCGATGACGGCCAGCATCACCAGGGCTCCGCCGCGTAGATGGCCGAGTCCGAGGAAGAAGACGAGGAAGGACGCGAGGGCCGCGCCGATGAGGGCCGCGCCGATGATGCCGATCGGCGTACTGACGCCGAACGCGAAGGCCATGATCGCCACCGCGAAACCGGCACCGGCGTTCACGCCGAACAGTCCGGGTTCGGCCAGCGGGTTGCGCGTATGCCCTTGCATGAGGGCTCCCGCCATGCCGAAGGCCAGCCCCGCCAGGAGCCCCAGCAGGGTGCGTGGCAATCGCTGGCTCGTGATGACGACCGCGTCGGCGGTGCTGGCGGAGCCGCGGAGGGCGTCCAGCACTGTCGAGAGCGGGATCGACCGTGCGCCGATGGACAGGCTCAGCGCGATCGCGACGGCCAGGAGCACCGCGAGAGCGACCGTGGCACCGGCCTGGCGACGGGTACGCGAACGCCCGACAGGGGGTGCATGCACGACGTTCACGGATTTAGGTTAGCCTCACCGTTGTCTCTGTCGATGAACACCCCGGAAGAAGGCACCCATGAGACTGAGTTGGAAGGCCGGCGCCGTGACGCTGGCGGCGGCGATCGCCCTGAGTGCATGCGGTGACGGCGGCGGAGAGTCGCAGGACGCGTCGTCCGATGACACTCGCACCGTCGAGTCGACCTTCACCGGTGAGCAGGTCGAGGTGCCGGCCGAGCCGCAGCGGGTCGTCGCGCTGTGGCGGACGGGCTCGGAGCTCGCCGATCTCGGCGTCGTGCCCGTGGCACAGCTGGAGGGCGAGCTCATCGACTCCGAGCTCGAGCCCGAGGTCTTCGACAAGGTGGCCGATGTCCCGGTGGTCGGCTCCTTCGAGGGCGTCGACATCGAGAAGGTCATCGAAGCCGATCCCGATCTCATCATCGGCATGGACCACGGGAGCCTCTCGATCGACTACGACGAGCTGTCCGAGATCGCTCCGACCGTCATCTTGAAGATCGCCGAGCCCACGGACGTCTGGGCCAACTACCCGCTGGTCGCCGAGGCCGTCGGCAAGAGCACCGACTACGAGGAGCAGCAGGCTGAGCTCGAGAAGTCTCTCGCGGCCATCCAGGACGAGTACGGCGAGGATCTCGCCGACCTGCAGGTCACCTCTCTCGGCACCACGGACGGCACCATCTGGGTCGATACGTCGAAGGCTCTGCTCTACGACCGCATCACGGCGGCGGGCTTCGGATACAACCCGGCGTACACCGACAACCCCGAGCGCTATGTCACTGAGCTGGCGATGGAGAATCTGCCCGATCTGGCCGATCAGGACGCGATCTTCTACGATGTCGGCATCGACGGCACGCCTGATCCCGCGGTGCAGCAGCTGATCGACTCGCCGTCCTTCCAGGCGCTGCCCGCCGTCAAGGCCGGTCACGCCTTCCCGATCACCTCGGGAACCAACTACACCTTCGCCGGGGCGAACAAGCAGGTCGAGGATCTGCGTGCCGCCGCCGAGGAGCTCACCGGCAACTGAACCCGACGGTCCCTTCGACGGAAGTGTGATCTCGATACGGCACCGGCTCGCTGCGCTCGCGGTGCCTACTCGATCACCGATCTGGACCCGACCCTCGGTGGTCGAGTAGGCCCGAGGGACGAGGGCCGTATCGAGACCACGCTTGGGTGATCTCGATACGCAACCGGCTCGCAGAGCTCGCCGTGCCGATCTCTCACCTCGGTGGCCGCGCTGGAGCGGAGCTACGTCGACCTCAAGCGATCTCGCGGACGAAGGCCCACAGGGAGATGCCACGGGGGTCCGGTGGCGACCAGTCGCGCTCGGGCACGCGGCGAAAGCCCATCGACTCGTAGAGTCGGTGGGCTTTCGTCTGCGTCGGCATCGAGCAGAGCCACATCCGTGACAGGCCGAGTTCCGCGGCCTCGTCGAGGCAGCGGCCGACCAGCGCGCGGGCGGCTCCGCGACCACGATGAGCCGGGTCGACCGCGAGGGCGCGGAACTCTCCCTCGTCATCGCTCGTCGCCAGCTCCCGATACGGTGACCCCGGCGGGCACCAGGTGATCGATCCGATGACGGCGCCGTGGTGCACGGCGACGATGACGTCGTCGGCGCGTCCGGCCGCGTCGGCCAGCCAGCTACCGTACTCATCGCCGGTGGTGAGATGCCCGTCGGTCGTGTAGCCGTCGACCACCACCCGTCCGGCCGCGACGAGCTCGTCGCCGGACGGACGGCGGATCTCGAGTGTCATACCGCGGCCCCGGGTCAGACGCCCATGGTCGCGCGGGGGTACTGCGCGTTCACATCGGTCATGACGTTGACCAGATAGGGGATGCCAGAGGCGAAAGCCCGGTCGATGGCAGGGCCGATCTGGCGCGGATCGGTGACCATCTCACCCCCGCCTCCCAGCGCCGTCACCACCTGGTCGTAGCGAGTGCTCGGTGCGAGGTCGGCGGCGACGTCGTAGCCGTAGAGCATCTGCATCGGGGCCTTCTCCAACCCCCAAGCGGAGTTGTTGCCGACGATCATCACGACCGGGAGATTGTGTCGCACCAGGGTGTCGACATCGATGAGCGACATACCGGCGGCCCCATCGCCCAGCAGCAAGACGATCTGACTGCTCGGACGGGCGATGCGCGCCGCCATCGCGGCACCGAGTCCTGCACCGAGGCAGCCGTACGGACCCGGGTCCAGCCAGCCACCGGGGCGACGCGGCTCGACGAACTTGCCGGCGAAGGACACGAAGTCGCCGCCGTCTCCGATCACGACGGCATCGTCGTCGAGCCGGGGGAGCAGCTCACCGTAGATGCGGGCCGGGTGGATCGGATCGGCCTCGGCGCCGAGTAGCGCCTTGTCCCGTTCGACCGCGCCGGTGACCGTCTGCTGGAGCTGATCGGTCCAGGTGCTCCAGTCCGGTCGGCGCTGCTGCGACTGCAATGCCTCGAGCAGGGCGTCGAAGAGGGTGCAGAGGTCTCCGGCGGCAGAGGCACCTAGCTCGGCGTGGGAGGACACCTGCCCGGGGGAGTCGGCCAGGTGCACGGTCGTGGCGGCCGGGGCGCCGTCCTTGCCCCCGAAGCGTCCGAACCCGAGCCGGAAGTCCAGGGGTGTGCCGGCCACTATCGCCAGATCACAGGTGCCCAGTGCTGGTGATCGTGCCTTCGTGACCAGGAGCGGATGGCCGCCGGGCACGACACCGCGACCCATGCCATTGGCGACGACGGGGATTCCCGAGCCTTCGACGAAGCGTAGGGCCGCCTCGTCGGCGTGATCGGACCAGACATCCGAACCCAGGACGAGGACGGGGCGGTGGGACTGGGCGAGCAGGGCCGCGACCCGCGCGATGTCATCGGGATCTGGTTCGACCACGGTGGCCTCTCCGCTGGCGGTGTGCTCGACGGGGCCGTTGGAGAAGAACACGTCCATCGGGATGTCGACGAAGGTCGGTCCGCGGTGTGAGGAGCGGGCCGCGGTGAACGCCTCGTCGACGGCGGGCGCGATCTCGGTGAGCGATCCGGCGGTCCGCGCGGACTTGGTGACCGACTCCACGATCGGGGGATGGTCGAGCTCCTGCAGCGTGCCGCTGCCCCAGGTGGCCGCGGGCGCGCGGCCGCCGACGACGACGAGCGGCGCGCCCGAGAAGTGCGCCTGGGCGATCGGACTCACGCCATTGGTGACGCCCGGCCCGGCGGTCAGGACGGCGAGCCCGGGAGTGCGGGTCAGCTTGCCGATCGCCTCGGCGGCGAAGACGGCCGAGGGTTCGTGCCGCACGTCGATGATCGGCATCGGATCGTCGGTCGTCACCGCGGCGTCGTACATCGGGAAGACGTGGGCGCCGGAAAGGGTGAATATGGTGGTCACGCCGTGCGCGCGTGCCACGTCCAGGGCGTGGTGGCCGCCGTGCGGACCCGTCGGCTCGGGCATCTCCTGCTCGCTCATGCCGCCACCTGTACCGAGATGTGCTCCCGATTCGTCGATGGGAACCGCCTCTGGTTGACGAGTGCGGAGCAGATCGTGGTCCTGGGTGCGCTGTGCTCGCTCATGTGACGTAGGTTACTGGCCGGTTGGGCGCAGTAGGCTGACGACGTGCCGACGCTGGAGGACATCGCCGACTCGCAGAGCTCGCTCTCCGCCGCTGAGACCGGGCGACTCCAGGCGCTCGTGGCGCGATGGCAGATGATCGCCGATCTCGCCTTCTGCGACCTGGTGCTCTGGGTCGCCGACGTGGAGGGCAAGGGCTGGTGGGCCGCGGCCCAGATCCGCCCCGCGACCGGGCCCACGACCCTGCTGGAGGACATCGTCGGCTCCTTCGTGCCTCGTGAGGAGCCACCGGGCGAGGAGCAGCTGCCCGACGGTGTCCTGGTGCAGGTCGAGACCATCCCGGTGCGCTATGAGGGGCGCACCATCGCGCTGCTCGGACAACGCCGCTATCGCGAGGCACGTCGTTTCCCCGGCGCGCTCGAGCAGTCCTACGCGCAGACGAGCGATGTGCTGTTGCAGATGGTCCGCGAGGGGCGATTCCCCGTCGCGGGCACGGAGGAGCTCGCCGATACCTTGCGGGTCGGCGACGGGCTGATCCGCGCCGATGCGTCCGGGCGGGTCGGTTTCGTGAGTCCCAATGCGATGTCGGCCTACCGGCGGCTCGGACTGCGCAGCGATCTCGTGGGAGCCGATCTCGTGGCGGTCACGAGCGAGCTGCTGCACCACCGCCCGACGGACCGCGGCTTCGCCGCGTTATTCGGCGACACCGAGTCGGTCGCCGATGTCGAAGGCGTGGACGCCTCGTTGCGGATGCAGATCGTGCCGCTGACCTGCGGGGGTCACCGCGAGGGCTACCTGGTGCTCCTGCGCGATGTGACCGAGCTGCGCCTGCGCGAGCGGGAGTTGGTCTCCAAGGAGGCGACCATCCGCGAGATCCACCACCGGGTGAAGAACAACCTGCAGACGGTGGCCGCGCTCCTGCGCCTGCAGAGCCGGCGGGTCGTCGCCGATGAGGCCAAGGAGGCCCTGCGGGAGGCGGAGCGGCGGGTGGGCTCGATCGCGCTCGTGCACGAGACGCTGAGCCAGTCCTTCGATGAGATGGTGCCCTTCGACGATGTCGCGGACACGTTGCTGCGCACCATCCCGGAGTTCGCCGACCAGGTGACCGTGCGGGCCGAGCGGATCGGGAGTTTCGGACTGCTGCCCGGGGAGGTGGCGACCTCGCTCGCCATGGTGCTCTCGGAGCTCTTGCAGAACGCGGTCGAGCACGCGTTCACGGGCCCGGAGGGCCGGGTGACCGTCGCTGTCAACCGGATTCGGGGGCGGTTGCGGCTGCGAGTGAGTGACGATGGCCGCGGATTCGATGATGATTTCGACGCTGGCGCCAGTCTGGGACTGTCGATCGCGACGACGCTGGTGGAGAGCGAACTCGGTGGATCGCTCTCCTTCGAGCGCTCGCCGCTGGGCGGTGCGATGGTCACGATCAACGTCGACCTCGCCTGACCTGCGCATTCGCGGTCAGGGTGACCTGGGAGGTCGCACCATCGAAGAACCCCGGTGCCCATGAGGGCCCGGGGTTCGACATGCTAGCGTGAGGTCACGCAGTACGGATCCTGGCTCGTGCGTTGCGACGCTTCAGTGCACGGCGCTCGTCTTCGCTCATGCCTCCCCACACTCCGTGGTCTTGACCGCTTTCGAGTGCCCACTGGAGGCACAGTTCGCGGACGTCGCAACGGCGGCAGACCACCTTGGCCTCTTCGATCTGCATGATCGCGGGGCCGGTGGTTCCGATGGGGAAGAAGAGCTCGGGATCCTCGTCGAGGCAGGCGGAACGGTGGCGCCAGTCCATGAGGACGCTCCTTCCCAAATTGGCGGCTTTCTGGATGAGAATGAGGCAGGCTCGTATCGCATAGCCCGGCGGCATTCGAGGACTACTCTCGCAAGGTTTCGAATACATGACAAGAGTGATACGCCTGTGAGAGGTGTCGGTTATCTCACACGTGTCGAGGTGGCTCGTCGGCGGGACCCGTTGTAACGCGTTTCGGTCTCGTCGGGGCGCCTCCGGACGAGGCGCCACGCTCTAGGCTGAGTGGCGTGTCCACCACCGCTGACCCGACCGGGCGTCGGCTGCTCGTCGCGGCCGGGGCGATTGCCCTCGTGCAGGCGACGGCGCTGCTGGGGCTCGCCGTCCTCGACCTCACTCACCTCGTGGACGAACGGGTCGGCCTCGGCGTCGGTATCGCCGTCATGCTCCTGGTCTTCGGCGGTGGCCTGGCGGTCGCGGCGATCGCGGTGATGCGGGGCCGGCACGGGGGTCGTGGGCCGGTCCTGGTCGCCCAGCTCATCTCGCTGGGGTTGGCCTGGAACCTGCGCGATGCCGGCGACGATGTCGTCCGTGGCGTCTCGCCGGTGCTGGCGCTCGCGGCGCTGGTGGTGTTGGTGTGCCTGTTCTCGGGCCCGGGACGCCGGGCAATGAGCCGCGACGAGCCGGCCTGATCCGGTGTGAGAGACTGTCCGAGGCACACCCACGCCCTTGCGGACATCTCCGCTTCTGGCCGCCAGACCGGTGACCTCTCCACGCCCCGCCCCACGCGTTCAAGGACACCCGCATGGTCGCCTATGACATCTCAGCCTCCCCGGATATCGACATGACCCTTCCCGACGAGACCGATCCGGTCTTCGCCCTTCATCGCCAAGGCAAGATGGCGATCGGTTCCACCGTCGAGCTGCGTGACGCCGACGACCTCTCGCTGGCGTACACGCCCGGTGTCGCGCGGGTGTGCGAGGCGATCGCCGCCGACCCCGAGCTGGCACACGAGTACACCTGGGTGTCCAACACGGTGGCGGTGGTCACCGACGGCACGGCGGTGCTCGGTCTGGGCGATATCGGCGCTCCGGCGTCCATGCCGGTCATGGAGGGCAAGGCCGTGCTGTTCAAGCAGTTCGGCGGGGTCGACGCGATCCCGATCGCCCTCGACACCACCGATGTCGACGAGATCGTCGACACCGTGGCCCGGCTCGCGCCCTCGTTCGGCGGCATCAATCTGGAGGACATCTCCGCGCCCCGGTGCTTCGAGGTCGAGCGGCGACTCATCGAGCGACTGGACATCCCCGTCTTTCACGACGACCAGCACGGCACCGCCGTGGTGACGCTCGCGGCGCTCATCAACGCTGCCCGCTTGACCGACCGCGAGCTGGACGAGCTCAAGGTCGTCATCTCCGGCGCCGGCGCCGCGGGCGTGGCGATCGCCAAGATCCTGCGCGCCGCGGGGGTCCGCAAGATCAGCGTCGTCGACCGCACGGGCGTTCTCGTGCCCGAGCGCGAGGACCTCACCGAGATCAAGCGGTGGCTCGCGGAGTTCTGCTCGCCGTGGGCGTCGGCGGGCTCGATCGAGGACGCCCTGGTCGATGCCGACGTGTTCGTGGGTGTCTCCGGCGGCACCGTCCCCGAGGACGCGGTCGCGCAGATGGCACCGAATGCGATTGTCTTCGCGATGGCCAATCCGCATCCGGAGGTGCATCCCGATGTGGCCCGCCGGCACGCCCGTGTCGTCGCGACGGGGCGGTCGGATTTCCCGAACCAGATCAACAACGTGCTGGTCTTCCCGGGGATCTTCCGCGGCGCGTTGGACGTGCGGGCCACCGAGATCTCCGAGAGCATGAAACTCGCCGCGGCGTCGGCGCTCGCCGACCTCGTCGGCGACGATCTGCGCGAGGACTATGTGATCCCCTCGCCCTTCGACCCGCGGGTGGCGCAGGTGGTGGCGCGGGCCGTGACCGACACGGCACGTCGCGACGGACTTGCCCGCCGACCGTACTGACCGACATCAGGAGAAGCATGTTCGCTGTCTACGCCGGATCCATCCACCCCGACAATCCCCTCGAGGGCCTCGTCATCGGTGAACGTCCCGAGCCCGAGGTGCCCGAGGGCTGGACCACCGTGACCGTCAAGGCCGCCTCGATCAACCATCACGATGTGTGGAGCCTGCGCGGTGTCGGCCTGCGCGAGGAGTCGCTGCCCATGATCCTGGGCTGCGACGCCGCGGGCCTCGACGAAGACGGCAACGAGGTCATCGTGCATGCCGTGATCTCCGATCCCTCGTGGCGCGATGACGAGACCCTCGACCCGCGCCGTTCGCTGCTGTCGGAGCGGTACCAGGGCACCTTCGCCGAGCGGGTCGCCGTGCCGCGCCGCAACGTGGTGCCTAAACCCGAGGGTCTCTCGATGGCCGAAGCGGCGTGTCTGCCGACCGCCTGGTTGACCGCCTACCGGATGCTGTTCACCCAGTCGGGACTGCGACCGGGTGACGCGGTGCTGGTGCAGGGTGCGGGCGGTGGCGTGGCGACCGCCGCGATCGCGCTCGGACGGGCCGCCGGCTTCCGGGTCTTCGCGACGAGCCGCGATGCCGACAAGCGCGAGCGGGCGATCGAACTCGGTGCGCACGAGGCCTTCGAGTCCGGCGCCCGGCTGCCGCAGAAGGTCGACGCGGTCATCGAGACCGTCGGTGCGGCGACCTGGTCGCATTCGATCAAGTCGATGCGCCCCGGCGGCACGATCGTCATCGCCGGTGCGACATCGGGCGATGCGCCGAAGGCCGCCGAGCTGACGAGGATCTTCTTCCAGCAGATGCGCGTTCACGGTTCTACCATGGGCACGCGTGACGAGCTCGCTCGGCTGGCGGAGTTTCTCGATGTCACAGGCGTGCGCCCGGTGATCGAGGCGGAGATCGCGATGGAGGATGCCGCCCAGGGCCTGCAGAAGGTCATCGACGGCGATCTCTTCGGCAAGATCGTCCTCACCCGCTGACCTCACCTGCGTCGGCCCCTGTCCCGAGCGCGGGGTCCCCGGTGGGCGGTGGGTTGCGCACCTCTCCAGCTCGTTGAGGGGTGCGTAACCCACCGCCGTGGCGGACGAGGGGTGCGTAAGTCACCGCCGCGGCGGACGAGGGGTGGCTAAGTCGCCGCTCCGGGCAGGCATCACGCGAGCGCGGCTCTCACGCAGGCGGCGGCGAGAGCAGGGAGCTCCTCAGCATCGACCAGCTTCGCGAGTCGCTCGGGTCGATCGGGCAGGCCGGCCTCGCGCGCGCCGTCCAGGACCTTCTGATCCATCGAGGGGACCAATTCGGGCCAGATCCCTTGGGCCTCGCGGCAGAAGATCGCCGCCCCCGTCGGACCGATACCGGGGAACTCCTGTAACCGTTCCCGGATCTCGTCGACGCCGGCGGATGCCTCGCGCAATCGGCGTAGATCTCCGCGATAGCGGTCCAGCAACAGCTGAGCCCCGTCGCCGAGCTGCGTCGAGGTGCGCTCGTCGTAGCGCCGATAGTGCCCTCGCCCGAGGGCGTCGACGCGTTGCTGCCAGGTCGCGTCCGCCATCCGGCGCGGCGTGAGGAAACCGGCCCGGTTCAACTCCCGCGCGGCGGCCGCCGCGATATCGCTGTCGATCCGGGCCGAGAGCAGTGTGGACAGGACGAGCAGCCGGTACAGAGGCGAAGGCTTGTCGCGCAGCGTGATACCCGCTTGTTCGGCGAAGGTGGTGCCGTGGCGCTCCATCAACGAGCGCGCCGTCTCGCGTTGAGTGCTCATGGCCCGACCCTACGCTCGTATCAGTCGACCATCACGTGGCGAAGATAGCGATCTGGATGGTCCAGGAATCCCCGCCAGTGCCGCACCAGCTCGAGATCCTGCCACGCCGATTCACGCAGACCCCAGGGGCCGACCTCCAGGATCCTGGCACCGGACAGGGCGGCGAGCACGGGGGAGTGGGTCGCGCAGAGGACCTGACCGCCCTCGCGGACGACCTCGCCGAGTGCCGCGACCAACGCCAGCGTGGAGGAGAACGACAGCGCCGCCTCCGGCTCGTCGAGCACGTAGAAGCCCGGCGAGGTGAATCGGGTGCGGACGACCTCCAGGAAGGACTCGCCGTGACTCATCGCGTGATAGTCCGGTGTCGTCGGCGCCGCGTGGTTCTCGCTGTACGTGTACCACCCGTGCATGGTCTCCGCGCGCAGGAAGAAGCCCCACCGGGGCGCCCCGATGCCCCGTTGCAATGTCAGCGCCTCACCGAGTCCCGATTCGCTGGTCCGGGTGGTATGGGCACCTTGAGTGCTGCCGCCCTCAGGCGACAGGCCGTAGGCGCCGGCGACGGCTTCGACGAGCGTGCTCTTGCCCGACCCGTTCTCACCCACCAGGAAGGTCACTCCCGGGCCGAGCTCCAGCCCTTCGTCGAGCAACTGCCGTACTGCGGGGATCGCTGAGGACCAGTCGCTGGGCGGGAGCGCGCCGGGGAGCACTCGCACGACCGGCTGCTCCTCGAAGGCCACCGGATCACTCGTCCTCGTCGTCGAGCCGGGCCAGCCAGGTGGCCAGCCGCTCGACCGGCACCTCGAACTCCGGGTTGAGGTCGACGAAGGCCGAGAACTGCTCCGCGAGCCACGCCAGGGAGACCTCCTCGTCTCCCCGGCGCGACGCGAGCTCCTCGATGCCGCGATCGGTGAAGTACACGCCGGCTACCCTCCGCTCAGGCGAAGGCCTGGTCCATCAGATCGCGCGCCTCAGTGACGTGGACAGCGTGCGAGCCGACCGCCGTCGTGCTGGACTCCGGGCGCGAGACGACCGTGAAGGGCAGACCGAGCAGGTCACGCAGGTGCAGCGCGTAGTACGGCCACGGTCCCTGGTTCTCCGGCTCGTCCTGCACCCAGCGCACCTCGGCGGCGTTCGGGTACTTCGCGATCTCGGCGAGGATCTCCTTCTCGGGGCGCGGGTACAGCTGCTCCACGCGGACGATCGCCGTGCGGGAGTCCTCGCGCTTCTTGCGCTCGTCGAGCAGGTCATACGCGACACGACCAGAGGTGAGGATCACGCGCTCGACGGTCGAGGCCTCGGCCACGTCGTCGGCGATCACCGGACGGAACTCGCCGCGGGTGAAGTCATCGGGCATGCTGGTCGCTGCCTTGCGCCGCAGCAGCTGCTTGGGCGTGAAGACGATGAGCGGACGGTGATCGGCCTCCATCGCCTGCTTGCGCAGCAGGTGGAAGTACGACGCGGGCGTGGACGGCTGGGCGATGCGCATCTCGTCGTTCGCGGCGAGCTGCAAGAAGCGCTCGATGCGACCGGACGAGTGGTCAGGGCCCTGACCCTCGTAGCCGTGCGGCAGCAGCAGCACGACACCGGACTTCTGGCCCCACTTGGTCTCGCCGGAGGAGATGTACTCGTCGATGACCGACTGGGCGCCGTTGACGAAGTCGCCGAACTGCGCCTCCCACATCACCAGTGCCTCGGGACGAGCCACCGAATAGCCGTACTCGAAGCCGAGCGCGGCGTACTCGCTCAGCAGGGAGTCGTAGATGTAGAACGTGCCCTGGTCCCCGCCGACGTGCGACAGCGGGGTCCACTCGGCGGCATTGTGCCGGTCGATGATGACGGCGAAGCGCGAGGAGAAGGTGCCACGACGCGAGTCCTGGCCCGCGAGGCGTACCGGACGGCCCTCGAGGAGCAGCGAGCCCATGGCGATGATCTCGCCGGTGCCCCAGTCGATGGGACCGGCCGTGATCGACTGGGCCCGGCGCTGCAGCTGGGGCATCACCTTCGGGTGCACCGTGAAGTCCTCGGGCGCCGTCGTGTAGGCGTCCGCGACGGCCTTGAGGACCTCGGGGGAGACCGCGGTGACGTAGCCGCTCTCGAAGGGCTTGGCCGGGTACTCGGGGATCCGCGTGTAGTCGGGGATCTCGGTGGCGTCCTTGACCTTGGCGAAGTTCGACTCCAGACGCTTCTGGTAGTCCGCCAGGGCTTCCTCGGCTTCCTCCATCGTGATGTCGCCGCGACCGACCAAGGCCTCGGTGTAGAGCTTGCGCACCGACTTCTTGTTCTCGATCGTGTCGTACATCAGCGGCTGCGTGAAGCTCGGGTCGTCGCCCTCGTTGTGGCCTCGGCGGCGGTAGCACACCAGGTCGATGACGACGTCCTTGTGGAAGGTCTGGCGGTACTCATAGGCGAGCTGCGCCACCCGGATGCAGGCCTCGGGATCGTCGCCGTTGACGTGGAAGACCGGCGCCTGGATCATGCGCGCGACATCGGTGGAGTACGTCGAGGAGCGCGATGACGACGGGCTGGTGGTGAACCCGACCTGGTTGTTGACGATCAGGTGGATCGTGCCGCCGGTGCGGTAGCCGCGCAGCTGCGAGAGGTTGAGGGTCTCGGCCACCACGCCCTGACCGGCGAAGGCGGCGTCACCGTGGACGAGGACCGGCAGCACCGGGAACTCCTCGCCGCGGTTGAGCCGGTCCTGCTTGGCCCGCGTGATGCCCTCGAGCACCGGGTCGACGACCTCGAGGTGCGAGGGATTCGACGCGACGGAGACCTTGACCTTGTCGCCCTTGGACGAGGTGAACTCGCCCTCGACGCCCAGGTGGTACTTGACGTCGCCGGAACCCTGGACGGTACGCGGGTCGATATTGCCCTCGAACTCGCGGAAGACCTGACTCGGGTCCTTGCCGGCGATGTTGACCAGGACGTTCAGCCGGCCGCGGTGGGCCATGCCGATGCACACCTCGGAGAGGCCGTCGGCGGCGGCACCGGAGGCGATCTCGTCGAGCACCGGGATGGTGGTCTCGCCGCCCTCGAGGCTGAAGCGCTTCTGCCCGACGAACTTGGTCTGCAGGAAGGTCTCGAAGGCCTCGGCCTGGTTGAGCTTCTGCAGGATGCGCAACTGCTCGCTGCGCGGGGGCTTGACGTGCGGACGCTCCAGGCGGTCCTGGAACCATTCGCGCTCGCCCGGGTCCTGGATGTGCATGTACTCCACACCGATGGTGCGGACGTACGAGTCCCGCAGGATGCCCAGGATCTCGCGCAGCTTCATGAGCGACTTGCCCGAGGCGTTGCCGAACGAGCCGGTGGCGAACTCCCGGTCCAGATCCCACAGCGTCAGACCGTGCGAGGCCGTGTCGAGATCGGGATGCGTGCGCATCTTGTACTCGATCGGGTTGGTGTCGGCGATGAGATGGCCGCGGACCCGGAACGCGTGGATGAGCTCGAGCACCCGTGACTGGCGGTGGAGCTGGTCATCGTGGCTGACCGCGATGTCCTGAGCCCAGCGGATCGGCTCGTAGGGGATGCGCAGGGATCGGAAGACGTCCTCGTAGAACCCGTCGGCGCCGAGCAGCAGCTGGTGCACGCGCTTCAGGAACTCACCGGACTGGGCGCCCTGGATGACGCGATGGTCGTAGGTGGAGGTCAGGGTCATCATCTTGGAGATCGCCATCTGCGCGATGGTGTGCTCCGAGGCGCCCTGGAACTCCGGGGGGTACTCCATCGATCCGACGCCGATGATCGCTCCCTGGCCGGCCATCAGGCGCGGCACCGAGTGATTGGTGCCGATGCCGCCGGGGTTGGTGAGGCTGACGGTGGTGCCCTGGAAATCCGAGACCTCGAGCTTGCCGTCGCGAGCCTTCTTGACCATCGTCTCGTAGGCGGACCAGAACTGGGCGAAGTCCATGGTCTCGGCGGCCTTGATGCTCGGCACGAGCAGCTGGCGGGTGCCGTCGGGCTTGGGCAGATCGATGGCCAGGCCGAAGTTGATGTGCTCGGGCTTGAGCTGGACGGGCTTGCCCTTGTCGTTGTGCTCGAAGCCGATGTTCATCTCCGGCATCGCCTTGATCGCCTGCACGACCGCGAAGCCGATGAGATGCGTGAACGAGACCTTGCCACCGCGGGCCCGGGCGAGGTGATTGTTGATGACGATGCGATTGTCGAACAGCAACTTGACCGGAACCGAGCGCACGCTGGTGGCGGTGGGGACCGACAGGCTCTGGTCCATATTGGTGGCGGTGCGGGCGGCAGCGCCCTTCAGCACGACCTTCTCCACCTCGCCAGGGCCCTGCGGCTGCTGGGCGGCAGCAGGCGCGGCCTTGGGCGTGCCGCTCTTCTTGGTCGGAGTGGCCTTCGGCTCGGTGCTCTTGGCAGCCGGGGGAGTCGCGGCGGTGTCCTTATCGGGCACGCGCGTCTGCGCGCGCTCGCCACTGGCCGTCTTGTCGGCCGGCTGCGTGGTGGGGGTCGGGGAGGCTGCGGCCTTCTCGGCGACCGAGTCGGGCTTGGCCGCGGCGCCGTTCGACGCGGCCCCGTTCTGCTCGCCCGCGTAGTTGCCCTGGCGGAAGAAGTCCGCCCATTGGGAGTCGACCGACGACGGATCGCTGGCGAACCGCTCGTACATCTCCTCGACGAGCCACTCATTGGCTCCGAAGTCGGGGGACTGGGCGTCGGAATTGGACGTTGTGGTGGAGGACTCGGCCACGGCCTGAATCGCCTCTTCCGGAGTGTGCTGAGGAGTGGGTGAAGTCCCGACAACTCTAGCGCGGAAGACCAATGGTCTGCAGGCAGGGCCGCAGGGCGGGTCGGTGAGCGGTAGGCGCCTCGCGACGAGCCGTCACTTGATCCGTGCGACGGCCTCGCTGATGGGGCCGTCGAAGACCTTCTTGCCCTTGTGCAGGACGATGCCGCGGGTGCAGAGCTTCTGCACCATGCCGAGGCTGTGGCTCACCACGAGCATCGTGACACCCTCCGCCGTGAGCTCGGCGATCTTCTTCTCGCACTTGGCCCGGAACGGTGCGTCGCCGACCGAGAGGACCTCGTCCACGAGCAGGATGTCCAGATCGACGTGGATCGCGACGGAGAACGCGAGACGCATGAACATGCCCGAGGAGTAGTGCTTGACCTCCTGGTCGATGTGATCGCCGATCTCGGAGAACTCGACGATGTCGTCGAAGCGCTCCTCGATCTGCTGTCGGTTCATCCCGAGGATCGCCGCGTTGAGGTAGACATTCTCGCGACCGGAGAGATCCGGATGGAAGCCCGCGCCGACCTCGATGAGTCCGGCGACCCGGCCGCGGGTGTAGACATGGCCCTCGTCCGGCTCCAGGACGCCGGAGATGAGCTTGAGCGTCGTCGACTTGCCCGAGCCGTTGAGCCCGAGGACGGCGACGGCCTCGCCCTCCGGGACGGAGAAGCTCACCCCGTCGAGGGCGATGAAGCGATCGGCGCGGACCGGCTTGCGCTTGGCCCACGTCACGAAGGCCTCCTTCAGCGAGTGGGTCTTGCGCTTCAGGAAGTGCTTGGTGACATCGTCGACGATGATGCTGGGCAGGGCGGGGTCGGACATCGGCCTCACAGATCCTGGGCGAAGGAACGCTCGAAGTGACGGAACATCAGCTGGCCGACGACGACGGTGAGCAGGGAGAGGGTCACGGCGACGGCGCACATGAGGAGAGCATGGGGCGGCCAGGCCGCCTCGGTGGAGATGACGGGCGCCCAGAAAGCCTCGTGAAACATCTCGACACCGATCGAGAGGGGGTTGGAGAAGTAGATGCCGAAGGCCCACCCCGGTAGGACATCGCGCAGCAGTACCCAGGTGTACAAGGTCGGCGTGCTCCACATCGAGACCATGCGGATGATCTCGACGAAATTCTGGGCATCGCGGAATCGGACGTTGACCGCACCGAACATCATGCCCAGCCCGAGGGCGAAGGTGGCGATCATCGCCACGGCCGCCAGCGCGATGCCCACGGAGGCCAAAGTGGGGACCCAGCCGAGGATCACCACGATCACCAGCAGGATCGCGATCTGGGGGATGAAATGGATGAGCGCGACGAGGATCGCCGATACCGGGAACAGCTCACGTGGCAGATAGATCTTGCGGACCAGCGCGCGATTCTCGACGATCGCGTTGGTGGCGTTGCCGAAGGCCTCATTGAAGAAGTTGACGAGGATCAGCCCGGAGAACAGGTACACCGGGAAGTACTCCACTCCGCGGTGCATCTGCAGGACCATGCCGACGATGAAGAAGTACACCCCGAACTGCACGCCGGGCTTGACGTACGACCACGTCCAGCCAAGCACGGAGTTGCGGTAGCGCGTGGCGGTGCCCTTGCGTACCAGCAGTCGCAGCAGATAGCGACGGCGGAACACATCGAGCAGGCCGCGCCCCCTACCGGGGGTGTCGAACGCGCTCAGGTCCACGTCGGTGACCGACATGCCCTCTCCTTAGAAACGAGAACTCAGGGCCCACGAGTGGGCCCTGAGCATCGTACTCGTCTCCTCCTCGCGGCCCATGGAGCCACGAGTGGAGTGCGTCACGCGGTCTCGAGCGCGGCGTCCAAGGTGATGGTGTCGACGCCCTCGAGGGCCTTGCTGACCGGGCAGCCGGCCTTGGCCTCCTCGGCCGCCTCGGCGAAGCCGGCCTCGTCGATGCCGTCGACCTCGCCGCGGACCGTGAGGTCGATACGACTGATCTTGAAACCGCCCTCGGGGTCGGGGCCGAGGGTGACGGCTGCCGAGGTCTCGATGCTGATCGGCGTCGCACCGCGCTGGCCGAGCAGCGCGGTCAGTTGCATCGTGTAGCAGGACGAGTGCGCCGCGGCGATGAGCTCCTCGGGATTGGTCGCTCCGCCACCGTCCTCGGAGGAACGTTTCGGAAAGGACATCTCGAAGGTGCCGAGACCGGAGTCGGTGAGCTCGACTTGTCCGGATCCGTCCTCGAATCCGCCGTCCCAAGCGGTGCGTGCGTGGCGTGTGGGCATGGTTGCCTCCCAGATGAGTTGGACGTCTGCCACCGACGCTAGCCACCTCGCGCCATCGCACAAGTCGACGGACCACTAGAGCCGGTGGAGTTCGACGTCGCGCAGTTGTCCGTCGGCGATGGTCGCGGTCATGTAGGTGCAGTACGGCTGGCGTCGGCGATCCGTGGGGGAGCCGGGGTTGAGCAGTCGCAGGCCGTTGTCGGCGACCGTGTCCCACGGGATGTGGCTGTGGCCGAAGACCAGTATGTCGGTGTCCGGGTACTGCACGGCCATACGTTTCTCGCGGCCCTTCGACGCCCCGGTCTCGTGCACCACCGTGAAGCGGATACCGTCGAGCTCGACATCGGCTCGTTCGGGCATCCGTGCGCGCAGATCGTCGCCGTCGTTGTTGCCCCAGCAAGCGACGAGCCGGGCGGATCTCTCCTCGAGACGCTCGAACAGTGCGAGATCCATCCAGTCGCCGGCGTGGAACACCACATCGGCTGCATCGACCTCGGCCCATAGGCGATCGGGCAGATCGCGCGCTCGCGTCGGCACGTGCGTGTCGGACATCAACAGCAGCCTCATGTCTCGCAGTGTGCCTGTCGGGCCGCTCGACCGCAGGTGCGGCCCATGGGCTGCTCTCAGGCGAGTCCGTACTCCCGTGCCGAGCTCTCCCGCATCTCGGCCTTGCGGATCTTGCCCGTGACCGTCATCGGGAAGTCGTCGACGATCTTGACGTAGCGCGGGATCTTGTAATGCGCCAGCCTGCCCTCCGCGTACTCGCGGACCGATGCTTCGTCGAGAGGTTCCGTGCCCTCCCGCATGCGGATCCAGGCGCACAGTTCCTCACCGAGGCGCTCATCGGGGACGCCGATGACCTGGACATCCTCGATATCGGGGTGGGCGTAGAAGAACTCCTCGATCTCGCGAGGGTAGATGTTCTCGCCTCCGCGGATCACCATGTCCTTGATCCGGCCGACGACGACGCAGTAACCGTCGTCGCGCATCTGCGCCAGATCCCCGGTGTGCATCCAGCCCTCGTGGTCGATGGACTCGGCGGTCTTCGCTTCGTCATCCCAGTATCCGAGCATCACCGAGTACCCGCGGGTGCAGAACTCGCCGGTCTCTCCGCGAGGGAGCGTCTCACCGGTCAACGGGTCCACGATCTTGATCTCGAGATGCGGTCCCACTCGGCCGATGGTGGCAGTACGTCGTTCCAGATCGTCATCGCCCCGGGTCTGTGTCGATACCGGCGAGGTCTCCGTCATGCCGTAGGCGATGGACACCTCGTCCATGTGCATATCGGCGATGCACCGCTTCATCACCTCGACCGGACAGGGCGCACCGGCCATGATCCCCGTGCGCAGGCTCGACAGGTCGAAGGAGGCGAAGTCCGGATGGTTGAGCATCGCGATGAACATCGTGGGCACGCCGTACACGCCAGTGCACTGTTCGTCCTGGACCGCCTGCAGGGTGATGGTGGGGTCGAAGCCCTGCGCGGGGATGACCATCGTCGAGCCGTGGGTCACGCACCCCAGATTGCCCATCACCATGCCGAAGCAGTGGTAGAAGGGCACCGGGATGCACAGCCGGTCCTGTTCCGTGAAGTCGATCGTGTCGGTGACGAAGTAGCCGTTGTTGAGGATATTGCGATGGCTGAGGGTCGCGCCCTTGGGGAAGCCCGTGGTTCCGCTCGTGTACTGGATGTTGATCGGATCGGTCGCGGACAGCGTGGACATCCGTTCGGTGATCGCCGGGGCGGGGAGTGAGCGCCCTTCGTCGATGAGCGCTGCCCAGTCCTCGGAGTCGAGGTAGACCACGCGCTCGAGCGTGGGGCAGTCGGCACGTGTGCTGTCGACCATGGCCCGGTAGTCACTCGTCTTGAAATGCGTCGCGCTCACGAGGAGACGCATGCCGGACTGATGGACCGCGTAGGCGAACTCGTGGGTCCGATACGCGGGATTGACCGTGACCAGGATCGCTCCGATCTTGGCGGTCGCGAACTGCGTCATGGTCCACTCGGGACAGTTGGGAGCCCAGATCCCGACTCGATCGCCCTTCTCGATACCGGCCGCGAGGAGACCCCGGGCGATGTCATCGACGGCGGCGTCCAGCTCGGCCCAGGTCCATCGACGTCCACTCGCGATATCGACCAGCGCCTCGCGGTCGGCGTGGAGATCGGCGATGCGCTCGAAGGCGGCTCCTATGGTCTCCTCGAGCAGGGGAGTGTCGGTGGGACCAGCGGCGTACGACAGCTCAACGGACATGCGTTCGCACCTCTCATCGGTTCCAAGCCCACCGGGAACGTCGGCCCGAGCGAGCGGGTGTGACCTACGGCACCATCGTCGCGCGTCTCGGCTGAATCGGCTGGTTGTGGCGGCCGGCGCGGCAGAACCGGGGCTCCTCAGTCACACGGAAGGACCTGCGCGGCCGCTCGGCGGCGGCGGTCTGGGCTGAGGAATGAGAGAGGCCCTGATCAGCATCACCGCTGATCAGGGGCCTCATGCAGCGGCGCCCCCGCTAGGATTCGAACCTAGGCTCCCGCCTCCGGAGGGCGGTGCTCTATCCCCTGAGCTACGGGGGCCGTGCGAATGCGAGCCTACCGCATGCCTCCTCCGTTACGGTGGGCCGGTGGCCACTGTCCTCGTCGTCGACGACACCCCGTCGATCAGGTTCCTCATCCGCACCAATCTGGAGCTGGCGGGCCACGATGTCGTCGAGGCCTTCGACGGCCTGGACTCCCTGGAGATGCTCTCGGTCACCGATCCGCCGCCCGACGCGGTGACGATGGACATGATGATGCCGCGCATGGACGGACTGGCCGCCGTGCAGCGGATCCGTTCCGATCGGCGATGGGACCGACTCGCCATCGTCATGGTCACGACCCAGGGTCAGCACTACGACGTGACGGCCGCCGACCGGGCCGGGGTCGATGCCTATGTCACCAAGCCTTTCGAGCCAGATGCGCTCGTCGCCACGATCGAGGGTGCCATCGCCGACCGACAGGCCGGGGACACCTGAGCCGTCGGTAGGCTGGGGCGGTGACTCCCGAGCAGCTTTCCGCGGCGATCGTCGCCGCATTGCAGTCCCTGGTCGACGACGACTCCCTGGCGCTCAGCGCCGGGGTGCCGGACACCGTCCGTGTCGAGCGGCCCAAGGTCAAGGAGCACGGGGATTACGCGACCAATGTCGCGATGCAGCTCACGAAGCAGGCCGGCCGCCCGCCGCGCGAGATCGCCGAGCTGATCGCTGCCCGCCTCGGCGCCGCCGAGGGCATCGCGGCGGTCGACGTCGCGGGGCCCGGCTTCCTCAACGTGCGGGTGGCGGCCGCCGCACAGGGTGAGATCGCCCGGCAGGTCCTCGAGGCGGGGGAGTCGTACGGACACGCGCCGTCGACGGGCCGCCGCGTCAACCTGGAGTTCATCAGCGCCAACCCGACCGGCCCACTGCACCTCGGTCATACCCGCTGGGCCGCCGTCGGCGACGCGCTCTCGCGTGTGCTGCGCGCCGCCGGCGATGAGGTGACCAATGAGTTCTACATCAACGACCGCGGCAACCAGATGGACAAGTTCGGCGCCTCGTTGAAGGCCCGTGCACACGGTCAGCAGCCTCCTGAGGACGGCTATCACGGTGACTATGTCGCCGAGTTGGCGCAGAAGGTCGTCGCGGCCCATCCGGGCATCCTCGAGCTCCCCGAGGACGAGCAGCTCCTCGCCTTCCGCGAGGAGGGATATGCGATGCAGCTGGCCGAGCAGCGCAGCGAGCTGGAGGAGTTCCACACTCACTTCGACGTGTGGTTCTCCGAGCGGTCCCTGCACGACTCGGATGCCGTCGAGCGCGGCCTCGATCGCCTCCGCGAGGAGGGTCGGCTGTTCGAGTCCGACGGGGCCACGTGGATGCGCACCACCGACTTCGGCGACGACAAGGACCGGGTCCTCCTGCGTTCCAATGGCGAACTCACCTACTTCGCCTCCGACACCGCCTACTACGTCGACAAGCGGGACCGCGGTTTCGACCCGTGCATCTATCTGCTCGGTGCCGACCACCATGGCTACGTCGGCCGGCTCCAGGCCATGGCCGCCTGTGTGGGCGACACCCCCGGCGAGCAGATCCAGATCCTCATCGGTCAGCTGGTCAAGATCCTGCAGGACGGCCACGAGCTCAAGCTGAGCAAGCGCGCCGGCACGATCGTGACGCTGCGCGAGCTCATCGACCTCATCGGCGTCGACGCGCTGCGGTACACGCTCATCCGTTACCCGGCCGACTCGCCGCTCACCCTCGATGTCGCCGAGATGACGCGCAAGAGCAACGACAACCCCGTCTACTACGTGCAGTACGCCCACGCGCGGCTGTCCTCGATCCTCCGCAACGCCGCCGACCTCGGTCTCACGCCCACTCTGGAGTCTTTCGACCCGGCGCTCGTGTCGACCGACCGTGAGGGCGACCTGTTGCGCTCGCTCGCGGAGTTCCCTCGTCTCATCGCCCAGGCGGCCGAACTGCGTGAACCGCATCGGGTGGCTCGGTACCTGGAGGAGGCCGCGTCCACCTTCCACAAGTTCTACGACGTGTGTCGGGTCCTCCCGCAGGGCGACGAGGAGCCGAGCGACGTGCACCGGGCCCGTCTCGTGCTGGTGGCCGCCACCCGCCAGGTGTTCGCGAACGGTCTCGCCGTCCTCGGGGTCGACGCTCCGGAGAGGATGTGACCTGATGCGCGCACACGAGGCAGGGGCCCTGCACGGACAGGCCGGTGACCGGGGTCCCGCCTGGCTGCGTCATCCCGATGACGTCAACGGCCTGGTGGCGCCGCTGTGGGCGGAGAACGTCAGCAAGGTCGACGGTGTCCTGACCGTCGCCGGTCTCTCCGTCGACGAGCTGGCACGCGAGTTCGGCACGCCCCTTTACGTCCTCGACGAGGACGACTTCCGTTCGCGCGCCCGGGCCTTCCGTGATGCCTTTCCCGATGCGGACGTGTACTACGCGGGCAAGGCATTCCTCTGTGTGGCTGCGGCCCGATGGATCGCGGAGGAGGGGTTGTCTCTGGACGTCTGCACCGGCGGTGAGCTCGCGGTCGCGCTGCGGGCCGAGTTCCCGCCCGAGCGCATCGGACTGCACGGCAACAACAAGTCCTCGGCCGAGTTGCGGCGTGCGCTCCAGGCCGGTGTTGGTCGCATCATCATCGACTCCTTCGAGGAGATCGACCGGCTGGCGACGCTGACGGCCGAGCTCGGTGTCACGGCATCGGTCATGGTGCGGGTCACGGCCGGCGTCGAGGCGCACACCCACGAGTACATCTCCACCTCGCACGAGGATCAGAAGTTCGGCTTCTCGATCGCGGGGGGCGACGCTTTCGAGGCGGTGCGGCGCGTGCTCGCGGTCCCGGGGATCGACTTCCGGGGCCTGCACTCGCATATCGGCTCGCAGATCTTCGTGACCGACGGTTTCGAGGTCGCGGCGCGGCGCGTGCTGCGTCTGCACGCCGAGATCGCGCGTGAGCTCGGCGTCGCGGGCCAGGAGCTCGATCTCGGAGGCGGGTTCGGCATCGCCTACACGACGCAGGACGATCCGTTGCCGCCCGCCGACCTCGCGCGGGGCATGCTCAAGATCATCGACGACGAGTGCGCCGCGCTCGATATCGACGTGCCGCACGTGTCGATCGAGCCGGGGCGGGCGATCGCCGGTCCCTCGACGTTCACGCTGTACGAGGTCGGCACCGCCAAGACGGTCGCGCTCGATGGCGGCAGCTCGCGGCGCTATGTGGCGGTCGACGGCGGCATGAGCGACAACATCCGTCCCGCGCTCTACAGCGCCGACTATTCCTGCACGCTCGCCTCGCGCGATTCCGATGCGGGGCCCGCTTTGAGCCGGGTGGTCGGCAAGCACTGCGAGAGCGGCGACATCGTCGTCAAGGACGAGTACCTGCCGTCCGACGTGGGTGCGGGGGACCTGCTCGCCGTACCCGGGACCGGGGCGTACTGCCGCTCGCTCGCGAGCAACTACAACCACGTCCCTCGCCCGGCCGTCGTCGCCGTGCGTGAGGGCGAGGCCCGGCTGCTGCTGCGTCGCGAGACCGAGGACGATCTCCTCGCCCTCGACCTCGGCTAACCCCTCCGGCCGGCCCGCGGTGACGCGCGACTTTTGGCCGGTTGTGGCCCTTTCCCACGGCCAGGAAGGGCGACAACCGGCCAAAACTCGGTGTGACCGGGATCACGGGAGGTGGGCTGGGGGGAGCCGGCGCGGACCGGGGCCCTCGGCGGCGAGGGAGTCGTCGCGGTTGTAGAGCGTGCATCTGGCCAGGGAGAGGCATCCGCAGCCGATGCAGCCGTCCAGATCGTCACGCAGACGCTCGAGTGTGGCGATGCGCTCGTCCAGTTCGTCGCGCCACCCCCGGCTGAGCCGCGACCAATCGGCCTTCGTCGGCGTGCGGTCCGCGGGCAGTGAGTCCAAGGCATCGCCGATCCGCGACAGTGAGATGCCGACGCTCTGTGAGACCCGGATGAACGCGATGCGGCGCAGGGCGTCGCGGTGATAGCGCCGTTGATTGCCCGCGGTGCGACGACTCTCGATGAGCCCCTCGCGTTCATAGAAGTGCAGTGCCGAGACGCTCACCCCCGCGCGCTGCGACAGCTCGCCCGGAGTCAGCTCCTGCTGGCGGATGGAGCGATGTGTCATGGTCCTCCTTGACCTCAACCAAGGTCGAGGTTATTCCATCGGAGCCATGATGAGAAGAACACCGCCCGTGCCCCCGCCTCCGCGTCCTCACGAGTTGGATGTCTGGCTGGTTCGGGTCGTGCGATGACCACGATGCAGAGGCGGGTCCGGTGGCGCGAGACCAGCTACCTGCCGCAGGTCGTCGGACTCTTCAGTGTCGCTTTCCTCGTCGCCTTCGAGACCTTCGCGGTGGCGACGGCCCTCCCGGTCGTCGCCGTCGAACTCGACGGACTGTCCTGGTATGCGGTGTCCTTCGCCGCCCCGGCCGCGACGGGGATCGCCGCGATGACGTGCGCCGCCTGGTGGTGCGACAGGCACGGGCACGCCCGCCCGATCGCCACCGGCGTGCTGGTCTTCGTCGTGGGGCTCGTATTCGCGGGCGCCGCGCCGACGATGGAGTGGTTCGTGACGGGACGTGCGCTCCAGGGGATCGGAGCGGGGCTCGTCTCGGTGGCGTTGTACGTTCTGGTCGCCCGTGCCTTCCCCGCGCACCTGCGTCCGCGGGCCTTCGTCGTCCTGATGAGCGCCTGGGTGCTGCCCGCGGTCGTGGGTCCCGTCATCGCCGGTGCGGTCGCCGAGCATGTCGGATGGCGGTGGGTCTTCTTGGGGGTGCCTCTCGTGGCCGCCGGCGCTCTCGTGCTGCTGAGGCCCGCGCTGCCCTCCTCCCACGGCGACGACGCGACCGCCGTGCCCTGGGCCCGGATCCTTCGTTCAGCGGCGGCCGCGGTGGCCGTCTTCGCCGTGACCATCGGCGGACAGCGTGACGTGCGTGGGTGGCAGGTCCTGGTGGCGACCGGATTCGTCGTGGCCCTTGTCGCGGCGGTGCCGTTGTTGCCGGCGGGCACCCTGCGGGCGGCGCGCGGGCTGCCCGGCGTGATCGCGACTCGCAGTCTGCTGGGAACGGGACTGTTGGCGACCGAGTCCTTCGTGCCACTCGCCCTCGTGCGGTTGCGCGACCTCACTCCGACCCTCGCCGGACTCTTCCTCACCTCGACGGCGCTCTTCTGGTTTGCCGGCGCGTGGGCATCGGATCGGTGGCTGATGCCCTCGTGGAGAGTCCGCCTCGGCGTGATGAGCGTGATCGTGGCGCTGGTCTCGGTCCTCTTCATCCCGGTCACCGGCGTGCCGGTGCCGGTCATCGCCGCCGGGTGGGCATTCGGAGGCCTGGGCATGGGGCTCGCGATGCCGGCGCTCAGCTCGCTGCTGCTGGAGCACTCGGCCGTGGGGGAGGAGGGACGCAACAGCGCCTCGATGCAGACCAGCGATGCGGTCGCCGATGCACTCGGTCTTGCGGTGTGCAGCGGTCTGTTCGGCTGGCTCGTGACGATCGGCGAAGCGACGCCGTTCATCACCGTGTTCCTCGTAGGCCTCGTGGTCGCGGTCCTCGCCGTCCCCGCCTCCTGGAGGGCGACACCGGTGGCGACGGCTGCGAGGTCGCGCCGGTAGGTGAGCTTGTTTCGAAGTGGATCCGCACCACTCGCGGAAACCAGGCCATCCCACATGCGGGGCATCGGGTCCGCGCCGTGAGACACGCCGATAGGCTGGGGCCGTGACCACCTCGCCTGACCCCAGACGTCCCTTGCGCATCGCTCTGCTCGGTTGCGGTGTCGTCGGTACGGAGGTCGCACGAGTCCTCACCGGCGACGCCGACGAGCTGGCCCAGCGCGTCGGCGCGCCGATCGAGCTCGTGGGCATCGCGGTCCGCCGCGAAGGCCGACGCCGTGACCTCGACGTCCCCGACGATCTCTTCACCACCGATGCGATGAGCCTGGTCACGCGCGGCGATCTGGACGTCGTCATCGAGGTCATCGGCGGCATCGAGCCGGCACGAGGTCTGATCCTGGCGGCGCTGGAGAACGGCGCCTCGGTCGTCACCGCCAACAAGGCGCTCCTCGCCGAGGACGGTGCCACGCTCTACGAGGCGGCCGAGAAGGCCGAGCGCGATCTCTACTACGAGGCGGCCGTCGCCGGCGCGATCCCGATCGTGCGTCCCCTGAGCGACTCCCTCGCGGGCGATCGCGTGACACGCGTGCTCGGCATCGTCAATGGCACGACCAACTTCATCCTGGACGCGATGTCCACCACCGGCGCGGGCTTCAACGACGCGCTCGACGAGGCGCAGCGTCTCGGGTACGCGGAGGCGGACCCGACGGCCGATGTCGAGGGCTTCGACGCCGCGGCGAAGGCCGCCATCCTCGCCGGTCTCGCCTTCCATACCCGCGTCACGATCTCCGACGTGCACCGCGAGGGCATCACCGATGTCACCGCCGCCGATGTCCGCTCCGCCGCGGAGATCGGCTCGGTCGTCAAGCTTCTCGCGATCTGCGAGCTCGGGCCCTCCGGTGAGGTGTCGGCCCGCGTGCATCCGGCGATGATCCCCGATTCGCACCCGCTCGCGAGTGTCCGCGGTGCCTACAACGCCGTCTTCGTCGAGAGCGAGGGCGCCGGCCAGCTCATGTTCTACGGACCCGGTGCCGGTGGCGCACCGACCGCCAGCGCCGTGCTCGGCGATGTCGTGAGCGTCGCCCGGCACCGGCTCGCCGGGGTGCGCGGGGCGGGGGAGACGGTGCATGCCCAGCATGAGATCGTGCCGATCGGGCGTGCCCGCACCCGCTACCACGTCGCGATCGATGTCGACGACCGTCCGGGCGTGCTCTCGGCGGTCGCCCAGGCCTTCGCCGCGAACGATGTCTCGATCAAGACCGTGCGCCAGGAGGGTCACGGCGATGACGCCCAGCTCGTCGTCGTCACCCACGAGGCCGAAGACGCCGCGTTGTCGGCGACCATCGACCGGCTGCGCGATCTCGACATGGTGCGCGGTGTCTCCTCGGTCATGCGCGTGGAAGGAGTGGCCTGATGGCACAGCCCTGGCGCGGGGTCATCGCCGAGTACCGGGACTGGCTTCCCCTCGGCGAGGAGACTCCCACCGTGACCCTCGGTGAGGGCGGCACACCGCTCATTCACTCGGCCTGGCTCTCCGAGATCGTTCGCGGCGAGGTGTTCGTCAAGGTCGAGGGCGACAACCCGACCGGTTCGTTCAAGGACCGCGGCATGACGGTCGCGATCTCCGCTGCCAAGGGTGAAGGCGCAGAGGCGGTCGTCTGCGCGTCGACCGGCAACACGTCGGCCTCGATGACCGCCTATGCCGCTCGCGCGGGGCTGACGCCGATCGTGCTCGTCCCGCACGGCAAGATCTCCGCGGGCAAGATGGCGCAGGCGGTCATGCACGGAGGCGAGATCATCCAGGTCCGCGGTGGCTTCGACGAGTGTCTGAACATCAGCCGGGGACTCGCCAAGGACTACCCGGTCGCACTCGTCAACTCGGTCAATCCGATGCGGCTGGAGGGCCAGAAGACCGGGGCCTTCGAGATCGTCGACGTCCTCGGCCGGGCCCCGGACCTGCACGTGCTGCCCGTCGGCAACGCGGGCAATATCTCGGCCTACTGGATGGGGTACCGGCAGTACGCCGATGCGGGCATCGCGAGCACTCGCCCCGCGATGTGGGGCTTCCAGGCCGCCGGTGCCGCACCGATCGTGCGCGGAGAGATCGTGCGCGAGCCCGAGACCCTCGCGACGGCGATCCGCATCGGCAATCCCGCCTCCTGGCAGCTCGCCGAGAACGCCCGGGACGAGTCCGGCGGACGGATTGACGCGGTCACCGATGATCAGATCCTCGACGCCCAGCGTCGTCTCGGTGCCGAAGAGGGCATCTTCGTCGAGCCCGGCTCCGCAGCCGGGATCGCGGGTCTTCTCGCGGCCGCGGAGGCCGGTGAGGTGCCGTCAGGGCAGGTGATCGCCGTGACGGTCACCGGCCACGGGCTCAAGGACATCGACACCCCCCTCTCGCGGATCGACTCCATCGTCGACGAGGTCATCGAACCGACGGTCGAGGCTGCCGCCGAGGTGGCGGGCCTGCGATGAGCATCGCCCGAAAGCCGGTGCGTGTGCACGCACCGGCCACCAGCGCCAACCTGGGCCCGGGATTCGACGCGCTCGGTCTCGCCCTGACGATGGGCGACCTGGTGACCGCCGAGGCCACCGCCGGCGGTGTGGAGATCCAGGTCAGCGGCGAAGGTGCCGCCGACGTCCCGCGCGACGAGTCGCATCTGATCGTGCGGGCGATGGACGCGACCTTCGATCTGCTCGGAGAGCGTCCCGAGGGCCTCCGGCTGGTCTGCGAGAACACGATCCCGCACGGCCGCGGGCTTGGTTCGTCGGCGGCGGCGATCAGCGCCGGGATCGTGTTGGCGAGGGCTCTGGTGGTCGGCGGCGAGGAGCGTCTGGACGCGCGGACGATGCTCCAGCTGGCGACCGATCTGGAGGGCCATCCCGACAATGTCGCCGCGGCCCTCCTCGGCGGTCTCGCGATCGCGTGGATCGACGGCGCTGCCGCCGAGAGCCTGCGTCTGGACGTCGATGTCCCGGTCACCGTCTTCGTGCCGGGTGAGGCGGTGTCCACCGAGAAGGCTCGAGGGCTGCTCCCTGACGTCGTTCCGCACGGGGACGCCGCGTTCAACGCCGGTCGTGCCGCACTGCTGGTCGCGGCGCTCACCGCAGCGCCGGAGCGGCTGATCTCCGCGACCGAGGACCGGTTGCATCAGTCCTTCCGTGCACAGGCGATGCCGGACTCCTATAGGTTGGTCCGCCAGCTGCGGGTCGAGGGGATCCCCGCCGTGATCTCCGGTGCGGGCCCCACCGTGCTGGCCTTCGCCGACGGTATCGCCGGGGCCGTTCCGGAGGGCTGGTGGGCCGCTGAGCTCGGCGTGGACCCTCGCGGCACACGGTTGCTCTGAGCCCGGCACGACCAAAAAACCACCCCGAACGAAATACCGTGAGGGCATCGGGTGTTACAGTGGTGAATGTCGGAGTCGAGACGACGATCTCCCCGGCGCAATGCCACTTCATATGCCCGTCAGATGCGGGCAGGCCCATGTCAATATTCTTCCCGCCTCTGCGTGTGATCACCGGGTGGGTCCGTGGGCTCGTGGCTGTCCAGAAGGATTGAACCGAGTGACTGAAACCAGCACCACCGAGACCACCGCGGCGCCCAAGAAGACAGCCCGCAAGTCCGGCGGCTCCCTCGGCGGCAAGGTGCTCGCCGAGTTGCAGGAGATCGCCGCAGGCCTGGGGATCGACGGCACCAAGATGCGCAAGGGCCAGCTCATCGACGCCATCAAGGAAGCGCGGGGCGAGGCTCCGAAGGCCGAGGCGCCCACAACTCAGGCTCCCAAGGCGCAGGCTCCGAAGGCGAAGGCCGCGAATGAGTCGGGCGATACGACCGCTGAGGCGCCGGCCGCGGCCGAGGCCCCGGCCGAGAGCAAGCCGGCGCGCCGCCGCGCCACGCGCCGGAGCGATGCCGAGTCGGCCGCCGAGAGCGAGCACAAGCAGGACGCTCCGGCGAAGGACGACACGGTCGATAAGGGCGATCAGAAGAAGGACGCCCAGAACAGGAACGACCAGCCCAAGAACGACCAGCCTCAGGCCGATCAGAACAAGAACGATCAGAACAAGGGTGGCCAGGGCAAGGGCGGCCAGAAGAACGACCAGAATAAGAACGACCAGTCCAAGAACGACCAGTCCGGCGACCAGGGCAAGGGCGGCCAGAAGAACGACCAGTCGCGCGGTGGCCAGGGCAAGAACGACAACCGCGGTAACGACAACCAGAGCAACCGTGGCAACGACAACCAGGGCAACCGTGGCAACGACAACCGCGGCAACCGTGGCAATGACAACCGCGGCAACCGTGGTAACGACAACCGCGGCAACCGTGGCAATGACAACGACGACGACGGCGGACGCCGCCGCAACCGTCGTGGGCGCGGCCGTGGCGGCCGCGGGCTCGAGGCCGAGCCGACCTACACCGAGGACGACGTCCTGGTGCCGGCAGCGGGCATCCTCGACATCCTCGACAACTACGCCTTCGTCCGCACCACCGGCTACCTGCCGAGCGAGAACGACGTCTACGTCGCGATGTCCCTCGTGCGCCGTCTCGGCCTGCGTCGTGGTGACGCCGTCGTGGGTCAGGTGCGCCAGCCCCGTGAGGGCGAGCGCAAGGAGAAGTTCAACCCGATGGTGAAGATCGACTCGGTCAACGGGCTCGAGGTCGACGACGCCAAGCGCCGGGTCGAGTTCTCCAAGCTCACGCCGCTGTACCCCTCCGAGCGCCTGCGCCTGGAGGGCGAGGCCGGCGGCCTGACCGGTCGCGTCATCGACCTGGTCTCGCCGATCGGCAAGGGCCAGCGCGGTCTCATCGTCTCCCCGCCCAAGGCCGGCAAGACGATGGTGATGCAGCAGGTCGCCAACGCCATCACCGAGAACAACCCCGAGTGCCACCTGATGATCGTCCTCGTGGACGAGCGTCCCGAGGAGGTCACCGACTTCCAGCGCACGGTCAAGGGCGAGGTCATCTCCTCGACCTTCGATCGTCCCGCGGGCGATCACACGACGGTCGCCGAGCTGGCGATCGAGCGCGCCAAGCGCCTGGTCGAGCTGGGCCACGATGTGGTCGTGCTGCTCGACGGCATCACCCGCCTGGGCCGTGCCTACAACCTCGCCGCTCCGGCGTCGGGCCGCATCATGTCCGGCGGTGTCGACTCCTCGGCGCTGTACCCGCCGAAGAAGTTCTTCGGTGCCGCACGCAATATCGAGGACGGCGGCTCGCTGACCATCCTCGCCACGGCGCTGATCGAGACCGGATCCCGCATGGACGAGGTCATCTTCGAGGAGTTCAAGGGCACCGGTAACTGGGAGCTGCGTCTGCGCCGCGAGTTCGCGGACAAGCGGATCTTCCCGGCCATCGACGTCGATGCGTCGAGCACCCGTCGCGAGGAGCTGCTGATGGCACGCGACGAGCTCTCGATCATCTGGAAGCTCCGCCGGGTGCTGTCGGGCCTGGAGGGCCAGCAGGGACTGGAGCTCGTCCTCGGCAAGCTGAAGAAGACTTCCAACAACGTCGAGTTCCTCATGGAGATCAACAAGACGATGCCCGGGGGCGTCAACAACGGCGACTCCTGATCGTCCTCATCGAAGGGCCGCACCCAGCACGGGTGCGGCCCTTCGGTCATCTCCCGCCCCGTGGCGGTAGCTGGTCAACCCTTCGTCCTCGGGCGCGGTAGCCCTGCTACCTCATCCACTCCGGATGGGGTTGATGAGGTACCGCGGCGGGGAGGGGACAGTAACCTGGGCCCCATGACGACTGCCTATGACTTCACGGCGACGGGGATCGACGGCGCCGAGCGCCAGCTCGCGGACTACCGAGGCCAGGTCGCGCTCGTGGTCAATACCGCCTCGCAGTGCGGCTTCACGCCGCAATACGCCGGACTGGAAGAGCTGTACGAGACCTACCGCGAGCGAGGATTCGTCGTGCTGGGCTTCCCTTGCGACCAGTTCGGCCACCAGGAGCCCGGCACGGAGGACGAGATCGCCACCTTCTGCGAGTCCAGCTTCGGCGTCCAGTTCCCGATGTTCGCCAAGATCGATGTCAACGGCGAGGACGCGCATCCGCTCTACGGGTGGCTCAAGGACGAGAAGTCCGGAGTGCTCGGGGGTGCCATCAAGTGGAACTTCACCAAGTTCCTGGTCAATCGCGAGGGCGAGGTCGTCAAGCGTTACGCGCCGCAGACCAAGCCCGAGTCGATCGCGCCGGATATCGAGAAGCTGCTCTGATCGCGGGCGGTGCTGAGGCCTCCGTTCTCGATCGTGAGCGGTGGATGAGACACCTCTCCGCGCTTCTGAGACGTGCGTAGCCCACCGCCCCACGCGGGGAGACGTGCGTAGCTCACCGCCCCAGGCGGGGGAGGTCGGGGCCCGGCCACCGGTAGGGAACAAAGCCGCCCCGGGTGTCGTTAACAAGAGGGCAACTGGCAGAATCGTTCCTTGGTTCTGGTTCACGAGGCGCGCCGCGGCTCGACCCAGCGACCTGCAGAGAGGACTCATCATGAAGCAAGGCATCCACCCCGAGTACGTGGAGACCCAGGTCACCTGCACCTGCGGCAACACGTTCACCACGCGCAGCACCGCCACCGAGGGCAACATCCGTGCCGACGTCTGCTCGGCCTGCCACCCGTTCTACACGGGCAAGCAGAAGATCCTCGACACCGGTGGACGCGTCGCGCGCTTCGAGAAGCGTTACGGCAAGAAGTAAGTCCGTCCGAACGCCGGTCCTGCACGACAGGGCCGGCGTTCTGGTGTTTCCAGACCCGTCGTGACGTGAGGAGTCGATGTGTTCGAGGCGGTCGATCAGCTCGTTCGTGAGCATCACGAGCTGGAGACGGCGATGGCCGACCCTGCCGTCCACAGCGACCCCGCCCGCGCCAAGCGGCTCGGGCAGCGCTACGCCGAGCTCGGTGCCATCGTGCGCACCTATCGCGCCTGGCAGGAGGCGACCGCCGACCTCGGCGCCGCCCGTGAACTCGGCCTCGACGACGAGATCGACGAGATGGAGCAGCAGGCGAACCAGCTGGCTGAGCGGCTCCAGCAGTTGCTCGTCCCGCGCGATCCCTCCGATGGCAAGGACATCATCGTCGAGATCAAGGGCGGCGAGGGCGGCGAGGAATCGGCCCTGTTCGCGGGCGACCTCCTGCGCATGTACACCCGTTTCGCCGAGCAGCACGGATGGCGCACCGAGATCCTCGATGCCACCGAGTCCGCCCTCGGCGGCTATAAGTCGGTGACGATGGCGGTGAAGGCGAAGGGCACGCCCGATCCAGGCGAGGCGCCGTACGCCAAGCTGAAGTTCGAGGGCGGCGTGCACCGAGTCCAACGGGTGCCGGTGACCGAGTCGCAGGGGCGCATCCACACGTCTGCCGCCGGTGTGCTGGTGCTGCCCGAGGCGGAGGAGATCGATGTCGAGATCAACGACAACGATCTGCGCATCGACGTCTTCCGCAGCTCCGGGCCCGGCGGGCAGAGCGTCAACACGACCGACTCGGCCGTGCGGATCACGCACCTGCCGACCGGCATCGTCGTGAGCATGCAGAACGAGAAGAGCCAGCTGCAGAACAAGGAGCAGGCATTGCGCGTGCTGCGGTCGCGGCTGCTGGACGCCGCGCAGGCCGCCGCGGACGCGGAGGCTGCCGATGTCCGCAAGTCGCAGGTCCGCACTGTCGATCGCTCCGAGCGCGTACGCACGTACAACTTCCCGGAGAATCGCATCTCCGACCACCGCACGGGCTACAAGTCCTACAACCTCGACCAGGTCATGGACGGGGCACTCGACGGCGTCATCGCCTCCTTGGTCGAGGCCGACCTCGCCGAACGACTCGCCTCCCTCGAGGACCGCTCATGAACGCACCCTGTACCGAGATGTGCTCCCCATTCGTCAACCCCAGTGGGCTCGGGTCGACTCATGGCGAGCACATCTCGGTACAGGTGGGACAGCGATGAGTACGCGGGCAGAGCTCGAGCGGGCCGAGGGCGAGCTGGCGGCCGCCGGAGTCGCCTCGCCACGCGCCGATGCCGAGCTGCTGATGTCCTATGTCACCGGCGTGCCGCGTGCACTGCTGATCGTCTCCGCGCGCCTCGATGACGTGCAACGGCGTTCCTATCGCGAGCTGGTCGAGGCACGCAGCCGACGGGTGCCGCTACAGCACCTCACCGGGTCGGCTGCCTTCCGCTATGTCGAGCTGGACGTCGGACCCGGCGTCTTCGTACCGCGGCCCGAGACCGAGCTGCTGGCCGGCTGGGCCGTCGAGCAGGCATCGACTCGGGACGATCCCGTCGTCGTCGACCTGTGCACCGGCTCGGGCGCGATCGCACTGTCGCTCGTGCACGAGGTGCCGAAGGCCCGCGTCCACGCCGTCGAGCTCGACGAACGGGCCTTCGGCTGGGCCCAGCGCAATCTCGACGGCACGGGCGTGGACCTGCGTCACGGCGATATGGCCGATGCCTTCGAGGACCTCACCGGGCAGGTGGACGTCGTCGTCTCCAATCCGCCCTATATCCCCCTCGAGGCATGGGAGAGCGTGACAGCCGAGGTCCGCGACCACGATCCGTCGCTGGCGCTCTGGTCCGGCGAGGACGGCCTGGACGCCATGCGGGTGCTGGAACAGACCGCCTGGCGTCTGTTGCGTCCCGGGGGAGTGGTCGGCGCGGAGCACGCCGACGCGCAGGCGGTCAGCGCGCCGGAGGTGTTCGCGCGGCGGTGGACCGACGTCCAGGATCATCGCGACCTCGCCGAACGGCCGAGATTCCTGACAGCCCGCAAGCCACAGCTTCGGTGACTGCGGCACCCGTCCACGGTCGTTCTCTGCGGCATCGTAGGGTTTGACCGTGAGTACGCACCTGCCCGGTCCGGGCCCGTTTCGCACGGTTCCGAACCTCGTCACGATCGTGCGGACGGTCGCCGCGACCGCGCTGGCGCTCGTGGCGCTCAGCGCCGATGACCGGGTGCCGTGGCTCATCGCCGGCTATCTCACCTACTGGCTGGGGGACAGCCTCGACGGCCTGCTCGCCCGTATCCTGGACCAGGAGACGCGTGCCGGTGCCGTGTTCGACATCTGCAGCGACCGTCTGTGCACCGCCCTCCTCGCGTGCGGCCTGATCCTCGAGCAGCCGCACCTGGTGGTGCCGATCGCCATCTTCCTGCTCAATTTCATGGTGGTCGACAATGTGCTCTCGCTGTCCTTCCTGCTGTGGCCCCTGGTGAGCCCCAACTACTTCGCGCAGGTGGACCAGAAGGTCTTCCGGTACAACTGGTCGCATCCGGCCAAGGCGCTCAACAATGTCGGCATCGTCGTGGCCGTCGTCATCGGCAACCTGTGGGTGGCGCTGATCATCGTGTTGGCACAGATTGCCGTCAAGATCGCCAGCGCCGTGCGGGTGGCGAGACTGGCATCGGCGCGGGAAATCGCGGCGTGACGGCCACGCCGGTCAGCGGCCTTCGGAGGGCCGAGTGTGAGTGATCTGCTGACCATACTCAGCGCGCTCGGCTTCGGTGTGCTGTCCTCGATCATCCCGATCTTCAACTCCGAGCTCTACGTCGGTGTCGTCGCTGCCGCGGCCCAGCCCAGCACCACGGTGCTCGCGGTGATCGCCATGGCGCTCGGCACCGTGGCCGGCAAGGTCGTGCTCTTCGTCCTCGCCCGCGGTGGTTCGCAGAAGCTCGGCGTGGGCAAGGCCCAGTCCCGTGACAGCCTCCCGCCGCCGACATCCCGGATCCGGCTGTGGATCCGGCAGACCGGTGACCTGCTCCTCACCTGGCTCGGGGACCCGCGCCTCGGCCCCTTGACCATCCTGGCCGCTGCCATCTTCGGGATACCGCCGCTGTTCATCGTCGCGGTGATGGCCGGTGTCGCCCGGCAGAACATCGTGCTGTTCAGCGTGGCGGTGTTCGTCGGCCGACTGGCGCGCTTCGCGATGGTGGCGCTCCCGATCGCCTACGCCGCGCACTGATGATGATGCGTAGCGGTCGCCGGGGCGACCCCGATGCATCAACTTTCGTGCGCGCCCGGACGGACGACGATGCGTTGCGGCTGCCATAACGACCGCAACACATCATCATCGGTCTCCGGGCGCCGGCGCTGACGCACGAGGGCGCGATGGGCGGCCGGGAAGCGGCGGCTACGCTGGCGGGCGTGACGACGCGCGACCTCACCACCGATCTCGAAGGCGGCATCGCGGCGGCCAGTCAGGCCGTTCGCGCCGGACAGCTGATCGTGGTGCCGACCGACACGGTGTACGGCGTGGGGGCCGATGCCTTCTCGCCCACCGCTGTGCGTCGTCTGCTCGACGCCAAGGGCCGAACGCGAAGTCAGCCACCTCCGGTCCTGATCGGCCGTCCCGAGACCCTCGATGCACTCGTCGCGGATGTCCCGGGATGGTTGCGCCGCCTGCTGGGCGAGGTGTGGCCGGGCGCCTTGACCGTCGTCCTGCAGGCCCAGCCCTCGCTCACGTGGGATCTCGGAGAGACGCACGGGACGGTCGCCGTGCGCGTCCCCGCCGATGAACGGACCCGGCGACTGCTCGATGTCACCGGCCCTCTCGCGGTGAGCAGCGCGAATCGCACGGGGGAGCCTCCCGCCACGACGGTCGGCGAGGCGGAGGAGATGCTCGGCGACACCGTGACGGTCTACCTCGACGGCGGGTCGACGGCCGATGCAGTGCCCTCCACGATCCTCGACGCCACCGGCTCGAGTCCGCGTGTGCTGCGCCAGGGCGCGGTGGCGCTGGAGACCCTCCACGCCTTCAACAACACCATCGAGCCCGCGCAGGACGCTCCCTAGTGCGCGAATACCTCGTCGTGTTCGGCATCGCCCTCGCGGTCACCTATCTGCTCGCGTCGGTGGCGCGTCAGTCGGCGCACTCGCTCGGGGCCGTCGCCAAGGTACGCGACCGTGACGTGCACGCGGTGCCGATGCCGTACTTCGGCGGACCGGCCATGCTGCTCGGACTCATCGCCGCCTTCGTGGTCGCCACGCAGCTGCCGTTCCTGTCGCGAGCGGGGACGACCGTCTTCGAGGACGCACGCGCCGTGCTGATCGGCGGGGCGATCATCTGCGCGGTCGGGATCATCGACGATGTCTTCGAGCTCGACGCCCTGAGCAAGCTGGCCGGGCAGGTCTTCGCCGGAGTCGTCGTCGTGGCGATGGGCGTCCAGTTCATCTATCTGCCGCTGCCGGGCACCTACTTCGGGCTCGACCAGATCCAGGCGATGATCCTGACCGTCTTCGTCATCGTCGCCACGGTCAACGCCGTCAACTTCGTGGACGGTCTCGACGGTCTGGCGGCGGGGATCGTCGGCATCGGCGCGATCGCGTTCTTCCTGTACGCCTTCGTGCTGGCGGTCGAGAACGGCGAGTCCCGCGCGATGTCGTCGGCGCTGCTGACCGCCGGGCTGGCAGGTGCCTGTCTCGGGATCCTCCCGCACAACTTCTTCCCCGCCAAGATGTTCATCGGCGACTCCGGATCGATGCTGATCGGCTTCGTGCTCGCCTGCTCGGCGATCAGCCTGACCGGCCAGTTCCCCGCCACCAGCATCTCCGAGGGCATCGGGGGAGCGGATGCGAGCTTCCTGGCCGCCTACCTGCCGCTCATCCTGCCGTTCGCGATCCTGCTCATCCCCTTCCTCGACATGGTGCTCGCCGTCGTGCGCCGGACGCGCGCCGGTCAGTCGCCCTGGGCGCCGGACAAGATGCACCTGCATCATCGGCTGCTCGAGATCGGCCACTCACATCGCCGCGCCGTCCTGCTGATGTACGCGTCGGCCGCGCTCGTCGCCTTCGGCGTCGTCATCGTCAGCCTCTTCAGCGGCTGGCAGCTCGTGGTGGTGTTCGGGGTGCTCGCCGCTCTGACGGCCGCGGCCATGCTTCTCCTGCCCCGGATCGAGGAGCGCGTATGGAAGTGAGGCAGCCCCGGCGTTTCACCGGTGCCGCCGCGTTCATCGCCATCGCCGTCTGTGCCGCCGCGGCCGCCGCCGAGTACGGAGCATCCGGGGCCGGCAGCGCGGCGGTCGGCGGAGCTCTGGTGATCGTGTTCTTCGGCTCGACGAAGGCCTTCCTCGGTCCGATCGTCGCGGTGCTGCCACATGCGTCGCTCGCGACCGCGATGCTGTTCTACTTCACCAAGGTCGTCGCGCTGCTGGCCTTCTTCGTGGTCGTGGACCGGTTCGCCGAGCCCGCGGGCCCCCTGCACCGTGCGGCGGTCGCGGGCACCGTCATCGTCGTGACGCTCGTCTGGATGGCCGTGAGCACCGTCGACGCGACTCGCGCCAGGATTCCGATGTTCGACCTGCCTGACGACGAGGACAAGGGCCCTGATAGCTTAGGTACGAGCAAGTGACGGATTTCCCGAGCACTGCATCGTGACGCACGCCCAGGCGGTTCAGCACCCGACCGCGCCACATGAAGGAATGACGACTTGACGATCGCGACCGTGATCAGCACTGCCGGAGGCAATGGATTCCAGCCGCCCGGCCCAGCCGACTTCCAGTTGCCGCCGGTCTTCGGCGAGGTCACGAAGCCCATGATGCTCGTGGTGCTCGCGGCGGTCCTCGTCTTCGCCTTCAGCTATTTCGCTGCGCGCCCGGCCGCCGTTGTGCCCGGGCGCTTGCAATATGCGGGGGAGGCCGTCTACGGCTTCGTGCGCAATGGCATCGCCCGCGACGCGATCGGCTCCGAGAAGTTCATGAAGTTCGTGCCCTTCTTGTTCAGCCTCTTCCTGTTCATCGCGGTCAACAACTACTTCGGCCTGATCCCGGTCGTCCAGTACCCGCCGATGGCGCACTTCGGCTTCCCGCTCGCCCTCGCGCTGCTGGTCTGGATCCTCTACATCGGCGTCGGCATCGGCAAGCACGGCTTCGGTGGCTACCTCAAGCACGTCACGATCCCCAGCGGCGTCAAGGGCCCGGTGCTGATCATCATCATCCCGCTGGAGTTCCTCTCCAATATCCTCGTGCGCCCCGCGACGCTCTCGCTGCGTCTGTTCGCCAATATGTTCGCCGGCCACCTGCTGCTCATGCTGTTCGCCTTCGGCGCGGAGTACCTGCTCTTCGAGTCGCAGAGCCTCATCAACGGCTTCGCGGGCATTCTGTCGGCCGTCATGTTCGGGGCCGTCACCGTCCTGGAGCTGCTGATCATGTTCCTCCAGGCCTATGTCTTCACGCTGCTCGCCGCCACCTACCTGGGCGAGTCGCTCGCTGACGAGCACTGAGCTCATCTGGCTTCGTCTCGGGGAAACCCGGGACGGCACAACTGAATACGACCGAGAACAACGGACCGATCCGGTCCAGAAGAGACGCTTGGTGCGTCACGACGAAAGGAAAAGCCCGTGGGCTCCCTTAACATGATTGGCTACGGCCTGGCGACCATCGGCCCGGCCATCGCCGTGGGTCTGATCTTCGCCGCGTACATCAACGGCGTCGCCCGTCAGCCCGAGTCGCAGTCGCGTCTGCAGCCGATCGCGATCCTGGGCTTCGCCCTGGCCGAGGCGCTCGCCATCATCGGCATCGCGCTCGCATTCGTCATTTGATCGCCGGCCTCTGAACTGGCGTACGAGACCCAAGGAGCATCATGTCCGAATCGCTTATGGCGGCCAGCGGTGAACCCAATCCGCTGATTCCGCACCTCAGCGAGATCGTTCTGGGCGCGGTCGTCTTCCTTCTGCTCGTCGCTGCGATCGCCAAGTTCGTGGTTCCGCGCTTCGAGAAGGCGTACGCCGACCGGACGGCCGCGATCGAGGGCGGCATCGCCGACGCCGAGCAGGCGCAGGCCGAGGCCAAGGCTGCGCTCGAGCAGTACACCGCACAGCTGGCCGATGCCCGTCATGAGGCAGCGGCCATCCGCGAGGAGGCCAAGGAGCAGGGCGCGCAGATCGTCGCCGAGATGCGCGGCCAGGCTCAGGCCGAGGCCGAGCGCATCACCTCGACCGCCCACGCGCAGATCGAGGCGGAGCGCTCGCAGGTCCTCGCTCAGCTCAAGAGCGAGGTCGGCGCGCTCGCGACCGAGCTCGCCGAGCGGATCGTCGGCGAGTCGCTGGCCGACGACGAGCGGCAGAAGCGCACGGTCGCTCGCTTCATCGACGAGCTCGAGGGGTCTGCCAACTGATGCGCGGAACGTCAGCGAAGTCTCGCGACGAGGTCCTGGCCGCGGTCGACGCGGTCCAGGGCGATGTCGCCGAGCTCGGCACCCAGCTGTTGGCCGCGGTCGACGTCCTCGACGCCAACCCCGCATTGCGTCGTGTGCTGACGGACCCCTCGACGGATACGGAGGCCAAGCAGGATCTGGCGTCCTCCGTCTTCGGGGGCACGTTCTCGGCCGACACCGTCGGCGTGCTGCGCACAGCTGTGGGCGGCCGGTGGGCGGCCGGGCGTGACCTCGCCGATGGGCTCGAGCAGGCCGGTATCGCCGCCTACGTGCGCTCGGCTCAGGACGCTGGCGAAGGCCAGCGCTTCGAGACCGGCCTCTTCGAGGCCGGGCAGGCCGTCTTGGGCGATGTTGACCTTCGTCGCGCGGTGAGCGACAAGTCCGCTCCGGTGGCGGCCCGCAAGCAGCTCCTGGCCGATGTGCTGGGCGACAAGGTCGTCCCCACCGCCCTGGCGGTGCTCCAGCAGGCCACCGTGGCTCGGACCGGGTCCTTCGAGAAGGTGCTCGAAGGCTTCAACGTCCTCGTCGCCCAGCGCCGCGGACGTCTGGCGGCCACTGTGCGGGCCGCCTACGACCTCGATGACGCCGAACGCGAGCGACTGGCGTCGGTGCTGCAGCGCAAGTACGGCGCCGAGGTCCAGCTCAATGTGATCGTCGATCCGGCCGTCGTCGGCGGCGTCGCGGTCACGGTGGGCGATGAAGTCGTCGACGCCACGATGTCCACCCGCCTCGAGTCCGCCCGCCGGGCCCTCGCAGGCTGACCCCGATCTCTCTACCTCAAGAAGGCAGGCACCACACATGACGGAACTCTCGATCCGTCCGGACGAGATCCGCGACGCGTTGCAGAAGTTCGTGTCGGACTACAAGCCGACCGCGGACAAGGCCGAGGAGGTCGGCATCGTCTCCGATGCCTCCGACGGCATCGCCCACGTCGAGGGTCTCCCCTCGGCGATGGCCAATGAGCTCTTGGAGTTCGAGGACGGCACGCTCGGCCTCGCGCTGAACCTGGACGTGCGCGAGATCGGTGTCGTCATCCTCGGTGACTTCGCCGGGATCGAGGAGGGCCAGAAGGTCCGCCGCACGGGTGAGGTGCTCTCCGTCCCGGTCGGCGACGGCTACCTCGGCCGCGTCGTCGACCCGCTGGGCAATCCCATCGACGGCCTCGGCGAGGTCGAGACGGTCGGCCGCCGCGCGCTTGAGCTGCAGGCGCCCACGGTCATGCAGCGCAAGAGCGTGCACGAGCCGCTGATGACCGGTATCAAGGCGATCGACTCGCTCACCCCGATCGGCCGCGGTCAGCGCCAGCTGATCATCGGCGACCGGCAGACCGGCAAGACCGCCATCGCGATCGACACGATCATCAACCAGAAGCAGTTCTGGGAGACGGGCGATCCGGAGAAGCAGGTGCGATGCATCTACGTCGGCATCGGCCAGAAGGGCTCGACCATCGCCTCGGTGCGTGGCGCTCTGGAGGAGTCCGGCGCGCTGGAGTACACCACGATCGTCGCGGCCCCGGCCTCGGACTCGGCCGGCTTCAAGTACCTGGCCCCGTACACCGGCTCGGCCATCGGCCAGCACTGGATGTACGAGGGCAAGCACGTCCTCATCGTCTTCGACGACCTCTCGAAGCAGGCGGAGGCCTACCGCGCCGTCTCGCTGCTGCTGCGCCGTCCGCCGGGCCGTGAGGCGTACCCCGGTGACGTCTTCTACCTGCACAGCCGCCTGCTGGAGCGTTGCGCGAAGCTGAGCGACGATCTCGGCGCCGGCTCGATGACGGGTCTGCCGATCATCGAGACCAAGGCCAACGACGTGTCGGCGTACATCCCGACCAATGTCATCTCGATCACCGACGGTCAGATCTTCCTGCAGTCGGATCTTTTCAACGCCGACCAGCGTCCCGCGGTCGACGTCGGCATCTCGGTGTCGCGCGTCGGCGGCGCCGCGATGACCAAGGCGATGAAGGCCGTGACCGGCTCGCTGAAGGTCGAGCTCGCGCAGTACCGCGCGATGGAGGCCTTCGCGATGTTCGCCTCGGATCTCGACGCGGCGTCCAAGGCGCAGCTCGCTCGCGGTCAGCGGATCATGGAGGTCTTCAAGCAGGGCCAGTACGCTCCGTATCCGATGGAGCAGCAGGTGGTCTCGCTCTGGGCGATCCAGAACGGCAAGCTCGATCCGGTTCCGGTCAGCGATGTCCGTCGCTTCGAGTCCGAGTTCCTCGACTACGTCAAGCGCTCGCACAGCGGCATCCTCGACGCGATCCGTGAGAGCGGACGATTCGAGGATGACAACGGCTCGGCGCTGGAGTCCGCCTACGACTCGTTCCTCGACCAGTTCGAGACCAGCGAAGGTCAGTCGATCAAGGCCGGTCACGAAGAGTTCGAGGCGCTCGAGGACGAGGACGTCGAGCAGGAGCAGATCGTCAAGCAGAAGCGAGGCTGAGCATGGCCGTCTCGCTCCGCGAATACCGCGCGAAGATCAGGTCGACGCAGTCGCTCAAGAAGATCACGCGTGCCATGGAGCTGATCGCCGCCTCGCGCATCATCAAGGCGCAGCAGTACGCGGCGGCGGCGGCGCCGTATGCCCGTGAGCTGACCCGAGCGGTCTCCGCGGTGGCCACCTTCTCCGATGTCGACCATCCGTTGACGACGGAGAAGGAGAACCCCACCAAGGCGGCCGTGCTGGTCATCTCCAGCGACCGCGGTCTGGCCGGAGCGTATTCCTCGAATGCGCTCAAGGAGGCCGAGCGGCTGGCTGAGAAGCTGCGCGGCGAGGGCAAGGAGGTCGACTTCTACCTCGCCGGCCGCAAGGCCGAGGCGTACTTCACGTTCCGTCAGCGCGATTTCGTCCGCGCGTGGACCGGTTTCTCGGACAGGCCCTCCTATGAGGAGGCACGAGAGATCGGCAACACGCTGGTCGAGGCTTTCAATGCCGATGAGTCGGCAGAGGAGGCGGTCGATCCGGCGCGCGCGGTCGACGAGCTGCACATCGTGTTCACGCGTTTCCGCTCGATGTTGACGCAGGAGCCGACCACGATCCGGTTGCTTCCGCTGGAGGTCGTCGAGGGCACCGAGCCGCCCGAGGAGGGTGAGCTGCTGCCGCTGTACGAGTTCGAGCCCAGCACCCACGAGGTGCTGGACGCGTTGCTGCCCAAGTACGTGCACAGCCGCATCTACTACTGCCTGCTGCAGGCGGCAGCCTCCGAGCTCGCCGCCCGTCAGAAGGCCATGAAGTCCGCGACGGACAACGCCGAGGACCTCATCGACAAGTACACCCGCATTGCCAACCAGGCCCGCCAGGCCGGCATTACCCAGGAGATCAGCGAGGTCGTGGGTGGCGCTAACGCGCTTGCCGACGCCGCTGGGAGTGAGTGAGAGACATGACTGCCACCGTCGAAGAGAAGAAGACCGCCACGGGTCGCGTGGCCCGGGTGACCGGTCCGGTGCTCGATATCGAGTTCCCGTCCGATGCGATGCCCGACATCTACAACGCCCTGACCGTCGAGACCCAGATCGAGGGCGCGCAGGAGACCCTGACCCTCGAGGTCGCCCAGCACATCGGTGACGGTCTGGTCCGCGCGATCAGCCTCCGCCCGACCGATGGCGTCGTGCGCGGCAGCACCGTGACCAACACGGGCGGCCCGATCTCGGTGCCCGTGGGCGAGGTGACCCTGGGCAAGGTATTCAACACCACCGGCCACGTCATGAACCTGGCCGAGGGCGAGACCTTCGAGCCCGAGGAGCGGTGGGGCATCCACCGCAAGGCCCCGGCCTTCGATCAGCTCGAGTCCAAGACCGAGATGTTCGAGACGGGCATCAAGGTCATCGACCTGCTGACCCCCTACGTGCTGGGCGGCAAGATCGGCCTGTTCGGCGGCGCCGGCGTCGGCAAGACCGTGCTGATCCAGGAGATGATCGCCCGCGTCGCCAAGGACCACGACGGCGTCTCGGTGTTCGCCGGTGTCGGTGAGCGTACGCGTGAGGGCAACGACCTCATCGACGAGATGCAGGAGTCCGGCGTCTTCGACAAGGTGGCGCTCGTCTTCGGCCAGATGGACGAGCCGCCGGGAGCGCGCCTGCGCGTGGCCCTGTCGGCGCTGACGATGGCCGAGTACTTCCGCGATGTGCAGAAGCAGGACGTGCTGTTGTTCATCGACAACATCTTCCGCTTCACGCAGGCCGGCCAGGAGGTCTCGACGCTGCTGGGCCGCATGCCCTCGGCCGTGGGCTACCAGCCGACGCTCGCCGATGAGATGGGCGTGCTGCAGGAGCGGATCACCTCGACGCGTGGCCACTCGATCACCTCGATGCAGGCGATCTACGTGCCGGCCGATGACTACACCGACCCGGCTCCGGCCACGACCTTCGCGCACCTGGACGCCACTACCGAGCTCAACCGTGAGATCGCGTCGATGGGCATCTATCCGGCGGTCGACCCGCTGACCTCCACGTCGCGGATCCTCGATCCCCGCTACATCAGCGCGGATCACTACAACACCGCCACCCGGGTCAAGTCGATCCTGCAGCGCAATAAGGAGCTGCAGGACATCATCGCGATCCTCGGTGTCGACGAGCTCAGCGAAGAGGACAAGACGATCGTCTCGCGCGCCCGTCGTATCCAGCGCTTCCTGAGCCAGAACACCTACGTGGCCAAGCAGTTCACCGGCATCGAGGGCTCGACGGTCCCGCTGTCGGAGACGATCGAGGCGTTCACCAAGATCTGCGACGGCGACTACGACCACGTGGCCGAACAGGCCTTCTTCATGTGCGGCGGTCTGGACGACGTCGATCAGAAGTGGGCCGAGATCCAGAAGAACTCCTGATGGCGGGCGCACTGCAGATCGAGCTCGTCGCGGCCGATCGCGTGGTCTGGTCCGGTGAGGCCTCGGAGGTCATCGCCCGCACGTCCGAGGGCGACCTCGGCGTGCTCGTCGATCACGCTCCGCTGCTGTCGCTGCTGGTGCCCGGTGTCGTGATGATCAAGCCGGTCGACGGCGCGATCGTCCAGGCCGCGGTGGGCGACGGCTTCCTCTCGGTGGCCGACAATCACGTGTCGATCCTCAGCGAGGACACCTGGCTGCTGGAGGAGATCGACGAGGCCCAGGTGCGCCACGAGCTCTCCGAGGCCGAGGCGAACAACGACGACGAGGCACGCCATCGTGCCGAGGTGAAGCTGCGCCTGCTGGGCAAGGCAGCCTGAGTTGGCCGGGGAGTAGATCGTGCCGCTGTGGCTGTGGCTGGTCGACTCCCTGGCGCTGCTCGTCGCCCTCTCGGCGTTCTTGTTGGTCGCTCTCGTGGTGCGTCGCCGCTGGCTGACGCGCCGCGGGGGCGCCTTCGAGATGAGCGTCAATCGCCACCCTGAGGCATCGGCACGCGGGTGGATGCTCGGTATCGCGGTGTACCGGTCGACGGAGATCGAGTGGTTCCGCGGATTCTCTCTCTCGCCGCGACCCAAGTACCGGCTCCCGCGCGGTGCGGTCCAGATCGACGGACGACGTCCCCCGCAGGGCGCTGAGGCCTACGCCTTGCACGACAGCCACGTCATCGTCGATGCTCAGAGCCCCACGCCCATCCGGCAGCTGGCCCTGAGCCCTTCGTCGCTCACCGGCCTGCTGGCGTGGCTCGAATCCTCCCCGCCGGGCCAGGGCGTCAACAATGTGCTGTAACCACTACCGACCGGGATCGCTTTGTGTCACGATGAGCAGGTGAAGAAGATCATCGCCTCGACGTTCGTGGCAGCCGCGATGGTGATTGCCATCCCGGCTCCCTCGAATGCTGCCCCCGCCGACACCTCCACCAAGAGCTCGGTCACGACGTCGTCCAAGACGGCGCCTGTCACCTCGTTCGCGCCGTTCCGGATCGATTGGTACTGATCACCGGTACGAGACGACGAGTCGACGACGGGGCCGCTCCTTCGGGGCGGCCCCGTCGTCGTGTCCGGGCTCAGGACTGCTGGCCGCCGCGCTCGCCCCCCGGCACCCAGAGCACGTCTCCGTGCTCGAGATTGGCGTGGCGCGCGAGGATGAACAGCAGATCGCTCAGTCGGTTGAGGTACTTCGCGGTGAGGACGTTCATGCTGTCGCCGTGCTCGTCGAGCGCAGCCCAGGCCGATCGTTCGGCGCGCCGTGCGACGGTGCGCGCGACGTGCAGCTGCGCGGCGGCCGGGGTGCCGCCGGGCAGGATGAACGAGCGGAGCTTCGGAGTCAGGGCGTTGTACTCGTCGCACCACGCCTCCAGCCGCTCGACGTAGTCCGGTTCGACCCGCAGGGGAGGGAACTCGGGGTCGTCCACGACGGGGGCGCCGAGGTCGGCACCCACGTCGAACAGATCGTTCTGGATGTGCGTGAGGATGGCGCTGACGGCGTCGTCCAACCCGCCGATGGCCAGGGCCACACCGATGTGACTGTTCGCCTCGTCGACATCGGCATACGCCACCAGCCGCGTATCGTTCTTCGAGGTCCGGCTCATGTCGACGAGCGCCGTCGTGCCGTCGTCGCCCGTCCGGGTGTAGATGCGCGTCAGGTTCACCATGCCCCGAGTCTAGGGCTTCAGTTACGCGCCCCAGGGTCAACGGGGTTGGGCGCGGGCGACGAGGGCGGTGGTGTCGACGCCGTCGGGCAGGCCGCCGTACTCGAAGGAACGATCGTCACCGAGACGGCCGGCGACGAAGGCATCGGCCACCGCCGTCGGTGCCTCGCGGAGCAGCACCGAACCCTGCAGCGCGAGTGCCATCGACTCGACCACCCGGCGGGCGAAGGCGGGCGCGGCAGCCGGGTCCTGGGCCGCACAACCGAGCAGTGCGCCCATGCGGTCCAGATGCGCGTCGAAGCCCGCGGAGGCGCCGCGCGCCCGGCTCACCTCGTCGACGAAGGCCTCGACCGCGTGCGGCTCGCGCGCCATGGCGCGCAGGACGTCGAGGGCGATGACATTGCCCGATCCCTCCCAGATCGCCATCACAGGCTGCTCGCGGTAGCGGCGGGCCAGCGGGAAGTCCTCCGTGTAGCCGTTGCCGCCCAGGCACTCCATCGCCTCATAGGCATGGTGCGGGCCGCGCTTGCAGATCCAGTACTTCGCGACGGCGGTGCCGAGCCGGGCGAAGGCGGTCGACTGCTCGTCGGCAGCGTCGAAGGCCGCCGCCATCCGCATCGCCGTCCAGGTCGCCGCCTCGGCCTCGAGGTGCAGGTCGGCGATGACCTGCTCCATCGCCGGCTGGTCGATGAGCGTCGCACCGAAGGCGCGCCGGTGCGCGGCGTGCCAGGCGGCCTCGGCGACCGACTGACGCATGCCCGAGGCTGAGCCGAAGATGCAGTCGAGCCGGGTCTGGTTGACCATCTCGATGATGGTGCGCACGCCGCGTCCCTCGTCGCCGACGAGCCATCCGGTGGCCTCGTCCACCTCGATCTCCGAGGACGCATTGGACTTGTTGCCGAGCTTGTTCTTGAGCCGCTGGACGAAGAACCGGTTCAGCTCGCCGCCGGGCAGCACACGGGGGACCAGGAAACAGGACAGTCCGGACTCGGTCTGAGCCAGCATCAAGAATGCGTCCGACTGCGGCGCCGAGCAGAACCACTTGTGACCGGTGATGCGCCAGGTGCCATCGGCCGCCGGCACGGCGCGCGTCGTATTGGCGCGCACGTCCGAGCCGCCCTGCTTCTCCGTCATGGCCATGCCGAACACGGCGCTGGCCTTGGTGGCCGGATCGCGCAGCTCGGGGTCGTAGGAGGTGGCGAAGACCTTGGGCAGCCAGAACTCGCGGAGGGGTGCCTCGGCGAGCTGCAGAGAGGGCACGACGGCATGGGTCATGCTCACCGGGCACGAGTGACCGGACTCGATCTGCCCGAACTGCATGAACATCGCGGCGCGGGCGACGTGTGCGCCCTTGCGATCCTCGGTCCAGCAGGAGGTGTGAGCGCCACGTGCGATCGCCTCGCCGAAGATGCGGTGGTACGCGGGATGGAACTCGATCTCGTCGACGCGGTGCCCCCAGCGATCGTGGCTGTGGTGCACCGGGGTGATCGTGTTGGCGATCTCGGCATCGTGCTGGAAGTCCGCGCGCCCGACGAGCGCGCCGGCCTCGACGAGCGCATCGTGCGCCCAGTCCGCGTCATAGCGGGCCACGGCCTCGACGAGCGCGGTGTTGGCCGTGTACTCGTTGACGTCCACGCGAGGCGGCGACTGGTTGAGGACCTCATGGGTGCGGCTCATCGTGATGTCTCCTTCGGTTCGATGACAGACGCGCCGAGAGCGCGATGGCAGTAGAGGACGATGTCGTCCACGATGGTCTCGTCGGGCAGGCCGTCGAGGCTGTCGTGGCCGAGCGGATTGAGGCGGCCGATGAGCGATTCGCTGATCGCGCCGATCGTGGCGGCACCGCTGACTCCCGGATGCTGGGGCGCGAAGGCCCCGGTGTCGATGCCGTCGCGCACCAGGTGCTCCGCGATGTCGATATAGGCACGCCGATAGACGAGGCGTTCGGCCTCGACGAGCGGCGACACCGGCTCGAAGAGAAGGGCCCAGGCCAGTTGACGGCCCCGGAGGGCGCGACCGGCGAAGGTGCGGATGAAGGCCTCGAGGCGGCCGGCGACGTCCGGGCCCGAGGTCGTCGTGGCGTGTCGCGTCATGGCCAGCTCATGTGAGGCGGACTCGCGGAACACCGTGGCGAGCAGTTCGTCGCGATTGTCGAAGTAGGAGTAGACGAGACCGGTGCTGGTCCCGGCGGCGTCGGCGATCGCCGAGACCTTGGCCCCAGCGAATCCGTGCCGGGCGACGAGGGCGCGCGCCGCGGTGAGCAGGGAGGAGCGGCGTTCCTCGGCGCGGCGCCGGGTGGCGTCCGTCTCGCGGTACGGCATGACCGACCCCTTACTGAAGAATTGAAGCGTGGTTCAATACTACCGTCACCCCTCGGACTTGGAGAAGCCCCATGCATCTGACAGCGGTCCTCGAACGCGCCGCCCGTTCCGCGCCCGACACCGAGGCGATCGTCTACGGCGACGAGACCCTCACTTATGCGGAGCTGCTCGAGAGGTCGCGCCGCGGTGCGACTGCCCTGGTCGAGCGCGGAGTGCGGCCGGGCGACCGTGTGGCCGTCATGTCGTTCAACACCCCCGGGTTCACCGTGGCGGCCTTCGCGGCCTGGTTCGCGGGAGCCGTTCTCGTGCCGGTCAATCACAAGCTCGCTGTGCCCGAGGTCCGTCACGCGGCCGGGCACAGCGGCGCGGTTCTCGGCATCGTGGCCGGTGAGCTGGCCCGTACGGCGACCGAGGCCGCCCCGGGCGTCAGCTGGCTGTCGACCGAGGCCACGGCGGAGGGGCTGGAGGACTTCGACGAGCTCTCGCGCTCCTGCGAGCCGATCGCGGCCCCCGTCGACGACGACCTGGACACCCCGGCGCAGCTGCTCTTCACCTCGGGCACCACGAGTGCGCCGAAGGCCTGCGTGCACACCCACCGCACCATCAGCAGCGCCGCGCCTCTTCTCGCCGCGACCCTCGGGTTCACCTCGCGCGAGCGCTTCCTGCTGGCGATGCCCATCTGGCACGCCGCGCCGCTCAACTGCTGGTTCCTCACCATGATGTTCCTCGGAGCGACCGTCGTGCTGCAGCGCGAGTATCACCCGGTCGAGATGCTTCAGAACGTCCAACGGCACCGGATCACGGCCTTCTTCGGCGCGCCGATCGCCTACACGATGCCGCTGCAGCTCGCGCGGACCGGCGCGATCGACCTGGAGTCCTTCGACCTGTCGAGCGTCGACAGGTGGCTGTACGGCGGAGCACCCCTCGGTCGAGAGGTCGCGACCTCGCTCATCGACGCCTACGGGACCGATCGCTTCTTCCAGGTCTACGGCATGAGTGAGATGGGTCCGGTGGGGACGGCGCTCTATCCCGAGGAGCAGATCGCCAAGGCCGGATCGATCGGGCGGGGCGGGCACGTCGGCGTAGACCTGCGTGTCGTCGACCTGGACGGCCGCGACGTCGGACCGGGCGGCACCGGGGAGATCTGGCTGCGAGCCGACACCCGGATGATCGGCTATCACGAGAACCCCGAGGCGACCGACGCGGTGTTCGAGGGTCCGTGGTTCCGCACCGGCGATGTCGCCCGCATGGACGAGGACGGCTATCTGTTCATCGTCGACCGCCTGAAGGACATCATCATCGTCGGGGGCGAGAACGTGCACTCCCAGGAGGTCGAGGAGGTGCTGCGCGGTCATCCGCGGCTGACCGATGTCGCCGTCGTCGGCCGGCCGGATCCCGAGTGGGGCGAGGTCGTCGTCGCCGTGTACGTCAGCGGGGACGACGAAGAGGTCACGGTGGAGGAACTACGGGAGTACCTCGGCGACAAGCTCGCCCGCTACAAGCTCCCGCGAGAGGTGGTCCGCGTGCCCGAGCTCCCGCGCAATCCCTCGGGGAAGCTCACCAAGCACGTGATCCGCCGCGACCTGCTCGCACCACGCCTCTGAGCGGGGTGACCTGCATCACCCGACCATGGGTGACGGGGTGCTTTACCTGACGGTAACGTGTGGCCATGCCTGACAAGCCCTGGGTGATGCGCACCTATGCCGGCCACAGCTCCGCCGCGGAGTCGAACGCGCTGTACCGCCGCAACCTCGCGAAGGGGCAGACCGGTCTCTCGGTCGCCTTCGACCTGCCGACGCAGACCGGCTACGACCCCGACCACGTGCTGTCGCGCGGCGAGGTCGGCAAGGTCGGCGTGCCGATCCCGCACCTGGGCGCCATGCGGCGGCTCTTCCAGGACATCCCGCTCGACGAGATGAACACGTCGATGACGATCAACGCGACGGCGATGTGGCTCCTGGCGATGTACCAGGTGGCGGCCGAGGAGCAGGGCGTGGACGCGGCGGCGCTCGCCGGCACCACGCAGAACGACATCATCAAGGAGTACCTCTCGCGTGGAACCTATGTGTTCCCGCCGGAGGCGTCGATGCGGTTGACCACCGACATGATCGCCTACACGGTCAACAACATCCCGAAGTGGAATCCGCTCAATATCTCCAGCTATCACCTCCAGGAGGCCGGTGCCACGCCGGTGCAGGAGCTGGCCTTCTCGCTGTCGACGGCGATCGCGGTGCTCGACGCGGTCAAGGACTCCGGTCAGGTGCCCGAGGACAAGTTCGAGAAGGTCGTCGGACGTATCTCCTTCTTCGTGAACGCCGGTGTGCGCTTCATCGAGGAGATGTGCAAGATGCGCGCCTTCACACAGCTGTGGGAGGAGATCGCCCGCGAGCGTTACGGCGTCACCGAGGAGAAGATGCGGCGCTTCCGCTACGGCGTGCAGGTCAACTCGCTCGGACTCACCGAGGCGCAGCCGGAGAACAACGTCCAGCGCATCGTGCTGGAGATGCTCGGCGTGACGCTGAGCAAGCGGGCCCGGGCGCGCGCCGTCCAGCTGCCGGCGTGGAATGAGGCGCTCGGGCTGCCGCGTCCCTGGGACCAGCAGTGGTCGCTGAGGTTGCAGCAGGTCCTGGCCTTCGAGTCCGATCTGCTCGAATACGAGGACATCTTCGACGGATCACATGTCATCGAGGCGAAGGTGAACGAGCTCGTCGAGGGCGCCAAGGCGGAGATTGACCGCGTCCAGGCGATGGGCGGTGCCGTCCCGGCGGTCGAGTCCGGGTACATGAAGCAGGCCCTCGTGTCGTCGCACGCGGAGCGGCGCGCCAGGATCGAGAACGGCGAGCTCAAGGTGGTCGGCGTCAACTCCTATACCGAGACCGAGCCCTCCCCGCTGACCGAGGACCTCGACGCCGCGATCATGGTCGCCGACCCGCAGGCCGAGGCCAATGCGGTCGCCGACGTGCAGCAGTGGCGTGAGCAGCGCGACCAGGCCGTGGTGGACGACGCGCTCGCGCGGGTCCAGTCCGTGGCCAAGACCGATGAGAACCTGATGGAGGCGACCCTCGCCGCGGTGCGCGCCGGGGCCACCGTGGGGGAGTGGGCCGGGGCGCTGCGCGAGGTCTTCGGCGAGTACCGCGCACCCACCGGGGTCGGCGGCGTCGTGGGCGTCACCGAGGCGGGTGCCGAGCTCACGGCCGTCCGCGAGCAGGTCCGGCGTACGGGCGAGGAGCTCGGCGGACGTCGGTTGCGCTTCCTGGTCGGCAAGCCCGGCCTCGACGGCCACTCCAACGGTGCCGAGCAGGTGGCGGTGCGCGCCCGCGATGCCGGTTTCGAGGTCATCTACCAGGGCATCCGGCTGACCCCCGATCAGATCGTCTCCGCCGCGGTGGCCGAAGACGTCGACGTCGTGGGTCTGTCCATCCTCTCGGGCTCCCATATGGAGTTGGTGCCGGACGTGCAGCGAGGACTCTCCGATGCCGGCCTGGACAATGTGCCGATCATCGTGGGCGGCATCATCCCCGACTCGGACGGTCGCAAGCTCGAAGCCGCAGGCATCGCCGCGGTCTTCACGCCGAAGGACTTCGGCATGACCGACATCATGGGTCGTGTGGTCGAGGAGATCCGCAAGGCGAACGGCCTGGACTGACCGACGGTGGGCGGTGAGTGATCCCGCACCCGGTGCCTGAGCGGTGCGCTAGCACGCACTAGTGGCCTTCAGGTACGTGCTGGCTCACCGCCCGACGGCAGAGGCGTTAAGAGACGAGGGCGGCCGATGCCTTCGCGGCCTTCTTCTCCGCGCGCGCCTTCTTCTTTTTCTTCTTGCCCTTTTTCTTCTTGTCCTTCTTGGGCAGCGGTGAGCCGTCCGCCATCGCCAGCCGTCGCTTCTTGACGGTGTACTCTGCGGGGAGCGTGCCCTCCTTGAGCATGCGCAGCGGGCACCGCTTACAGCGCGGTGTGCTCTCGCAGCACTTGCGTTTCGGGGGCTTGGGCACGAGGTGAACGGTACCAGCGACAGGTGAGCCTGACCTCACCTCGAGACAGGAGACATGCACATGGCGGCACCCGCATTCGTCGAGAAGCTGCAAGAGCAGATCGGTCACGAGTTCGCGGCACACCAGCAGTATGTGGCGATCGCGACGTACTACGACGCCCTGACGATGCCACAGATGGCGGCGCTGTTCTACGCACAGGCGCTCGAGGAGCGCGACCACGCGATGATGATGGTGCAGTACCTGCTCGATGCCGACGAGCAGGTCGTCATTCCGGCCCTCGACGCGCCCCGGATGGACTTCGCCGACGTGGTGTCTCCCGTGGAGCTCGCGCTGGCTCAGGAGAAGCGGGTCACCGAGCAGATCAACGAGCTGACGCGGGTGGCGCGCGAAGCCTCGGATTTCGCCTCGGACCAGTTCATGCAGTGGTTCATCAAGGAGCAGGTCGAGGAGGTCGCCACGATGAGCGATCTGCTGGCGGTCGTGACCCGCTCCAAGGATGATCTGGAGCGTATCGAGGACTGGGTCGCCCGCGAGGACTCCGGGCCGGACTCAGACCCGATGGCCCCGCCCGTCGCCGGTGCCTGACCACTCCCACTTCCGTCGGCGGTGAGTTACGCACCTCTCGCTTCGGTGAGCGGTGGGTTACGCACCTCTCGCTTCGGTGAGCGGTGGGTTACGCACGCCTCAGCTCGGTCGAGAGGTGCGTAACCCACCGTCCTCGCGGGCAGGCGCTAGAAGAGGCGCAGGCTGGGGTCGTCGATGCCGCGCAGCTCGTCGTAGTTCACGACGACGCAGCGGATACCGCGGTCCTCGGCGAGCACACGTGCCTGGGGCTTGATCTCCTGGGCCGCGAAGACGCCGCGCACGGGACGTAGCTGCGGATCGCGATTCATGAGCTCCAGGTACCGGGTCAGCTGCTCCACCCCGTCGATCTCGCCGCGGCGCTTGATCTCCACGGCCACGGCCGCCCCGGCGGCGTCCCGGCACAGCAGGTCGACCGGGCCGATCGCCGTCATGTACTCGCGGCGCACCAGCGACATGCCCTCGCCGAGGGTCGTCGTGTGCTCGGCCAGCAGCTCCTGCAGATGCTTCTCCACGCCGTCCTTGCGCAGCCCCGGGTCGACGCCGAGATCGTGCGAGGTGTCGTGCACGACCTCCTCGATCCGGATCCTCAGGGTGTCATCGGATTTGGCCGCCGACACCGTCCATTCGGTGACGCCGTCCTCGGCGACCTCCTCGCGCAGCGTGCACGGAGGGCTCATCCAGTTCAGCGGCTTATAGGAGCCGCCGTCGGAGTGAACGAGGACCGAACCGTCGGCCTTGACCATGATGACGCGCGTGGCCATGGGCAGGTGAGCGGTCAGCCGACCGGCGTAGTCGACCTGGCAGCGGGCGATGACGACCCTCAACGTGGAGTCTCCCTCTCAGTCGGGTGTGGTGTGGGCTACTGTTTGCTACCAGTCGGTAACCGACTCGTGCACAAACCGCCTAAGGAGACTAAAGCATGCAGGACATCGTGGACCGCATCGTGGCCGACGATCAGGGCGGGCGCATTGCCCGGGCGCTGCTCTATCCCTATCTGAATCATGCCGCCACGATGTTCGGCAGCGGCTATGCCACGGCCGCCGATATCGACGCCGGAATGATCTTCGGCTGCGGTTACCCCGTCGGGCCGCTGACCCTGATCGACGCTCTCGGCGCCGAGACCGTCGTCTCCGGGCTGACCGAGCAGCACGGGCGCACCGGCGATCCGCTGCACCAGCCGGCCGACGTCCTGACCCGGCACGCCGCCAGTGACGGCTCGTTCTCCGAGGACCCCAATGCCGACACCTCCGCGGCACCGTCCTTCGCGCGCCCGATCGCGACCGTGGGCGTCGTCGGCACCGGGACGATGGCCTCGGGGATCGTCGAGGTGTTCGCCAAGTCCGGTTACGACGTCGTCTACGTCGGGCGTGGGCAGGACAAGGTGGACGGCGTCCTCGCGCGGATCACCAAGAGCCTCGACAAGGCGATCAGCCGTGGCAAGCTCGACGAGGACGGCAAGTCCGATGTGCTGGGCCGCCTGACCGGTTCGACGGAGCGCGAGGCCCTCGGAGATGCCGATATCGTCGTCGAGGCCATCGCCGAGGACCTGGACGTCAAGCTCGAGCTCTTCCGCGATCTCGACCGCATCTGCAAGCCCGGCGCGATCCTCGCCACCACCACGTCCTCGCTTTCGATCGCCCAGTGCGCCGCGGTCACCTCGCGGCCCGCCGATGTCATCGGCATGCACTTCTTCAACCCCGCTCCGGTCATGAAGCTCGTCGAGGTCGTGACGACCGATGAGACCGCCGCCGAGGTGGATGAGACGGTGCGGGCCCTCTGCCTCGCCGTCGGCAAGCACCCCGTCTCCTGCGGGGATCGAGCGGGATTCATCGTCAACGCCCTGCTCTTCCCCTATCTCAACGACGCGATCCGCCTCCACGAGGCCGAGGGACTCTCGCTCGCGGAGATCGACGACGCGATGAAGGCGACCGGGCTGCCGATGGGACCGTTCGAGCTGCTCGACGTCGTCGGCAACGATGTGTCGCTCGCGATCCAGCAGACCCTAATCGGCGCTTTCGGTCACCAGGGCTGGCAGCCCGCCCGGACGCTGGAGAAGGTCGTCGCGGACGGCAAGCTCGGCCGTAAGACCAAGGAAGGCTTCCACACCTACTGAGCCCTCCTCGTGGCGGTAGGTCATCAACCCTACGCACGGCACGGCGGTAGCCGGTCAACCTCATGGCGGTTCGATGGGGTTGACCAGCTACCGCCGTTCGGTCGTCATGGACTCGTACGATGGGGTCATGTCCCGACGCAAGGCCGCCGCCGCCCGTGCGCAGCGCCGCGTCGGTCCGCCGGGCGCGAGGCCGGGCACGGAGCGACTGGAGACCAAGCGCGACGGCGGTTGGTGGGTGCGTTCGCTCACCGGGTCGTCGTCGACGAAGGTCTACACGTGCCCCGGCTGTCTCCAGCCGATTCGTCCGGCCACGCCGCATGTCGTCGTCTGGCCCGAGATCAAGCCCCTGCTGAGCGCCGACGCGCTCGACGAGCGCCGGCACTGGCACACCGACTGCTGGCGTCGTCACGCCTGATCCCTCGGTCTCGCCCCGGAAGGTACTGGTGACCGCGAGTGGTGCATATTCGCCCTCGATCCGGTCGATGAAGGGCGAATGTGCACCGCTCGGCGATCCCGGAGCGGTGAGGTGACCCGGCGCGGACGGGGGAGCGTGGCTCGGAGACGGCACGAGGCCCGGTTCCGCGACGGAACCGGGCCTCGTGTCAGGCGGAGATGATCAGATGCCGCGGAAGCGGTTGATCGCGTCGAGGTGCTTCGCACGCTTCTCGGCGTCGCGGACACCGAGCCCCTCCTCCGGGGCGAGGGTCAGCACGCCGACCTTGCCCTGATGCTTGTTGTGGTGGACATCGAGCGCGGCCTGACCGGTCTCCTCGATCGAGTACACCTTGGACACCGTCGGGTGGATGAGACCCTTGTCGATGAGCCGGTTGGCCTCGTAGGCCTCGCGGTAGTTCGCGAAGTGCGAGCTCTTGATCTGCTTGAGGTTCATCCACAGGAAGCGGTTGTCGTACTCGTGCATGTAGCCCGAGGTCGACGCACAGGTGATGATCGTGCCGCCCTTGCGCGCCACGTAGACCGAGGCGCCGAAGGTCTCACGACCCGGATGCTCGAAGACGATATCGGGATCCTCGCCGCCGGTGAGCTCGCGGATCTTCTTACCGAACCGGCGCCACTCGGCCGGGTCCTGGGTGGACTCGTCCTTCCAGAACTTGTACCCCTCCGCCGAGCGGTCGATGACGAGCTCGGCACCGAGCGAGCGTACGATCTCGGCCTTCTCCGGGCTGGAGACCACACAGACGGGGATCGCACCGCCGTTGAGGGCCATCTGCGTCGCATAGGAGCCGAGGCCGCCCGAGGCGCCCCAGATCAGCACGACATCGCCCTGCTTCATGTTGGCGCCGTTGTGGCTCACCAGCTGACGGTAGGCGGTCGAGTTGACCAGGCCGGGGCTCGCGGCCTCCTCCCACGACAGGTGGTCGGGCTTGGGCATGAGCTGGTTGGCCTTGACGATCGCCAGCTCGGCGAGGCCGCCGAAGTTGGTCTCGAAGCCCCAGATGCGCTGTTCGGGGTCCATCATCGTGTCGTCGTGGCCGTCCGGGCTCTCCAGCTCGACCGAGAGGCAGTGTGCGACGACCTCCGCGCCCGGCTTCCAGGCGTTGACACCCGGCCCGGTGCGCAGGACAACGCCGGCGAGGTCGGATCCGACGACGTGGTAGGGGAGGTCGTGCCGCTTGGTGTACTCCGAGAGCTTGCCGTAGCGCTCGAGGAAACGGAAGGTCGATACCGGCTCGAAGATCGACGTCCAGACGGTGTTGTAGTTGATGGCACTCGCCATGACGGCCACCAATGCCTCACCGGGGGCGAGCTCGGGCAGGGCGACGTCGTCGAGGTGAAGGCTCTTGCGAGGGTCCTTCTCCTTGGTCGCGACGCCCTCGAACATCGTCTCCTCGTCCTTGTGCACGGTGATCGCGCGGTAGGACTCGGGAAGCTCGATCGTCGCGAACTCGTCGCTGGTCGTGTCGCCCGCCATGATGGCGTCGAGAATGTTCTGCACGGGTGTCCTCCGGGGTCGGGGTGTTGCCAGGATGTTACCGAGGGGAAACTTGTGAGGCTACGGTCTCGCCGTGTGACGCAGGTCTCGCGTCAGTGTGCCGTCGCCGGCTCGACGAGCTCGACCAGGACGCCGCCCGCGTCCTTGGGGTGCACGAAGTTGACGCGGCTGTCGGAGGTGCCGCGCTTGGGAGCGTCGTACAGCAGGCGAACGCCGCGGTCACGCAGGGTCGCCGAGACGGCATCGATATCGCTCACGCGGTAGGCGAGCTGCTGGAGGCCGGGGCCGTTGCGATCGAGGAACTTGGCGATCGTCGAGTCATCGCTGAGCGGCGCGAGCAGCTGGATGCACGAGCCGGAATCGCCGACGGCGAGCATCGCCTCGCGGACGCCCTGCTCCTCGTTCACCTCCTCGTGGACGGACTCGAGGCCGAAGACGCGCGCATAGAACTCGATGGCGTCATCGAGATCCGCGACGGCGATGCCGACGTGATCGATGGCGGTGAGCAGGTGACCGGGAACAAGGGATTCGCTGGACATGGACGCAGCGTAATGCAGCCCATATCGCTGAGCCCGGTGGTGGAGGACAATAGAGACATGAACGATGCCCCGATCACCGAGCTGAGCATCGATGAGGCCTGGGAGTTCCTGGCGGCGCAGTCGCTGGGGCGCCTGGCGGTGTCGACCCTCGGCCGTCCCGACATCTTCCCGGTCAACTACATCGTCACCGGCGAGACCGTCCTCTTCCGCACGGCCGAGGGCACCAAGCTGATGGCCCTCATCCTGGACGGCCACGTGGCCTTCGAGGCCGACGAGGTAGGGGAGGAGGGAGCGGTGAGCGTCGTCGTCCGCGGTCGCGCCCGGCAGGTCGAGTCCGAGGACGAGAAGGAGCGCCTCGACGTCGACCGGCTCCATCCGCAGCTGCCCACCTTCAAGTACAACGTCATCGCGATCGAGGCCGATGAGATCACCGGTCGCCGCGTGCGCTTCGGGGACGAGCCCGTGCACATCCCGATCATGTGACCCTGTGAACCCCGCCACACGCGGCCACCGTAAGTTGACTCTGCAGTAATGTGATCGCAACGTCACGCGAAGGAGCTGTGCCATGACCCAGTCCGTCATCGTCGCCGGGGCCCGGACCCCGATCGGACGACTTCTCGGCGGCCTCAAGACGCTGTCCGGATCCGATCTCGGCGGCATCGCCATCAAGGGCGCCCTGGAGAGGGCCGGTATCGCCGGCGACCAGGTCGACTACGTGATCATGGGCCAGGTGCTCGGAGCCGGAGCCGGACAGGTCCCCGCTCGTCAGGCGGCGTTCAAGGGCGGCATCCCGCTCGACGTTCCGGCCATCACCATCAACAAGGTCTGCCTGTCGGGCCTCAACGCCATCGCCCTGGCCGACCAGCTGGTGCGCGCCGGTGAATACGACATCGTGGTCGCCGGTGGCCAGGAGTCGATGACTCAGGCCCCGCATCTGCTCAAGGGCTCGCGTGAGGGCTACAAGTACGGTGCCGCGACGATGCTCGACCACATGGAGTACGACGGCCTCTGGGACGCGCTGACCGATCAGGCCATGGGCTCGCTCACCGAGCAGCGCAATGCCCAGGTCGACCGGCTGACCCGTGAGGAGCAGGACGCCTTCGGCGCCCGGTCCCACCAGCTGGCGGCCACGGCGCAGAAGAACGGTGCCTTCGATGACGAGATCGTGCCTGTGGAGATCCCCCAGCGCAAGGGCGATCCCGTCGTGGTCTCCGCCGACGAGGGCGTGCGTGGCGACACCACCGCCGAGTCCCTCGGCAAGCTGCGCCCGGCCTTCTCCAAGGAGGGCACGATCACGGCCGGAACCGCCAGCCAGATCTCCGACGGCGCGTGTGCCGTGGTGGTCATGAGCAAGGCCAAGGCCGAGGAGCTGGGAGTCGAGTGGATCGCCGAGATCGGCGCCCACGGCAATGTGGCCGGCCCTGACTCCACGCTGCAGGAGCAGCCGGCCAATGCCATCGAGAAGGCTCTCTCCAAGGAGGGGCTGACGGCCGCCGACCTCGACCTCGTCGAGATCAACGAGGCCTTCGCGGCTGTCGGCGTCGCCTCCACCAAGAAGCTCGGCATCAGCGAGGACATCGTCAATGTCAACGGCGGTGCCATCGCTCTGGGCCACCCGATCGGCATGAGCGGCGCTCGCGTGGTCCTGCACCTCGTCCACGAGCTCAAGCGCCGCGGCGGCGGTGTGGGTGCCGCCGCGCTGTGCGGTGGCGGCGGTCAGGGCGATGCCCTCATCGTCCGCGTTCCGCAGGGCTGAGCGGCCCTGCCTCCACGTCACGACGTCGCCGACCTGGTCTCCCGCGCTCGCGCCGGTGAGGCCAGGTCGGTCGCACGTCTGATCTCGCTCGTCGAGGCGGAATCGCCGGCGCTGCGCGAGGTGAGCGCTGCGCTCGCCGGTCACACGGGGCGGGCACAGGTGATCGGGCTGACGGGTGCGCCAGGCGTCGGCAAGTCGACCACCACCTCGGCGCTGGTCACCGCGATGCGTCGCCAGGGCAGGACCGTGGGAGTCCTGGCCGTCGATCCCAGCTCTCCCTTCACCGGGGGAGCGCTGCTGGGCGATCGCATCCGCATGGAGGAGCACGCCACCGACCGCGGGGTGTACGTGCGCTCGATGGCGAGCCGCGGCCACCTGGGCGGACTGTCGTGGGCGGCACCGCACGCGATCCGCGTGCTGGATGCCGCCGGCTGCGATGTGGTGCTCGTCGAGACCGTCGGAGTCGGGCAGTCCGAGGTCGAGGTCGCCGGGCTCGCCGATACCGCGGTGGTGCTGCTCGCGCCCGGCATGGGCGACGGTATCCAGGCCGCCAAGGCAGGCATCCTGGAGATCGGCGATGTCTTCTGCGTCAACAAGGCCGACCGCGACGGAGCAGCCACCACGCGGCGCGAACTGCGCACGATGCTCTCGATGACCCAGCGCACGGACGACGCCTGGACGCCGCCGATCGTGCTCACGGTCGCGACGACGGGGGAGGGCGTCGACGATCTCGTCTCGGCACTCGACGAGCATCACGCGCACCAGCAGGCCTCGGGTGCCCTGGAGCGGCGGCGACGTGCACGCCTGCGCCGTGAGGTGGAGCAGATCGCCCTCGCCGAGGTGAGCCGCCGCTTCGAGCTCGGACGCCGGGACCGGCTCGAGGAGCTCGCCGAGGACGTTCTCGCCGGACGGACCGATCCGTTCACCGCGGCCGACGAACTGCTGGCCGCCACGCCGGACGGGCAGGGCGGCACCCTCGGGCGCGCCTTCACCGATCGCGCTGCCGACTCCGGTACAACGGAACCGTGCTGAAGAAGCTCGTCGTTCTCGTCATCGCTGGGTTCGTGCTGTACTACCTGCTCACGGCCCCGGAAGGCGCTGCCCGTGCGGTGGGTGACGCCTGGGACGCGACCCTCGGTGCCTTCGCGCAGGTCGGCGTCTTCATCGACTCGCTCTTCGGGACGTGACCGGCCGGTGTTCGCCTGGCTGCTGCGGATGCTCGAGCAGGAGGTCGAGCACCATCTGCTCGACGACGAAGGCGAGCACGTTATCGACCTCGTCCGCAAGCACTGGGTGGTGTATGTCCTGCCATCGATCGGCGGACTCTTCGCGGTCTTCCTGATCTACGTCGCCGTCGCGGTCGTCCCGGTCGGTGCCGGGTGGTTCTTCCTCCTGCTCTCGCTCGGCGTCGCCGGCTGGGCGGGCTATATCGCCGCTCGCGAGTATCGCGACATCTTCGTCGTCACCAATATGCGGGTCTTTCGCGCCTCCGGGGTCTTCACCGTCAAGATCGCCACGATGCCCATCACGCGCATCCTCGACATCACTGTCGAGAAGCCCGTCATCGGTCGCGTGCTCGGTTACGGGCACTTCGTCTTCGAGTCCGCAGCCCGGTCGCAGGGGCTTCGCAAGATCCGCTACATCTCCGACCCGGACGGCCGCGACCTCACGATCCAGCGCGTCGTCCAGCGCTCGGGCTTGCGCGGTCCGCGCAACCCGACGGCCTTCCACTAGGCCGGCGGCCCCGCGATCCCGGGCGGTGACCTACGCACCTCACCCGTTTGGGCGGTGACCTACGCACCTCTCACTCGATCGAGCGGTGAGTCAGGCACGTCTCGCCGGCCGTGACAGGTGCGTACGTCACCGCCCCGGCGCAGAACGAGCCCGCGAGAGGTGTGTAGGTCACCGCCCGGGGAGTGTCGAGGTGGTTCCTACAATGGGTCCATGACGTTCTCGCGCCCCGGTGCCTTCGATCTGTCCGCTCTGTCGAACCCGGCCCCGTCCGGTCCTCCCGGCGGAGGAGCCGGTGGCGGTGGCGTCTACGTCATCGACGCGACCGAGCAGAACTTCCAGGCGGTGGTCGAGTCCTCGATGCAGCATCTCGTGGTCCTGAGTCTGTGGTCGCCGCGATCGCCGCAGAGCGAGGAGTTCAATGAGGTGCTTGTGGCCGCCACCGCGCGCCACCAGGGGGCGATCCAGGTGGCACGGGTCGATGTCGACGCCAGCCCCGGTGTCGCCCAGGCCCTCGGTGCCCAGGGCGTGCCCTTCGTGGTCGGCCTGGTCAAGGGTCAGCCGGTCCCGCTCTTCCAAGGCACGGTGGACGCCGCCGAGGTCGACCGCTACTTCGACGAGCTGGTCCGTCTCGCCGCCCAGCACGGTCTGACCGGCCGGGCCCAGCCCAGCGGCGAGGCCCCGGTCGACGAGAGTGCCGACGACGAGCCGGCCGACGACCCGCGGTTCGCGGCCGCCGACGAGGCCTTCGCCGCCGGAGACTTCACGACCGCGATCGCCGAGTACGAGAAGCTCGCGGCGCAGCATCCGGGGGAGAGCGAGATCGGCGAGCGCCTCGCCGGTGTCAAGCTGATGGCACGCACACAGGGAGCCGACTTGTCATCCGCGCGGCAGGCCGCTGCCGATCGTCCCGAGGACGTCGAGGCGCAGCTGTTGGTGGCGGATCTGGATGTCTCGGGTGGACATGTCGACGATGCCTTCGACCGGCTCATCGATCTGATCCGGCGCACGGGTGGCGATGAGCGCGAACGGATCCGACAGCGCCTGCTCGAACTGTTCACGGTCGTCGGCGTCACCGATCCCCGCGTGGCGACGGCGCGGCGTTCACTCGCCACCGCCCTCTTCTGACCCCGGCGCGCTGGACCGAAATGTGCTCCCCAATAGGGGACCCAGGGGTGTGGCCGGTTTAGGAAAGGGGGGGCCATTGAG